>JAKOPZ010000312.1 GCA_029778615.1 Chloroflexota bacterium | reverse complement strand
TTAGGAATGGACAATGCACAATGAACAATGGACAGCTCAAACGGCTTTGCTTGTTCATTGTGCATTCTTCATTGTTCATTGATTCGTGATTGACCTCCGTTCCGATACCGTCACACAACCCACGCCTGCGATGCGCGAAGCGATGGCGCGCGCGGAGGTGGGCGATGATGGGTTTGGCGAAGACCCGACAGTGAATCGGCTCGAAGAGCGCGCCGCCGAGATGTTGGGCAAAGATGCCGCGCTGTTTGTTTCCAGCGGGACAATGGGCAATCTCATTGCGCTCCTCACACACTGCGGGCGCGGCGATGAAATCATTGTCGGCGAGCAGGCGCACATTTTCATTGCCGAACAAGGCGGCGCGTCGGTGTTGGGTGGTATTGCCATGTATCCCGTTCCCAACCTGCCCGATGGAACTTTGCCTCTTGATGCGATTCGCCGCGCAATTCGCAGTGACGATGTACATTATCCGCGCACGCGTTTAATCTGTTTGGAAAATACGCAGATGCGGATGAACGGTGCGCCGCTCACACCCAAATACATCCAGCAGGTGCGCGAAATCGCCGACACGCACCACTTGAAAATTCACACCGACGGCGCGCGCATTTTCAACGCGGCGGTGGCATTGAACGTGAATGTACAAGAATTGACCCGCGCGTCCGACACGGTGCAATTTTGTTTGTCCAAAGGGTTAGCCGCGCCCGTAGGTTCCCTGCTCGTCGGTCCGCGCGAATTTATACAAAACGCGCGCCGCGCGCGCAAGCTCGTCGGCGGCGGCATGCGTCAAGCGGGCATTCTCGCGGCGGCGGGGCTCGTGGCACTCGAAACGATGATTGAGCGTCTCTCAGAAGACCATGCCAACGCCAAGTATCTCGCCGAACAACTTGCCGATATGCCGGGAATTGAACTCGACCCCGCGACGGTGAAAACGAACATGGTCATTTTTGGACTCGCCCCGCACGGACTCGACGCGCGCCAACTCGCGGAACGCGTGAAACAAGACGGCGTGCTGGTGCAGCCGCGCGGCGAATACACATTGCGCGCGGCGACGCATTACGGCATTACACGCGCCGAGATTCAAACCGCGCTCGCTGTCATCCGTCGCGCGCTCGCCTAAACTATCACCATGCAAATTTCCCCTGTCGTCCCGTTCGTCGGACTGCTCGTCATCATCTTGAATCTCGTCGCGGCTGCCGCGCGTCCCTCGTTTCCGCCGACGGTGATGGGCATTCAATTGTTTATCGGCGGAATGACCACGCTGATTATTGCCGTCGTTGACCTCATCATTCCGATTCAGATTGCGCCGTTTGAACGGTTCCTGCTGTTTTTTTCCGGATGCGTCAATTGCAGCGTGGGGTATTACATGGTGTTGTTGGAGCTTCAAAAGCGGGGAGGGTGAACCATGTTGACTACATTGATGGGCGCCGGAGTTTTCTCTATCGGCTTTTTCATGTTGATATTGGGGCTGATGGATTTGCTCGGACTCGGCGGACTCAAGTTTGGTTTGGGGGAACGGATTTTGTTGTACGTGGGCGGATTGTTTTTGTGTGTGCTCGGATATATCATGGCGCGCCGTTTGCCGCGCCCGACCGCGTTCGTCGAGCCGAGCAATTTCCCCCAATCCGATTTCACGCCCGAGAACCCGACGGATAATTCGATTTAGCGGGCGAAAGATTTTTCAAGCGGTTGAGGTCTCAAACTCGATTCGCTTTCGCGTTCCAGCACAAAGGAGTGTATGCACGATTCCCGTATTCAAGAGTACGCCCGTTTGCTCGTACAGCGTTGTTTGGATGTCCAACCGGGTTGGCAAGTTGTTATCTCGACCTCACCCCTCGCGCGCGAATTGGTGCACGCCGCCGTCACACAGATTGCCGAGCGCGGCGCGTACGCGTTGGTGCGGATGAATTATTCAGACATTTCTTCCGCGTGGTTGAAAGCTGCGCCGTTGGAATTGATTCAAACGCCCGCATATCTGGACGAGGAGCAATTCAAACGGATGGACGCGTATTTTGTAATCGCCGCGCCGGAAAATACGCGCGAAGGCACCGACATTCCTCCTGAACGGATGCGCGCCTTTCGCGAATCGCGCAAGACCTACATCGAACGCGTACTCAATTGGAACTTGACATGGGTCGGCTGTAATTTTCCTACGCCCGCGCTCGCGCAGGATGCGGGCATGACGCTGGAGCAGTACACGGATTTTTTGTACGGCGCGTGCTTGCTCGATTGGGACGCGGTGGGCAAAAGTATGCGGCAGCGCGCGGACCGTTTTGACGCGGCGGACGAGGTGCATCTTGTCGGCGACGGAACGGATTTGCGTTTCAGCATCAAAGGGCGCGTGGCGAAAATTGACGACGGACGCGTGAACATGCCGGGCGGCGAATTTTTTTACTCGCCCGTCGAAGATTCGGCAGAAGGCGTCATCACCTTTGGCGAATATCCCGCGATTTATTTGGGGCGCGTCGTCGAGGGCGTGCGGTTGGAATTTTCACACGGACGTGTGGTGAACGCTTCGGCAAAAAGCGAAGAGGAATTTTTGCTGGCGACGTTGGACAGCGATGTCGGCGCGCGGTATCTGGGTGAACTCGGCGTGGGCTGCAATCCGGGCATTCAACGCCACATGCGCGATGTGTTGTACGACGAAAAAATCAACGGCACCATTCATCTCGCGCTCGGCGCGGGTTTTCCATTCATTGGCGGGAAAAATGAAAGCAGTGTGCATTGGGACATGGTGAAAAATTTACGCGCGGGCGGAAAAATTTTGCTGGACGGACAGGTGGTCCAAGAAAACGGCACGTGGCTCATCTGAACGCGGTTTCGGAACGTATTCTCTATACAAATCTGTGATGCGGCATCGAATTTTTCTCATCCTCTGCTTGGCGTGTTTATTGTTTGTTCCATCCTCACTGCACGCGCAAGAAACGAAACCTTTTATTCTTCCCTTTCGCGAACCGCCCGGTCCGAGCACCTGGCTGCTGGGACAATTGTACGGCAACACCACCGGCGCGTATGCCAATCGCCGCAATTTTTATTTGGCGGGGCAGGGACTGCATTTCGGCTTGGACCTGTCCGCGCCGTGCGGAACACCTGTCGTTGCCATTGGCGACGGCGTGGTGCTCGGCGCGGATACTTCGATGGGAAGCGCGCCGCACAATCTCGTGATTGACCATCGCAACGGTTACTGGTCACTGTACGGGCATTTGTTGGAAAAACCTTCACTCAAGGCAGGCGACCGCGTGACGCAAGGGCAAGTGGTTGCGTTGAGCGGCGACCCCGATTCGACGTGTCATTCGCGCCCACACTTGCATTTGGAAATTCGCGCCAACAACAACGAACGTTTTGTGAATCCCATCAATTTAATTGAGGCGGATTGGGACACGCTCGCGCTGTTCGGACAATTCGGGCGCGGCTGGGAACGCGATTTGGATAACCCGCGCAAGTGGCAAACGATGTATGACCAGCCCGACGGCTATCGCGGCGGCGCGCCACTCATCAACGATTATGCCAAGCCCTGGCCCCCCGCGTTCGATTTTCGCTAGTGCATCATCAAACAAGCTCTTTTGCGTCGAAACGCAAGGACTCGTTTAGAAATTGGTCTCGCCCGAACACGCACTCACAACCAGTTGGTTAATGATGCACTAAACGCTTGGTGTCAAGGCAAAAGCAAGGGGCGAGAATTTCTCGCCCCTTTGTGCATCTCGACTACCCAAGTTTGTAATACGGTTCCTGCAAACTATTGTCGCCAGAAATGGTCTTTGGCTTTGTGACGGATGCGCCGCAACCCGTGTTTGCGATTGCGCCAGACCGTAATCACGTCCGATTCGTTTTGGTTACTGACTAACGCTTCATCCTGCACCACACTCCACTCTGCATTTGGGGCATGATTTCGCATCACGACTGCAGTGCCTTCCAGTCGTCCGAACTCGGACCGGTCTTGCCGGGGAATATCCCGCTTACGCAGAAATCGAAATTCGACGCCGCCATTGTACACGCGACAGCCGTGCTTCAACACATACTCCACATCGCGCTCCGACAGGTTACGCTGTGCCATCCGCTTTTGTGCGTGATGCGTTCGGAGAAAGGTGTTGATAGGCGCCTCCTTGTATTTTGGGAGGGCAGTCGAGAGAACATCAGTACTATATCACACGAACATTTATGCGTCAATTGATTTTTCTCTTGTTCATCCTTTTGTTCGCGGCGTGCGCTGCGCCCGCGCCTGCCGCGACGCCAACGAACACCGCAAACCCTCCAACGCTCGCGCAAACCCGCGCACCCGCGCAAACGACCGCGCCGCCGCCGGGCAACGCGCAATCGCAAAACATTGTCGCTACCGCTACACTACCGCCTACCCAACGTCCCACCGCGCGCCCGCCCCTTCCACCATCCGATACGCCCGCGCCAACGCCGCTTCCGTCGCCTACGCGCGCGTCCGCGCAGCTGATTCAATTGATGGACGGTGCGTGCTGTTCCAGTCCCGGATGGTTCTCGGATTCAGAAACGATTTTGTTTATTGACAAACCGAATGCGGACGCGCCGACGGGCATGTATGCGGTCAACCTCAACGCGCCGATGCAAAGCAAATTATGGAATGAACGCATTGCGTTCTACACGCGCGAATTTGATTACGCGCAAATTCCCGAAGCGGCGGGCACGCGTTTGATTCGTACGACCGACGGCAAAGAAATTCGCATCAAGAACGGCGGGCGCACGGTAACGTTTTCGCCTGACCGCACGCGCGTCGTGTGGACGGAAACGCGCGAAACGTTTCCGATTGAAAATCGCGTGTCCAGCATCATGCTCGCGCCGATTGATTTCGACGGGACAGGCGTGGGCGAAGCTGAACGCGTACTGCAAATTTTGCGCGGCGGCGTGAGCGGCTGGCTCGACAATCACCGTTTGCTCGTGAACGGACGCTTGGCGCGCGATACCGAAGACAGCACGACCTTTGTCTATGATTTGGATACGGGGAAACAGACTGTCATGTTCACCGCCGAACGTTCGCGGCTCACAACCATTTCGCGCGGCGGCACGTGGCTCGCGTTTGTCATTGTGAACGACAAGGACGCGACGCGCGACGGCTTGTGGGTGATTCGTACGGATGGCACGAACGCGAAAAAATTGGAACTCTTTGGCGCGGCGCAGTGGCGCAATGACACGCATTTGATTATTGCGCCGTTTGCGCTGAACGCGCCCACGCACGCGTTCTATGACTATGACGTGGAAACGGGCGCGACGCAGCGGCTCACGCCCGCAACACAGCCGTTCAAAATTACCAGCGGGGATTGGGCGGTTTCACCCGACGGACAAAAAATTGTCTTTGTAAACGCGGCGGACAATAATTTGTGGCTGTGGAAATTTTCAGAATAAAAAATCACATTCCCCCTAACGCCCCATTGTCTCGGACGCCGCGCGCGGTAGAATAGCACCATGCGTTTTCCGCGTCTTTTCCTTTTGCTTGCGCTGCTGCCGTTTGCATGGCTCCGGCTCGCGGCACCTTCGTCAGCGCAATCCTCCAACTTTACCTTTACCACTGTCGGCGACCTTGGCAGTACCACCAACACGGATGGAGTACTGAACGGCATTGCCGCGTCGGGCGCGCAGTTTCATCTGGCGCTCGGCGATTTGAGTTACAGCACCGTCGGCGCGGAAGGCGTGTGGTGCAATTATGTGCAGAGCAAAGTGGGCGCGACGTTTCCGTTCGAATTGGTCAGCGGCAATCACGACGCGGATGGTTCGCCGAACGGACACATTGATAATTTTGTCGCGTGTCTGCCTGACCGCATCGGCAATCTCACCGGCACGTACGGCAAAGAATATTATTTCGATTATTCCAATCTCGCGCGCGTGATAATGATTTCGCCGAATCTCACGCTCGACGGCGAGACCTATACGTACACGGTCGGTAACGCCCATTACAATTGGCTCGCCAACGCCATAGACGGCGCACGCGCGGCAAATATCCCTTGGGTGATTGTGGGAATGCACAAAGTGTGTATCACCATCGGCGTCAAGAGCTGCGAAATCGGTCCCGATGTGCTCAACTTGCTTGTGAGCAAAAAAGTGGATTTGATTCTGGAAGGACACGACCACAATTATCAACGCTCAAAACAACTCGCGCTCAACGCGCAGTGCGCTGCGATTGTGCCAAACATGTACAATGCCAATTGTGTGAGCGATGACGGCGCCGACCAACAGTACCCCAAAGGCGGCGGCGCGGTGTTGATGATTGTTGGCACAGGCGGACAAAGCATTTATCCGAGCAATCACACCGACAGCGAAGTGGGATACTTTGCGCGATACGTGCGCGCGTTCGACGAAGTGGCGCGTTACGGCTTTTTGCAAGTGAATGTGACGAGCTCTCAATTGAACGCGCAGTTTGTGGGCACCTCGTCGGGTTCGACCTTTACCGATTCGTTTGTCATTAACGCAACATCTACAGCGACACCGACGCCGAGCGCGAGCGCAACCAACACCGCCACGCGAACTGCTACGACGACGGCGACGCACACGCCGACCAAAACCTTCACAGCCATTCCAGCCGCAACACGCACCGCGACGCGCACGCCGACCAAAACCTTCACAACCATTCCAGCCGCAACACGCACCGCGACGCGCACGTTGACCAAAACACCGACGCGAACTTGGACGCCAACGCTTACGCGCGCACCGAGTAAAACCTTTACGCGCACCGCGACGCGCGCACCGAGCAAAACATTCACCCGCACCGCAACGCGCACACCGACCCTCACACCGACCCGCGTTCGCACCGCAACGCCCACTGCCGACGCGCCGTGGACTTGGTGCGCCAACGCAAATTTCATGTGCAAGTTTTCGGGGACCAAGAACGTGCGCTTTGGCATCAACGGCAAATATGTGGTCAAGAGTTTTACGAACGGGGTGATGTGTTCGGTTGCCAATTTCGGAGACCCGTATCCGGGGGTGCCAAAACAGTGTTGGCACACCAGCGCCACACTCACGCCGACGCCAACGCGCAAACCGACGCGCACGTCGACCAAAACATCGCAAGCGGCAGAGGTGCTGGCGACGTTTCGCGCGAAATTGGCGGATTCGGCGCGTGTGCGCGTGAGTTGGCGCACGCTAGACCAAACAGACGTTGTGGGATTCAACGTCTGGCGCCGTGTGCGCGGCAGCGAATGGGTGCAACTGAACACTGCATTGATTGTGGCAAAACAAGATGGCTCACGTTATCGTTGGCTTGACCGTAACATCGCGGGGGGGGCTGCGTATCTCTACAAATTACAAATTCTCCGCGCCGACTCTGAGGGGGCATGGTCGGACGCCGTAAAGGTCAAGGTGCCATGAAAACAAGCTCACGTATCCCGTATCAGATATCACGTGTCGCGCTCTGTGTGGTTGCGACGCTCTTTTTTGCGCTCTGCGTCAAATCCACCGCGACTCCTCTGCAAGCCGCAACGAATGGCGTGACGAATCCAATTTTGTTTGTGGCGCAGGTGCCCCTCGCGGCAGATTACACCACCGTCGGTTCGGTCATTGGCAATCAACGCGCGGATATGGACCGCGTGCCGCGCGGCGGTGATTTGATGATTCGTTATCCCGACGGCACGCTGCGCAATCTGACGCAGGAGCTCGGTTACAACACGTACGTGCAGGGTGGCTGTGGCGGCGCACAAAATTGTCTCGGCGCGAACGCGATTGCCGTGCGCGACCCCGCCGTGTCTTGGGATGGTTCGAAAGCAATTTTCAGCATGGTCATCGGCGCGCCCACCGCGCAATATCAATACAACTCGTACGTGTGGCAGCTGTACGAAATCACGGGACTGGGCAAAAACGAAACCGCAGTGCTTACCAAAGTGCCGAATCAACCGGCAAATTACAACAACATCAGCCCCACGTACGGAAGCGATGACCGCATCATTTTCGCGAGCGACCGTCCGCGCGGCGGCGAAAGCTGGTTGTATCCGCAATTGGACGAATACGAGTCCGCCGCAACGGTGACGGGCTTGTGGTCGCTCGACCCGCAGAGCGGCGATTTATTTTTGCTCAATCACGCCGTTTCGGGCGCGTTCACGCCGTTCGTGGACAGCTATGGACGCGTGATTTTTACGCGTTGGGACCATCTGCAGCGCGACCAGCAAGCCGATACCGATTACGAAGAAAACGCGCCGTACAGTCCGCAGAACGGCTGCAACTCGTACTGCACGTTCAATTACGCGAACGAAACACAAGGCGCAACGCGCATCGCGTCGCGCGATGAAATTTTTCCCGAACCGCGCAGCGACCGCACCGATTTGTTGGCAGGGACCAATTTGGTCGGACACAGTTTCAATGATTTTGGTCCGTGGCAAATCAATCAAGATGGCACGTCCGAAGAAACGCTTAATCACATCGGGCGGCACGAACTGCTCGGTTATCTCGAACCGAGTTTCAACGACGACCCCGCGCTGGATTACTATTACGGACAATACACGCGCACAAACCAAAACCGCATCGAAAACTTTCTGCAAATCGAACAAGACCCGACCAACAGCGCGCGCTATTTCGGCATTGACGCGCCGGAATTTTCCACGCACGCGTCGGGGCAAATCATCAGCATCAACGGCGCGCCGAACGACAATCCCGATTTCATGACGGTCACATACTGGTCGCATCGCGACACCGCGAGTTATTCGCCCAATCCGTCCTCCGATTTCAGCGGACACTATCGCGATATTTTGCCGTTGGCTTCGGGGACGCTCGTCGCCGCCGTGAGCACGTTTCCCGATTACGACTATGACCCGAACCCGAACAACAATCGGGTGGAATCGAATTACAACTTTCGTTTGAAAACGCTCAAGCAACTGCCCAACACGTATTGGGGCGGCGACCAAAACCTCACCGGCGGAATTTCCAAAACGCTCAGCTGGTGGAGCCCCGATGTCGTCCAAACGTTTTCCGGCGAGCTGTGGGAATGGGAGCCGGTCGAAGTGCGCGCGCGTCCGCGTCCGCAAAAAATCGGTTCCACGCTCGGCGCGATTGAGCAACATATCTTTACGCAAGTCGGTGTGGACGTGGCGACATTTCAAAATTATTTGCGCGCCAACAATCTCGCGTTGTTTGTAAGCCGCAATGTCACACAGCGCGATGATTTTGATTTGCAGCAGCCGTACAATCTGCGCGTGCCCGGCGGCATTCAAACGCTCGGCAAAAATTATCAGAACGGCGACAAAATTTACGACGTGAAATTTCTGCAATTCTTTCAAGGCGACCAGGTGCGCGGCATGGGCGGCACCGTGCATCCGTACGACGGACGCCGCGTGCTCGCACAGTACATGCACGACGCTGCCGCGCTCGCGAACAATCCGCCGCTCAATAACGCGCTGCAAAGCAGCGTCGCGGTCGCGGCAGATGGTTCCGTCGCGGCGTTTGTTCCCGCGCGTCGCGCCATGACATGGCAGACGACGGATAACAGCGGAACGGGTGTAGTGCGCGAACGCATGTGGATTACGTTTCAGCCCGGCGAAATTCGCGTGTGCAGTTCGTGTCACGGCGTGAACGACAAAGACCAGGCGGGCAACAACGCGGCAACCAATTCGCCGCAAGCCCTCGCGCAAATTTTGCAATTTTGGAAAACCAACAACGGCAGTTCACCAACAGTGACGCCGACAACCACCGCTACCCCAACCGCGACCGCAACGCCAACCGATGTGACGGGGTGCGCGGCGAAACCGGACGCGCCGAACCTCCTTGCGCCGGCAAACAATGCGAGCGTGAAAAAAGCGCGCGTGAAATTAAAATGGAGCGCGGAGAATTGCGTCAGCGCGTATCAAGTGGTTGTGCGCGTGGGTTCACCGCAAGGCGCGCGCGCCGATGCGGGGAAAAATTTGACGGCGCCGCAATTCAAAACCAAGAAATTGAACAGCGGAATATACGTGTGGCGCGTCAAAGCATGTAACAATTTTGGCTGTGCCAAATCTGCCTGGTCGAGTTTCTCACGCCAATAAAAAAAATGCGCTGAGGAAATTTTCCTCAGCGCATTTTTTTTATTCGTATGTTCTTTTAACGGCGTGACGAAATCCAACCGACGACGACACTCACAATGATGGCTCCGATGAACGCGGTCACAATCGAGGTCAGATTGATTCCCGAAACACCCGCGTTGATACCGAGCAAACCGCCGAGCCAACCTGCGACCAAGCCGCCGATGATGCCCGTGATGATACTGCCAATCAAGCCGCCCCACGCGAGTTTTACAAAAAAGCTCGCGAGAAAGCCGCCGATGGCGCCCACGATGATCCAGATAATCAGGTCCATAGCGCCTCCTTGTGAAATGAATTGCCCTTGCGCAAGGTACAACACCGTCGCGCGGGAAATGTTACGGCTGTCCAATGTGCGCGTGTCCGACTCGTGTACGGCTATGGTGTAAAATCGAATTGCAAAAATATTCCGCGCGTGTTGTTTACTTGGACGCCCAGTCTTGAGCGCGTTCGATGGCGCCAAGCCAACGCGCATACAGTGATTCGCGTTCGTCCGCGCTCAGGCGCGGTTCGTACTGCGCGGACGCGCGCCACGACGCGGCAATGTCGCCCTGCGTCCACCATCCGAGCGCGCGTCCCGCCATCAACGCTGCGCCGCGCGCCGTCGTTTCGCCTGTCTCAGCAACTTGAATCGGCACACCCAAAATATCAGCTTGAAACTGCATCAAAAAAGAATTTTGCGTAGGTCCGCCGTCCACGCGCAGAGTGCGAAACGGAACGCCTGCGTCGGACGCCATCGCAGTCAACACATCGCGCACGCGAAATGCAATGCCTTCGAGCGCTGCGCGCACCACATGCGCGCGCGTCGTCGCGCGCGTCATCCCAATCATCAACGCGCGCGCGTGCGTATCCCAATACGGCGCGGCGAGTCCGGCGAACGCGGGAACGAAAAAAACGCCGCCGTTATCGGACACAGATTGCGCAACCGACGCACTCGCTTCCGCCGTTTCCAAAATGCCCAGTCCTTCGACCAACCACTGCACCGCCGCGCCCGTCGTATAAATTCCGCCGTCGAACGCGTACGCGGTTTCCTCCGGCAAAACCCACGCGACCGTCGTCAAGAGTCCCTGTTGTGATAATTTCGGCGTCGCGCCAATGTTCATCAAGACGAACGTGCCGGTACCATACGTCGCTTTTGCCAAGCCCGGCGCGAAACACGCATGTCCATACAGCGCGGCTTGTTGGTCAACGACCAAACCCATCACGGGTGCGCGTTGTTCCGAATCGGGGAAAAAGATTTCGCCTGCGTACGCGCTGCATCCGACGATTTCTGCAAGCATTGCGCGCGGCACGCCGAACAGATTGCACAATTCATCGTCCCACGCGCGCGTATGCAAATTGCAAAGGAGTGTGCGCGACGCGGTTGTCGGGTCGGTGAGAAAAAGATTGCCGCGCGAAAAATTCCACAGCAGCCACGTGTCCGTTGTGCCCGCGCACAATTCGCCGTTTTGCGCGCGTTCCCATGCGTTCGGCGCGCGGTCGAGAATCCAACGAATTTTGGTCGCGGAAAAATACGGGTCGAGTTTGAGCCCCGTGCGTTCGTGAATTTCTTTTTCCCACCCCGCCGCTTGTAACGCGCGGCATTGTTCTGCGGTGCGACGGTCCTGCCACACAATCGCGTTGTAAAGCGGCGCGCCCGTCGCGTGTTCCCACACCAAAACTGTTTCGCCTTGATTATCGAGACCGATGCCCGCAATCGCCGCATCGCGCGGGAGCTGCGCAATACATGCCGCCAGCGCGTCCGCCGTTGTTTTTAAAATATCTGCGGGACGCTGCTCCACCCAGCCCGCTTGCGGATACACTTGCGGCAAATCGGCGGACGCGTGCGCGACGATGTGCATCGCGGAATCGAGCGCGAGAACTTTGGTGCGCGTTGTGCCGTGGTCAATGCCGAGAATGACGTTCATTTTCAAAAGCGGCGAATCAAATTCGCGCCAACTCGTACACAAAACGTCCCTGCGGACGTTACGACATTGCGGTCTGCGTTCGCGCAGCTGTGCGGTTCGCCGCAGACGGCGTTCGTGTTGCCGCGACTTCTAATCGCTTGTGACACGTCCGTGCGCGGACACGCGCAGTGGTTCGTCGCTCGAAACGTTTGGCGAAATTTTCAAATAAATGCTGCGATGCGGTTTCGCCGCAAACGTGTATGCGCGTCCGAAATTGCGCTCTGCGGTGTCGGCGCGCACGCGCACACCCCACAGCGCGTGACTCACGCGTACCGCGAGATGGACCGGCGCGCACTGCGCGTCGTACCAACGCAAGCACTGCGGAACGACTGCGCGCACGCCATCGCCCGCGAGAATTTGTTGGACGCTTTGCGGTTCTGCGTGTTCGCGTTGGAGAAAATCGAAAACGCCGCGCGCCGTCTGTTCGCCATCAGCCAGCGCGTGGTCTGCCGCATCCGCCGCGTGCACCAAATTGCCGCACGCGAAAATGCCGCGCACATCTGTTTCAAAATTCTGGTCCACGCGCGGACCGCGCGTGTGCGCGTCGAGCGCGAGATTCAACTGTCGCGCCAAAACATTTTCGGGAACAAACTCGCCCGAAAAAATGAGCGTGTCGCACGGAATCACAAACGGTTCGCCGCGCGGCGCGCCGTTTGCATCCAAACGCGCGACGAGAATTTCTTGCACGCGTGCGCCGCCGCGAATCTCTAGAATTTTGTGATGCAGTAAAAGCGGAATGCGGCGCGGGCGCAGCGTCAACCATTCCAGTCCCAAATACCCTTGACGATATGGGCGTTCTTCCAACACCGCGCGCACGCGCACGCCGAGCTGTATCAACGACGGCGCCGCCATCAAACTCATATCGTCGGAACCGACTATCACTGCTTGGCGTCCGGGCGCAGAATGCAAAAAGGTGTGC
The DNA here is from genome assembly GCA_029778615.1 of Chloroflexota bacterium. Classification (GTDB taxonomy): domain Bacteria; phylum Chloroflexota; class Anaerolineae; order UBA4142; family SHND01; genus SHND01. The sequence continues at coordinate 14,025 of JAKOPZ010000312.1, read as the reverse complement.
AGACGCTGCACAACGCCCGTGTTGAAAATTCCCGCCGGACGCGTACCTGCAACCGCAAGCGTACTGCGCGGCAATTCGCGGCAGCCCGTTGCCAGCACCAACGCGCGCGCGCGATAACGCTGCAAGCCGTTCGGACTCACCGCCAACGCCTCGCGCGCATCCGTCACTTCAAGCACTGTCGTATTTGTGTGAATGTTGACGTTTGCGCGTTCGGCGCGCTGTAGCAAGCGCGCGGCAAATTCGCGCCCGCGCATCAAGCGTTTGTACGTGAACAAACCAAAGCCCGCGTGCTCACACTGCGCGGGCAGTCCGCCCGGCTGCGGCTCGCGGTCGAGGACAACGCTTGCAATCCCGCGTTCGCCCAAACGCGCCGCGCACGCCAGACCTGCGGGTCCCGCGCCGATGATGAGAACGTCCATATTTTGGACGGGCATGTTGGCGTCAAGCAGGTTGCTCATTCAAGCCGATGATTTCCGAACCCGCGCCGCGTTTGGTCAACGCGTGCAGCGGGCGTCCAAGTTCGCGCGACATGCAATCCAAAATCGCGGCGGTGCAATAAAATCCTTGACAGCGTCCCGCCGTCGCCCACGTGCGCCGTTTCACCGCGTCGAGCGTCGTCGCGGGCAGCGGCGCGTGGAGCGCCTGCTGAATTTCACCCTCGCTCACGGTTTCGCACAAACACAAAATTTTTCCGAACGCGGGATTTTCTTGAATCCGCGCGGCGTCGAAACACGGACGCGTTTGCCCCGTTGCCCACGCGCGCGGCGGACGCAGCGCAACAAATTTTTTGCGCGGAGCAAGCGCACCAACATTTTCAAGCTGCCGCGTGATTTCGCGCGCAATCGCGGGCGCGGCGGAAAGTCCCGTCGAACGAATGCCGGCGGTCACAATTTGATTGGCCTTGGCATCCACTTGAAGAATGTATTCGCCCGTCGAAGCGGCGGGACGCAAACCCGCGTACGTGGCGATGATTGTTTCTTGCTCCAACGCGGGCGCGAGCTGTAACGCGCCTTTGTACGCGCGCGCGAGTCCCGGCGCGGTTACGCCCGTGTCGCTTTTGTCTTGAACATCGTCGGCAGTGGGACCGAGCAGCACGTTGCCGTTCAACGTCGGCGCGACGAGAATGCCTTTGGAAATTTTGGTTGGCACCGGAAGCAGAATGTGCGGCACACGCGTACGCGCGGCTTTATCGAGAATGAGAAATTCGCCTTTGCGCGGCGTGATGGTGAATGCAACGCTGTTCATCATGCGCGCAATGTCATCGCCCCACAATCCCGCGCAGTTTGCAATCCAACGCGTTGTGTGTACGCCGCGCGTTGTCGTGACGCGATACAAGGCGTCCGTGCGTTCGATATGTGTCACGCGTGCGCCGAGAAAAAATTGCGCCCCGTTGACTACCGCGTGTTCTGCCAACGCCGCGCACGCGGTAAAGGTGCAGGTGATGCTTTCGCGCGGAATCCACAAGCCGCCGCGCACCGCCGAATTCGCAAGCGGCACGCGCTGCAAAACTTGTTCGCGCGAGATGCGTTCCACATCCGTCACGCCGTTTTGGTGCGCGTTCTCGAAATAATTTTCGAGGGACGCGAGCTGTTCATCGTCCAACGCGAGCATCACCGCGCCGACGCGTGCAATGGGCACGCCTAACGCGCGCGCGTGTTCGTTCCACAGGCGATGTCCTTCGGCGACGAGACGCGCTTCGGGCGTGCCCGGTTTCGCATCAAACCCCGTGTGCAAAATGCTGCTGTTGGCTTTGCTCACGCCGTCGCCGACATCCTCGTTTTGTTCGACGACGCCGACGCGCAATTCGTACTGCGCCAATTCGCGCGCGAGCGCGCAGCCGACGAGACCCGCGCCGATAATCAAAAAATCAAACGGTTCGTTCACGGCAGAATTATTTTTGATACACGCGTTCCATGAATTCAATTTTATCGCGCTGGTCGTTTGTCGCGTAGTGAATCGGAATGCCCGCGCGTTTCTTGTCCACAAATGCGTTTGCCACTTTTTCGACGGCGGTGGCAATGTCATCCAAATCTTGTACTTGCAAAAGAGGATTAACACTGCTGAGCCAAAAAACTTGTTCGCACGCGCGTTCCGCTTCGGGACACAAGCCGGGTCCGTACTCCACATGCCCGTCGTACCACGGACATTCAAACGGACATTTCGTGCCGCCATAACCAGTCTTGTTGACAAAGAGCGGCTGCATGTGCTGTGGAATAATCCAGCGCGACGTGCCGAGATAACTCAAATCATAAATGCCTTCGGCGGCAAGCGCGACCGCAAAGTTCAGCATATCGCTGCCAAGCATTTCGGGTTGAATGCGAATCGCGTAATAGTAATAAACGCGTTCGCCCCACGCGGGTTTCGGCAAAACTTGAATGCCGGGGACGTTCTGCAGACGGTTGGTGAGATAGCGCGCGTTCGCGTCGCGTTTGGCGAGCAAAGCATCAATGCGCCGCATTTGCTGTAACCCAATCGCCGCTTGCAGGTTGGTGATGCGATAGTTGGTGCAGGGCAAGCCCCAATGAAATTTGGATGCCATGCCGAGCGAACGCTTGCGCGCAAAATCTTGATAGCCCCACATTTTTTCAAACAAATCGTCGTCGTTGGTGGTGACGAAACCGCCTTCGCCGGTGCTGGTGATTTTTCCCGAAATGGTGCTGAACGTTCCCACGTGTCCGATGGTGCCAACGCGCTTGCCGTGATACGTCGCGCCCGGCGCTTGCGCGCAATCTTCCAACACCCAAAGATTGTGTTTGCGCGCGAGTTCCATGAGGGGGTCCATATCCACCGGCGTGCCGAGAATGTGGACGGGGATAATGGCTTTGGTGCGTTTGGTGATTTTGCGTTCCACATCGGCGGGGTCGAGCGTGAGATAACGCGGGTCCACATCGGCAAAAATGGGAATCGCGTTTTGTTCGAGCACGCACGTGTCGGACGCAACGAACGTGTATGGGGAAACAATCACTTCATCGCCGGGTCCGATGCCGAACGCCGCGAGCGCGATGTGGAGCGCGGTGGTGCCGCTCGAAACGGCGATGGCGTGCTTGACGCCAAAATAATCGGCGATGGCTTTTTCGTATTCGAGGGTCACTTCAGCGCGCCGCAATTTTTTTTGTCGCGCAACCTCCATGAGCGCGTCCAATTCTTCTTGCTCAAAGATGTCATTCTCGAGCATACGCGGTTTGTTGGAGCGGACTGCCGCGCCGCCATCAATCGCCAAGCGTTCCATCATGTACTCCTTGTGATTTGGAAAATAAAAAACTCCAGCGCAACGCAGGAGGGACCTACAAGCAGGTGTGACTGGAGTTTTAAAAAAAACGGACGCGAGGCGAATGCCCCGCACAAAACCGAATGCGCGATGCTAGTGCATCCTTAAACAAGCTCTTTTGCGTCAAGCGCAAGGACTCGTTTAGAAAGCGGTCTAACAGCAACGCGCACTCACAACAAGTTGGTTAATGGTGCACTAGCTGCGGAACGGCGACGCGTCCCCGTGCGCGGCTTCTGTCTTGCGCGGACCGCGACGGATGACGATAAAGTCAAACGCGTCGGGCAGGTGATATTCGCACGAGTACAGGACCGGCAAATCATGCGGCGCGTAATCGGTCTGCAACAAATAGAGCAGGGGCGAATTGACCGCGACATTGAGCATCTTGGCAGCGCGCGCGGGAGCGAGTGAAGGCAAGATGCGCGTGATACCGTACTCGATAAAGAGCCCCAGCGATTCTTGGACCCAGCGATAGAGGGAAATATCTTGTGCCTGCCAATTGGCTGCGAAATCCGTGTCGGGCACAAACGTTTTGGAAATATAGTCGAGCGAATAGACAACGGGCTTGTTGTCCGCCGAGCGTACACGTTCGATGACAATCACGCGCGCGCCGACGGTCAGCCCCAATGCTTTGGCAATTTCGGCGGTCGCGCCAATTTCTTGAACTTGAAGATGCGGCGTACCGGATTGCATTCCCGCCGAGTGAATCATTTCGGTAGTGCCGAAATTGACGTTGAGGTTTTGGAGAATGGGGTTGTTGCGAACGAACGTGCCTTGTCCTTGACGGCGGGCGATGAGCCCGTCTTCTTGCAAAAACCGTAATGCCTCGCGCACGACGGTTCGCGAAACGCCCAACATCTGGACGAGCTGCGATTCGGGTGGGAGCTGGCTGCCCGGCGCGTAGATGCCTTGTTCAATCGCCTGCCTCAGTTCTTGGGTTGCGATTTGGGTGAGATTTTGGGAACGAAGGCGAGCCGGACGTAGTGGACTCTTGACATCCATGTCAATTATAGGTTATAATGTCAGTCGTTATTACAACTGTCATTATAACATTTCCTTTCTAGTGTGTCAATCCCCGTTCATTTTTGAAAACTAACTATGAAAGTTGCCATCGGCAGCGACCAATTCGGCTTTGCGCTCAAAGAACAGCTCAAGACCCATCTCACCAAATTGGGGCACGAGCCGGTGGATTTTGGCTGCGAGAATCCCGATGACGCGACCGATTATCCGGATGTCGCCATTGCGGTCTCGGAAAAAATCGCCGGGGGCGAGTTTGAACGCGGCATCCTCATCTGCGGCACGGGTATCGGCATGGCAATTACCGCCAACAAAATTCCCGGCGTGCGCGCGGCTTGTTGTCACGACCCCTATTCTGCTGAGCGTGCGCGTAAAAGCAACGACGCCCAAGTTTTGACGATGGGCGCAGAAATTGTCGGACCTGCATTGGGACGTTACTTGGTAGACATCTGGCTGGCATCGGAATTTGGAGGCGGACGTTCCACGCGCAAGGTGGAAAAAATTCGACAGTTAGACGAACGCACAAGAATTTCGTCGGTCAACAAATCATAACTTTGTTGAAGGGAGGGAGGATAACGAATGAAATGAACTAGACATTTCCCCGAACCGTTTTTCTGCCAGGCAGATTTAATCGCAAAGGAGAACAAAGATGCTCTCGCAGTCCCGTGTACGTACAATTCTCGGACTTGTATGTCTTGCGCTCGTTACCATTGCGCTGTTTGCGTGCGCTACACCCGCCCCTGCTGTGCCCACCCAGGCACCGCCCGCCGCAACGCAGCCGCCCGCACCCACCCAAGCACCTGCCGCGACCCAAGCACCTGCGGCAACACAACCACCCGCTGCCACTTCCGCGCCTGCCGCACAAGGCGGCGCGTGTCCACAAATTACGCTCGCTGATATGAAAGGTGTCCCGCCCGGAAAATATCCTGGCGAATATGAACTCGCGGATTTTGAATCCGTCGCGAATTGTAAACTGACGTTCACCGGACGCACCAAGTACGACCAGCGGTTGTACGATTACGGTTTTCTCAGTGGCGACCTGCCGTCTGTCGAACAGCGTCTGCCCGAAGAACCGCTCGTCGTCGTTCCGAGCGAATCCATTGGCAAGTACGGCGGACGCGCCCGTTTTGCGTCCATCGGTCCAGAGTCGGGCAACTCGGAATTTTTGAGTGTGCGCCATGTGAACCTCTTGCGCTTTGCCGAAGACCTCCAGACTATTGTGCCCAACATGGCAAAAGATTTCAAATGGAATGACGATTTCACCGAACTCACCGTGACCCTTCGCAAAGGGCACAAATGGTCAGACGGTCATCCCTTTACGGCAGACGATATTGTATTTTGGTACAACGACATCATCCTGAACACGGACCTCTACAAGACTCCGCCCAGTTCGTGGGTGTACGGCGGCAAGCCGATGCAAGTAGAAAAGGTTGACGACCAAAACGTCAAGTTCAAATTTGCCGTGCCGTCTCCCGCGTTCACTACACTGCTCGCGACAACCTACACGCATGAATGGGCGCCGAAACATTACATGAGCAAACTGCTGCCCAAATACAATCCCAACGCCGATGCCGATGCCAAAGCGGCAGGCTTTGATGATTGGGTCAAGCAGTTCTTTGCTTACTATGGCGATTGGGAAGACAGCTACCATCGCTACGGCATTCCCAAGCTCGAAGCGTGGATTCTCGTCCAGGAGACGCCCGAGTTCCAACTTTTTACTGCGAACCCGTACTATTACAAAGTAGATACGGCGGGGCAACAGCTTCCGTACCTCGATGAAATCCATCAATCGTACGCGCCCGACAAAGAGCTCATTGACCTCAAAATCGTGAACGGCGAAATTGACCTCAAGGCGCAATCGCTGCTCATCGCGAGTTTGCCGTTGTATCAACAAAACAAAGAAAAGGGCAATTACGAAATCCAAATGCCCGAAGGCGCAAGCAACGGCGGTTTGTACGCGTTCAACTGCACGCACAAAGACCCCGAACTTGCCAAACTCTTTTCCAATCCGGAATTCAGCCGCGCCATGTCGTACGCGTTGAACCGCGAAGAGATGAACAAGAGTCTCTATTTCGGTTTAGCGAAACCGATACAAGGCGTCCCCGTTCACTGGACCGTTTCCTTTGCGAAACCGGAATGGTTCACCAAAGATATCCAATACGACCCCGACGAAGCGAACAAGATTCTCGACGGGCTCGGCTTGCAAAAAGGCGCAGACGGTTTCCGCACGCGTCCCGACGGAAAACCGCTCGTCATCCAAATCGTGTATGCGCTGCAATTTGGCGACCCCGCCAAGCACGAATTGGCGAAAGAGTACTGGGAAAAGGTCGGCATCAAAGTCGAACTCAAAGAGGTCAGCAGCGAAGCGTACCGCACCATAGCGTCCAACAATGACCATGATGTCGCAATCACCGACAGCGGTACGACGACGGAAGCGCCGTTGTATTCCAATCCCTTCCGTTTGTATCCGCCCTTTGGCGATGCCGCGCTGGAACCCATCTGCGGCGGACCGTGGGCAGAATGGCACAACAGCGGCGGCAAATCCGGAATCGAACCACCGGAAGATGTAAAACCCTTGTGGGACCTCACCGCCAAATGGCAAGCCACACTGCCCGGCACCAAAGAATATCAAGAACTTGGACAGCAAATCGTGGACATTCACATGAAGCACTTTTGGCTCATCGGAACGACCACGTCAACGCCTGCCATGACGATTGTTTCGACGCTGCTCGGCAATCGTCCGCATTACAAAATCAACGCGTTCGAGTATTATCGAACTTATCCGTATCGTCCCGACCAGTGGTATTTTACAACACTGCCCAAGGGACAGACCGCAGGAAATTAAAATACGAGGGGCGACCCTTGTGGTCGCCCCTCTCATCAATCAAATGGGCGAGTTTGTCAGAGTATCTTGGTTCATTCGCTTGGTCAATGTTTTTTTTTGAAAACATTCTGTTGTTTTGAAAAATAAAAAAGTTCGCGAGGGTTTGAGGTCACACATGGCGCGATTTTTGTTACAACGCTTTGTCATCATGCTCGTCATGCTGGCGGGACTTTCCATCATCGTGTTTATCACGATAGAACTTCCGCCCGGCGATTTTGCCGACCGTCAAGCGTATCGCATGAAATCTACCGGCGTGCGCGTCACCGAAGCGGACATTCTTCAGATGCGTCACCAAATGGGGTTGGACCGTCCATGGTACGAACGCTATCTCAGCTGGATTGGCAACATTGTCCTGCGCGGCAATTTTGGCATTTCATTGTCACAGCACATTCCCGTGACCGAAGTGATTGGCGAACGCATTGGATTTACGGCACTGCTCGCGTTCGCCACGCTCATCTTTACGTACGGCGTGGCAATCCCGATTGGAATTTTTTCGGCGATGCGCCAATATTCGTTCGGCGATTATTTCTTTACGTTTCTCGGGTATATTGGGATGGCGGTGCCCAGTTTCTTGCTCGCGCTCTTGTTATTGTATGTGAGCGTGTTTGTGTTCAATTCCAACGTGGGCGGACTGTTTTCGCCGCAGTATGTCGAAGCGCCGTGGAGCTGGGACAAATTTGTTGATTTGCTCAATCACTTGTGGGTGCCCGCGCTCGTTCTCGGCTTGGCGGGCACCGCGTTCGAGATTCGCACGATGCGCGCGACAATGCTCGACGAAAAAAATAAGTTGTACGTCACGGCGGCGCGCGCACGCGGGATGCCCGAAGGGCGGCTGCTGCTGAAATATCCGGTGCGCGTCGCGCTGAATCCGATTGTCAGCACCATCGGCTGGAATCTTACCGCCATCATTGCAGGCGCGCCGCTCGTCGCGTTCGTATTGGCATTGCCCGACACGGGTCCCCTGTTTCTCAACGCGCTGTTGGACCAGGATGTGTACCTTTCGGGCGCCATGCTTTTGCTGTATTCGACGCTGACGATTGTGGGCACCTTCATGTCGGACATTTTGTTGGCGCTTTTGGACCCGCGCGTACGATATGGGGAGCGTACCTAACATGGCATCCGCGACCGGTGTATCGGGACGATTGGGGTGGTTTCGCCGCGCGCCGCAAGACACCGACGCGCGCGACGCGGAAATCAAATACTATACCGCGTCCCAATTTCAATTGATTTGGTGGAAGTTCAAGCGGCATCGGCTCGCGCTCATCGGCACCTTCATTCTCGCGTTGTTTCTTGTCATCGCGGTCTTGGCAGAATTTCTGGCGCCGTATGACCCGTTCAATCGCAATGCCGAATACCTTTTCGGTCCTCCGCAGGCAATTCACTTTTTTGAGGACGGCACCCTGCACGCGCCGTTCGTGTACGGCATCACCTTTGCGATGGACCCCGTTTCGTTTCAATTGTCCGTGAAAGAAGACACGTCTGTCAGGATTCCACTCCAGCTTTTTGTGCATGGCGACGCGTACAAGTTATTTGGAATTTTTCCGACTGACATTCATCTGTTCGGTGTGGAAAAAGGGTTCGTGCATTTAATGGGCTCGGACAAATTGGGACGCGATTTGTTTTCGCGCATTTTGTTTGCCACGCGCATTTCGCTCTCAATTGGCGTTATCGGTTTGTTTATCGCGTTTTTTCTCGGGCTCATCATCGGCGGCATTTCGGGTTTTTTCGGCGGCGCGATAGATAACGTCATTCAGCGGTTCATCGAATTCATCCGCTCCATTCCGACGCTGCCGTTATGGATGGCGCTGGCGGCATCTTTGCCCAAAGAGTGGCCCCCCCTGCAAGTCTATTTTGCGATTACGCTCATCATTGGCTTGCTCGGGTGGACGCATCTCGCGCGCCGCGTGCGCGGCAAGCTGCTTTCGCTGCGCGAAGAAGATTATGTGACGGCGGCAAAAATCGCGGGCAGCAGTGATTGGCGCATTATCTTTCGCCACATGCTGCCGTCGTTCCTGAGTTATATCATCGTTGACCTTTCGATTTCATTCCCGTACATGATTCTCGGCGAGACCGCGCTTTCGTTCATTGGACTCGGTCTGCGTCCGCCCGTCATCAGCTGGGGCGTGCTGCTTCAGGACGCGCAGAATGTGCGCGCGATTGCACTGTATCCGTGGCTCTTTGCGCCCGTCGCCTTTGTCGTTCTCGCCGTCCTCGCGTTTAGTTTTGTCGGCGATGGTTTGCGGGATGCCGCTGACCCGTATTCGCGTTGAGTATCAAATTCATGAACACCAACTCGCTGCTCGAAATTCAAGATTTACGCGTTTCGTTTCCGCTCGACGAAGGCACGGTGCAGGCGGTCGCGGGCGTGAATCTTGCTATTCAACCCGGTCAAGTATTGGGCATCGTCGGCGAAAGCGGCTGCGGTAAAACGGTCACCGCGCAATCACTGCTGCGAATCATTCCACCGCCGGGGCGGATTGATGGCGGAACCATTCTTTTTCGTTCCTCCAAACAGTCCGGGAATGGCAAAGACGAAAACATTGTTGACCTCGCCAAACTCAATCCAAAAAGCGAAATGATGCGACGGATTCGCGGCAATGAAATCGCGATGATTTTCCAAGAGCCGATGAGCTCCTTTTCGCCCGTGCACACTGTGGGCAGTCAAATCATGGAAGCGATTTTGCTGCATCAAGATTTGAGCAAGCAAGCCGCGCGCGAACGCGCCATCGAATACATGCGTTTAGTGGGCGTGCCGGGCGCTCAAGACCGCATGGACGATTATCCGCATCAATTTTCGGGCGGCATGCGCCAACGCGCGATGATTGCGGTGGCGTTGTCGTGCAATCCGTCACTGTTGGTTGCCGATGAACCGACGACGGCGTTGGATGTGACCATTCAAGCGCAGATTCTGGATTTGATGCGTCGCTTGCAGCAGCAGTTCGGCATGGCGGTCCTCTTCATTACGCACAATTTGGGCGTCATTGCCCAAATCGCCGACCACGTTGCGATTATGTATCTCGGTCAAGTGGTGGAGCAAGCGCCTGTGCGCGAAATTTTGCGCCACCCAAAACACCCGTACACAATGGACCTGTTGCGCGCGGTGCCGCGTTTGGGGAAAACAGCCGGACAGCGACTCGTCGCGATTGAAGGTTCGATTCCGAGCCCCTTGCAGCGTCCGATGGGTTGTCCGTTTCATCCGCGTTGCAGCAAAATGATTCCCGGCGTGTGCAATACGCATGTCCCGCAATGGGTCGCGTTGAACGAAATTCATTCTGTGCGCTGTGTGCTGTACGAGCCGAACGCGCCCACGCCGAACTTGGAGCCCGCCAATGTCCGAGCCGCGTCCACACTTGCTTAAAGTCAAAAATCTAAAAAAATATTATGCCGCCCGGCAAGGCATGTTCGGCGATGGCAGTGGTACAGTCAAAGCCATTGACGGCATAAGTTTCCACATCGAACAAGGCGAAACGCTGGGTTTGGTGGGCGAAAGCGGCTCGGGTAAAACGACGACGGGGCGCGTCATTTTGCGTGCAGTCGAACCGACGGAAGGTCAAGTCCTCTTTCGGCTCAACGGCGGCGGCATCACCGATTTCACGGCGCTGCCAAAACAAGCGCTGCGCGCGTTTCGCCGCAACGTGCAAATGATTTTCCAAGACCCATACTCGTCGTTGAATCCGCGCATGACCGTGCGCGACATTATCGCCGAACCGTTGGTCGTGAGCGGTCTCGCCAAAGGTTCAGAAATAGATGACCGCGTGCGGCAGGTTGCCCTGCGCTGTCAACTCAATATCGAACACTTGCGGCGCTATCCGCACGCGTTCAGCGGCGGACAGCGCCAGCGCATTGGCATTGCGCGCGCGCTGGTGGTGAATCCAAAATTTGTCGTGTGTGATGAACCCGTGTCTGCGCTCGACGTTTCCATTCAAGCGCAAATTTTGAATTTACTTATGGACGCGCAGCAAGAATTTGGGCTCACATACTTGTTCATCGCGCATGACCTGAGCGTGGTCGAACATGTCAGCAATCGCGTCGCGGTGATGTATTTGGGACGCATCGTAGAACTCGCGCCCACATCAAAATTATTTTATCAACCGCTGCATCCGTACACCGAAGCGCTCATGTCCGCGATTCCCGACCTCGACCCCGACCGCATGATGCAACCAAAAATCCTCGAAGGCGAAATTCCCAGTCCGGCGAATCCGCCGCGCGGCTGTCACTTTCACCCGCGCTGCGCGTACGCGCAAGAGATTTGCAAAACCACCGTTCCCGAATTCAAAGAATACAAGCCCGGACAATTTGCGGCGTGTCATTTTGCCGACCAACTGCAATTGCAAGGCGCACTCAAGAGCAATTAATCTCACCACAAAGGAACCTGTATGAGCACCAATATCTGGCGCCGCGACGCGCGCCCCTTGGCAATTTCCCATCGCGGACACTCTATCGCGTATCCCGAAAATACAATGCCCGCGTATCAAAAAGCCGTCGAACTCGGCGCCGAAATGATTGAATGTGATGTCAACATTACGCGCGATGGAACCCTCGTGATGATGCACGACGCGACGCTCGACCGCACGACAAACGGCGCGGGACGCGTGAACGCGGCAACGTGGGACGAAATCCAACGTCTCGACGCGGGCGCGAAATTCGACGCGCGTTTTGCGGGCACGCGCATTCCTTCCACGCGCGCCATGCTGCAATTTTTGCGCGACGCGGGCATCTATGGCTGCTTTGAAGTAAAAGGCGGCAATGTCGAAACGGCGAAACAAATTGCCGGTGCGTTGATAGATTTGTTTGTCGAAATGGACGCGTTCGAAACCAATTTCATGAGCTCGTATTATCACGAAGCGATGGCGCTGGCAAAAGCCCAAGTCCCCGAACTGATGCTCGCGCCCGAACGTTTGCCCGATGACGCGCCGCCCGACCCGCCCGAAGCCGTCCGCCAAGCGCGCGCGCTCGGCGCGAACGTTTTGCAGTACCAAGTCACCGTGCTTGTGCCCGAAGTGGTGCAGGTGCTGCACGCCAACGACATTGCGCTGTGGTCGTGGACGACGAACACCGAACAAGACCTCGCGTACAGCATCGAGGTCGGCGCGGACGCGCTGATGGGCGACGATGTCGAGACGATGCTGCGCGTGTTGAATCAAATGCGCCCGAAAAATTCGTAGGGGCAATTCCTTGTGATTGCCCTTTGGCGCGCGACGAAAATTTTGCAATGGACTATGTAATCGGCTGTGATGTTGGTTCGCAAAGCACCAAAGCACTCTTGCTCTCGCGCGAGGGCGAGCTCTGCGGACAAGCATCGCACGCGTATCCGATTGTGTATCCGCAGCCAATGTGGGCGGAACAAGATGCGAACGATTGGACGCGTGCGCTCACCCTTTCCATTCGCGAACTCTTGGCACAAACAAATGTTTCGCCGCGACAGATTCGCGGCATCGGCGTCGCGAGTCAAGTGGAAACCGTCGTCGCCGTTGACCGCGCGGGCGCGCCGCTCGCGCCCGCGCTGCTTTGGATGGACCGCCGCGCGACCCAGCAATGCGAAGAGTTGAGCGCGAACATGGGCGCATCACGCGTCCTCGACCTCACGGGACTCAACATTGACCCCACTCATGTTGCTCCCAAAATTCGCTGGGTTAAAGAACAACAACCGCGCGTGTACGAACGCGCGGCGTCTTTTCTCCAAACGGGCAGTTACGTCGCCGCGCATCTCTCCGGCGAACGCGCGGTGGACTATTCCAACGCGTCTGCCACCCTGCTGCTCGACATTCGCAAAAAAGAATGGTCGCAGGAAATGTGCCGCGCGTTCGGAATTGAACGCGAACTGCTTCCGCCCCTTTACGCGTCAACCAAAAAACTGGGAACGCTTCGGCGGGAAATCGCGCCAGAACTTGGATTGAATTCCGAAACAATCGTCGTCGTCGGCAGCGGCGATGAACATGCCGCGTGTTTGGGCGCGGGCGTGGTGCGCGCGGGACTCGTCGGCGACATCATCGGTACTGCCGAGCCCGTTTGCGCCGCGAGCGCGACGCCGCTTATAGATTCCACCGGACTGCTCGAGCTGCATTGTCACGCGGACGCGGACATGTGGCTTTTGGAAAATCCGGGCTTTGTGTCCGGCGCCAACTACCGCTGGTTCCGCGACCAATTCGCGAGTGCGGAAATGCAATCTGCCGCGCGTGCGGGAGACAGTGCGTATGCGCGTTTGGATGCGGAGGCGGCGCGTGTGCGTGCGGGAGCGGAAGGCGTGATTTTTTTGCCGTGCCTGATGGGCGCGATGACGCCGACGTGGAACGATGCCGCGCGTGGAACGTTTTTTGGATTCACGCTCGCGCACACGCGCGCGCATTTTGCGCGCGCGGTCCTCGAAGGTTCCGCGTATGCGGTGCGTGACCTCACCCAACGCATGTCCGCGCTCGGTCTGCGCGTGGACGAACTGCGCGCGATGGGCGGCGGCGCGGCGAGTGCTTTGTGGAATCAAATCAAAGCCGACGTAACCGGCTTGCCCGTTGCGGTGCCGCGCACAACGGAAACGACGGCGCTGGGTGCGGCGCTTGAAGCATTGGTTGGCATCGGCGCGTATGCTTCGTTGGCAGAAGCGTGTGCGGAAATGGTACGCATTGAAAAACGTTTTGAACCGCAAGCGCAAAATCGCGCGGTCTATGATGAAATGTACGAACTTTATCGCACGGTATATTTTTCGCTTCTGCCTGTGTTTGAACGAGCCGCCAAGTTGTAGGGACGTACCTTGGGGTCGCCCAGCCACGCGTCAAGACAAGCCAATGCCGGCAGGATTTCGCCATCACCCAAAATTTGGACGCACCCAAATTCTTTTTGGCACAATTGAAATAGAACCTAGCTA
>JAKOPZ010000311.1 GCA_029778615.1 Chloroflexota bacterium | reverse complement strand
GTTCGAAATGACAAGCGAAAGTCCTAATAGAGTGAAACGAGAGCGAGGAATGATGCAACACGAAATTGTTATTTCCGGTTTTGGCGGACAGGGCGTTTTGTTCGCGGGGCAGCTGCTCGCGTACGCGGGACTGGCGGAAGGAAAAAATGTAACGTGGATTCCGTCGTACGGTCCCGAAATGCGCGGCGGTACCGCGCACTGTACCGTGATTGTTTCGGATAAAGAGATTGGCTCGCCGCTCGTGCGTCACCCGACTGCCGCGCTGGTGATGAATCGCCCCTCGTTTGAAAAATACGCGCCGCTCGTCCAAACGCATGGCGTCCTCATTCGCGATTCTTCACTCATTCCGGAAACAGCGGACCGCACGGACATTCAGGAATTGGCGCTGCCCGCCAAAGAAATCGCAACCGAATTGGGCGCGCCGCAAATCGCCAATGTTGTAATGCTCGGCGTGCTCGCGCAAGCAACGGGCGTCGTAACCCTCGAAACGCTTGACCGCGTGCTCCAAGAACATCTCGGCGCGCGGCATCAACACACGTTGGAAGCGAATCGGCGCGCGTTACAACGCGGCGCGCAATACGCGATGGTGAGGGTTGCGGCGTAGGAATGGAGAGACGATTTATGCAGACCTTATGGGAACAACGGTATGCCCAGCGCACCCAGCGCATCAAGAGCTCGACGATTCGGGAATTACTCAAGTTCGCGGAACAACGCGATATTATTTCTTTTGCCGGAGGGATGCCCGCACCCGAAGCGTTTCCACTGCAAGAATTTGAAGACGCGGCGCATCGCGTGATAGCGCAATTGGACGGCGCGGCATTTCAGTACAGTTCGACCGACGGCTACTTGCCGCTGCGCGACATGATTGCGCGTCACACTTCGCGCTTTGGGCTCGACATTACTGCCGAGAATATTCTCATCACATCAGGGTCACAGCAAGGATTGGATTTGCTCGGACGTATTTTTATCAATCCCGGTGACCGCATCGTCGTCGAAGAACCGACCTATCTTGGCGCGCTGCAAGCGTGGAATGCTTACGGCGCGGAATATGTAACGGTGCCGGTGGACGAAAACGGAATGCAGATGGACGCGCTCGAAGACGCGCTCCGCACCGGACCGAAATTCATTTACGTGCTGCCGAATTTTCAGAATCCGTCCGGCGTCACGCTTTCGGCGGTGCGGCGGCTGCGGCTCGTCGAACTGGCAAATCATCACGGCGTTCCGATTATTGAAGATGACCCGTACGGGCAGTTGCGGTACGAAGGCAAACATATTCCGGCAGTTGCCAATCTGGACAAACGCGGGCGCGAGGATTGCGAATTGTGCTATCGCGGCAATGTGATATACCTGAGCACCTTTTCCAAATTGCTTGCGCCGGGCTTGCGCGTGGCGTGGATTGTCGCCGCGCCGGAAGTGATTCAAAAACTGGTGCAGGCAAAACAAGGGGCGGACTTGCAAACCGCGACGTTCAATCAAATGCTGGTGTACGAAGTGGCGCGCGAAGGATTTTTGGACCGCCATGTCAAAACCCTGCGTGACCTGTATCGCACGCGCCGCGACGCGATGTTGACCGCGCTCGCAGAACATTTTCTGACGGCGGTGCGATGGACGCATCCGGAAGGCGGTTTGTTTCTGTGGGTCACTCTGCCCGAAGGATTGGATACGACAGACTTGCTGATGCCCGCGTTGGAAGAGCGCGTGGCGTTTGTGCCAGGCAGCGCATTTCACGCCAACGGCGGTGGCGCGAATACGATGCGTCTGAATTTTTCCAATGCAAGCCCGCAGCAAATTCACGAAGGCATTACACGATTGGGCAAAGTGCTGGAGGGCGCGCTGGAAGAGGTGATTGTAACTCCCTAAAAATAGGCGGAAAAAGCCATATCAAAGTCTGACTCAGTTTTGACCGCGCGGGAACTTGAGCGGGGGATAATCGAGATGTCTTATGGGGTTTGTCGTCGCGGATTTTATGGAGCGCGACGGAATTACACGTTACCTAATGTGCAACACTTTTGTCATTTCGAGCGGAGCGAGAAATCTCGCAAGGCGCGAATGAGATTTCTCGCAAAACTTGTCCCGAAGCATTGAGGGAACGGCTCGAAATGACATTTGTCCCGCGAAAGAGTTGCACATTGAGT
>JAKOPZ010000310.1 GCA_029778615.1 Chloroflexota bacterium | reverse complement strand
CTCGTGCGACACGCAAATGGTGATTGGTGACACGCCATCACACATATCGCGAATCGAGTGGCCTTGTGTGTGATGGCGTGTCAGGGGTGAACTTGATGAGAGTGACAAACACATGAATGACCGTGCCGTGGATAGCGGCAACATGATTCTTTCTCAATATCGCTTGAGCGACGAAACGGTTTTCTGGATTATTTCTGACCCGGTGGACGCGGCAGGGCATCGCGTCACCACTGTTCTTTTGCCCGAAGAACGGTGATGCGATCCAAAAGGAGACGAGATGATACAAAACACTACCCTTGCCATCGCCGCTGAAACTGAAAAGGAGTGGCGCGTGCGTCCCCGAGTTTCGCCGCGTGTGGCGATGGAAGCGCCGCGCATGTTCAGTTCATTCTCGCGAGTGCTGCGTGAACTTTTTCAGAACGCGTATCGCGCCGGGGCGACGCGTGTAAATGTGAAATGGGATTCCTCTTCGGCGATTTTGGAAATCCAAGATGACGGCGCGGGAATGGATGACCCGCAAATCTTGTTGGATGCGGGCGCAAGCGGTTGGGACCAAGCACAAATCATCGAACCTGCGGGTTTGGGATTCTTTGCCCTTTTCAATCCCGCGTATGTGGAATGGGTCGAGGTGACGTCACGTGGCGCGGGCAATTGGCGAATGCGCTTAACGCCAGACGATATTCGCCGCGCGGTTCAGGATGAGAACGCGTGGATTCACGTTGAACCGATTTCAGAAACGAACGACGCGCATGGTCTTTTGATTCGCTTGTGTGTGACAGAACGAGAGAGGCGACAGGTGAATCGAGACTTGCTTATCGAGGCGCGCGCGCAGTATCCATACGCGGTTCAATATACCGAAGATGGAAAGCCGATGGAACTGACGCCGCGCACATTCGGTTCGGATGTGAATGTGATTGAAACATCGGTTGGGCGAATCGAGTGGGAAATTCCGTATGGCACGGGGTATCATCGCGCGCGCGCGTGTTGGGAGTATGTGCCGCTGCTTTCAAATCACTTGACCACCGCGTTGAACGAGGCAGGACAAAATCATGCACTCACAGCATTGGCAGAAATCGCTGTGAACAGTTTGACGATTTGGCATATCGAACCTGCGTGCGGCGTGCGTTCGCAATTGCCCGAACGAAGCGAATTGATTCAAGACGATGCCTTGCGCGCGGCGGCGAATGTGATTGTCACAAGCATCGTGGACGATATTCTTGCGCGAGCACGTGAAGATTTTCGTGATGCGCCTGCGCGATTTGAGAGCGCACAATGCGTTCGAGAACCATACGGCAAATGGCTCGAGCGCGGCAAGTTCACTCAAGTATTGCTCAAGTGCTTGGGCTATGCGTTGGTGGAGAAATTCAGCGGTGAGGTGTGGATTGAAACAGTTGATGAGGACAGTTGGCATCCGCATTTGGAATCAACACTCATCTATAGCCGCACCGCGCAAATCGTCGGTGATGAACATTTGGCGGCGGCGCTGAATTTTCTGGGGCATGAGGTTGCGTTCGAACACGACGCGCCGACTCCTGAAATTCGCGTGAGTGGTTGTCGCGCGGATTTTGAGACCTGTCCGCATGTCGCGCTGGCGGAG
>JAKOPZ010000309.1 GCA_029778615.1 Chloroflexota bacterium | reverse complement strand
CTGCACCATCAAATGCACGACGGTGCGATTGGTGTAAAACTCTTGCGCCGTGTGTCCGCTGTCGTCGGCAAATTTCTTGATGAGAAATTCGTACGCATTGCCAAGTTCGTCTTCGGGCACATTCGCCAACGAAAGCGTGTGTTTGGAAAAATGTTCGAGCAAATTCTTGAGCGTGTGGTCGGGCAAGCGTTCCTTGTTTGTCCACGGCGCATCGCCAAAGATGCCGTCGAGTTTGGCAGGGTTCGCCGATTCAATCGCGCGCAATGCATTTTGAATCGCCTTGCCCACGTCCTTGGCTTTTTCGCGCACCTCGTTCCAATGGGCGCGCGGTGGAATGACGAAACGCTCGTTCGCCATTTGCTCCGCATAGGCAGTATCGTGCGTCTCGTCGAACGCTTCGGCGTACTCGGCGTCCCACACATCCGAAAGACGTTTGTAGAACAGCAGCGGAAAAATGTACTGCTTGTAATCGCCCGCGTCCACGAGCCCGCGCAGAATCGTCGCCGCGCCCCAGAGATAGGATTCCAGTTCGGGCAGGGAAATGCGTTCAGTCATCGAGCCAGCCCTCTTGTTTCAACAACGTTCGCAATTTCGCTTCCGCCTGCTGCGCGCGCTCCCACGCCGATTTGAAATCCTCGATAGCAACATCGAGCGGTGGAATGTCTTGACCGATGGGCGGCAGCACATAACGCGAAATGTTCAGCGTCCAATCTTCTTGCTCGATTTGCTTTAGTGACACAACCCGCGCGCGGTCTGGCACATCCTGAAATGTGTTCGCCCACGCTGCGATTTGTGCGGCGTGTTCTCGGTCGAGATAATTTTGCGCGCGCCCTTTGCGAAACACCGCCGACGCATCCACAATCAAAACTTTTGCTTGGCGTTCTCGTATTTTCTTTTTCTTGAGAATGAGAATGCACGCGGCGAGACCCGTTCCGTAAAACAAATTTGGCGCAAGCCCAATCACGGTTTCAATCCAATCCTGCTGCAACAAATACTTGCGAATCTGTCCTTCGACGCCGCCGCGAAACAATGCGCCTTGCGGCAAGACGACCGCCATGCGCCCGCGTTTCTCTGCCATGGACTTGACCATGTGCTGCACCCAGGCAAAGTCGCCGTTGGAATCGGTGGGCAAGCCCGCAAACGCGCGTCCCCACGGGTCATGCTCCCAAATCTCGCGTCCCCATTGCTCCAGCGAAAACGGCGGGTTCGCAATCACACAATCAAACGTCGCCAGTCCGTTTGTGCTCGGGTCGGTGAACACAGGATTGCGCAAGGTATCGCCGCGCTCGATGACGAAATCTTCCATCCCGTGCAAGAGCAGATTCATGCGCGCCACCGAAGCTGTTGTCAGATTTTTTTCTTGCCCGTACAGTTTGCCATAGAACGTGCGCGGGTCGCCGCCTTGCGCGCGTACATGCTCGACCGCGCCCAGCAGCATCCCGCCCGTGCCGCACGCGGGGTCGTAAATCGTTTCGCCTTCGCGCGGCGCAAGAATATCCACCATCAAACGCACCACACTGCGCGGCGTATAAAATTCGCCTGCCTTGTTGTTGGTCGCGTCCGCGAATTTTTTGATGAGATATTCGTAGCCGTCGCCGATAATGTCGCCCGTGACGTGATGGTTCCCCAGATTCAACGCCGAGAAATGTTCGAGTAAATCTTTCAAGAGCGCATCGGGCAAGCGGTCTTTGTTGGTCCACTGCGCATCGCCAAACACGCCATAAAGATGTTTTTGGTTCGCGGCTTCAATGCCGCGCATCGCATTCTGTAAAGCGGTTCCGACATTCGACGGACGCTCACGCACATCGTTCCAATGACATTTTTCGGGAACCTGAAAACGATGCTCGTCGTCAAAATCTTGTCCGTAAGTTTTGACCGCTTCGTCGTATTCTTCGTCCCACACGTCGCAGATGCGCTTGAAAAACAGCAACGGGAGAATATAACTTTTCCAATCCGTGCGGTCCACGGGACTGCCGCGGAGAATATTTGCGGCTTGCCAGAGATGCGCTTCGAGGGTAGAGAGAGTGGTAGTTGCCATAGAAAATTTTTTTTTCGCAAGAGCTCTTCACGAACAGCTATTCAGTCCGGCGTTGTGCCGACAAATTGCACAAAAGCGTCACAAAACGTTTGCCTGTTTTGTCGCAAGCGTATGGTTGCGCAGATTGTATTACCGGAATGTGTGAACGTCAATGGATTTTGAGATTCTCCCGACCAAAATATTTTTCCCTCATTCACCGCGTTCCCCCCTTTGTGCCGCTTGCGTCTTGCAAGATGCGCCCTTTGTGTGAGCAACCCCCGCACACAAAAACCGCCATTGCCACCCTGCGCGTTTTTTTGTTTCTATCGCCGCCATGTGCTGACCGCGCAACCCGAGCGAAAAATGGTAGAATCGGAAAATGTCAACCATTTCCCAAGTCCTCACACTCGACCGTCTTTGCGAGAGGTGACACATCGAACCATAAAATTAAAGGATAGAGAGAAGGAGCAGTGACGTGATAAAGCGGCTTGTACTTGTGTTTCCGGTCCTGTTGTTGCTGTTTGGTTGTCAGGGCACTCCAACCGTCCCGGCGTCGGCAACACCGACCCGTGTGTCACCCACCTCCACGGCGGTTCCGCCAACGCCCACGAGCTTGCCTCCCACCGCAACGCCCATGCCGCCGTCCCCCACGGCAGTACCGCCCACAGCTACACCCATTCCACCAACGCCCACAAAAATACCTCCCACCGCAACACCCGTGCCGCCTACACCGACAAAAGCGCCTCCCACCGCAACGCCCGTGCCGCCCACACCCGCTCCCGATACGACCGAGGTGCTTGTCACTGCGAACTCGGCATGGAATGGGATTCCGGTCTGGAGATATTCGGTGTATGCGGCGGTAAAAAACAAAAGCGGCACAGCCATTCCGCAGGGCGTCGTAATTTTCCATTTTCGCGGAGACGGCGCCCAGCCCATGGATTTCAGTTGTGTGCTGGCGCCGAACGGTCGGTGCGGGACTGAGCAAGTCACTTCGTGGCTGTGGACGGTTGTGTCGGCAGATTATGTGCCGACCGGGAATTTCACGGGCAGCACAAGCGCACCGACCGGGACGGGACGTTGACCGCGCTCGCGTCGAGACCCGACAGGTTTTCACATCGTACGCGCCACCGACACCACCCGCACATCAAGACGCCCGGCGCAGGATGAACAACTCTCTTGACAAAAATTCACCGCGCGACATGAAACGAAAAACAGAAAGCGAACCACACCATGAGCGAATACATTCCCAGCCCGCGGCAGTGGGTGCGGGAGCAGGTCGAATTGTATGAATCCAGCGGAGGGAAAGAAGGTTTAACCTTGCGCGACACGGGACTGCCTGTCATCATTGTGACCAATCGTGGGCGCAAGACAGGGGCTGTTCGCAAGACGCCGTTGATGCGTGTCACGGATGGCAAGAACTATATCCTCGTTGCCTCTCAAGGCGGCGCGCCCAAGCATCCGGTCTGGTATTACAATTTAAAGGCAGACCCCAACGTCGAAATCCGCGACAAAGAAAACGTCTACAAAATGCGCGTGCGACAAGTTACAAACCCCGACGAGCGCGCACGATTATGGAAGATTGCGGTTGAGGCGTACCCGCCCTATCAAGACTATCAGAACAAAACCAACCGCATCATCCCGGTTTTCATCGCAGAACCTATCGAGTAATATAGAATACGAAATCCGCGAAATAAAACCAAACCCGCGAAAAGGGACATTCCCCTTTCGCGGGTTTCGCGTCGGTTCGTTACTTTCGCGCTCCAACGTCTTGCGCGCATCCCACCACCGCGCCAAACGGCTTGTTCGACGTACGGCGCTTTGGATGGGCAAACCAAAAAGGAACGCATCCTCCGCCGTGCCGTAGAGCATTCGCGATATAATAAAACCCGCGCATCGCATATCACAAATCAGTGGTCACAGATAACTGATTACTGACCACTGATTCTTCACGGAGCATACTTTATGGACCACCCCATTAACCCGAATGCAACGCCTGCACCGTTCGACCGCGCGGCGGACGTACTCAAATTTGAACCGAACCCACTCGATGCGATTTTCGCGCCGAAAAATGTTGCCGTCATCGGCGCGACGGAAACACAGGGCAGCGTCGGACGCACCATTCTTTGGAATCTCATTTCCAATCCGTTCGGCGGCACCGTCTTTCCTGTGAATCCGAAACGTCCTTCCATTCTCGGCATCAAAACGTATCCGAGCATCAAGGATGTTCCCGCGCGCGTTGACCTGGCGGTGATTGTCACACCCGCGCCAACTGTTCCCGACATCATTGGCGAATGTGTGGAGGCAGGCGTGCGCGGCGCGATTATCATCAGCGCGGGATTCAAAGAAATTGGTCAAGCGGGCGCGGAACTCGAACGCCGGGTGATGGAAAACGCGCGTAAAGGAAGGATGCGAATCGTCGGACCGAATTGTCTCGGCGTGATGAATCCGTTGAATGGTTTGAACGCGACCTTTGCTGCCGCGATGGCGCGTCCGGGCAAAGTCGCGTTCATTTCGCAAAGCGGCGCGTTATTGACCGGCGTACTCGATTGGAGTTTCCGCGAAAATGTGGGATTCAGCGCGTTCGTTTCCGTCGGCTCGATGCTCGATGTCGGCTGGGGCGATTTGATTCAATACTTTGGCGATGACCGCCGCACCGAAGCGATTGTGATGTACATGGAAAGCATCGGCGATGCGCGCGCGTTTCTTTCCGCCGCGCGCGAAGTGGCGTACACGAAACCGATTATTGTGATTAAACCCGGACGCACCGAAGCCGCCGCGCACGCCGCCGCGTCGCATACCGGTTCGCTCACGGGCAGCGATGCGGTGCTTGATGCGGCGTTCAAACGCGTGGGCGTGCTGCGCGTGAATTCGATTGCGGACTTGTTTTATTCGGCGGAATTGTTGGGCAAGCAGCCGCGTCCGCGCGGACGCAATCTCACCATCCTCACCAACGCGGGCGGACCCGGCGTTCTCGCCACCGACGCGCTCGTCGAGGGGGGGGGGAAACTTACGCCGATTTCCGACGCGACGATGGAAAAATTGAACGCGCTCTTGCCCGCCGCGTGGAGCCACAACAATCCGGTGGACATTCTCGGCGATGCCAGTCCCGAACGGTACGCGAAAACATTGGAGCTCACCGCGCAAGACCCCAACGCGAACGGCTTGCTCGTCATTCTCACGCCGCAGGCAATGACCGACCCGACGATGACGGCGGAAATGTTGAAACCCTACGCGCACATTCCGAACAAACCGGTGATTGCGAGTTGGCTCGGCGGCACGGAAGTGGAAGCGGGCGATGCGATTCTCAATCGCGCGGGGATTCCCACCTTCAATTATCCCGACACTGCCGCGCGCATGTTCAATTACATGTGGCAGTATGCCGAAAATCTCCGGCTCGTCTATGAAACGCCCGCGCTGGGCGATGCGCTGGACCCCGACCGCGCGTACGCGACGCAAATTATCGAACAAGCGCGCGCCGAAGGACGCACTATCCTCAACGAATTTGAATCGAAACAACTGCTCGCCGCGTACAAAATACCGACGGTGGAAACGCGCGTCGCGCAAACGATAGAGCAAGCCGTGAACGCGGCGGACGAAATCGGTTATCCCGTCGTCGTCAAAATTTATTCCCACACGATTACGCACAAAACGGATGTCGGCGGCGTGAAATTGAATTTGCGCGATGGGAACGCGGTGCGCGACGCGTTCAACGCGATTCAAACTTCTGTCGCCGAAAAAGTGGGCGCGGAACATTTCGGTGGTGTCACCGTTCAGCCGATGGTCAAGCTCGACGGCTATGAATTGATTTTGGGCAGCACGCTCGACCCACAGTTTGGACCCGTGATGTTGTTTGGACTGGGCGGACAATTGGTCGAAGTGTTTCAAGACCGCGCCCTCGGACTGCCGCCGCTCAATACCACTCTCGCGCGGCGGATGATGGAGCGCACAAAAATTTACATCGCGCTGCAAGGTGTGCGCGGACGCGCGCCGGTGGACGTGGACGCGCTCGCGCAGCTGATGGTCCGTTTCAGCGAACTCGTCGTCGAACAACGGTGGATTCGAGAAATTGACATCAACCCGCTGCTCGTGTCCGCCGAGCAAATGGTTGCGCTCGATGCGCGCGTGATTTTGCACGACGCGCAAACGAAACCCGAACAGCTGCCGCGTCTCGCCATTCGTCCGTATCCGCTCAAGTACGTCGAGCAGTGGATCGCCAAAGATGGCACGCCGCTCACCATTCGCCCCATTCGCCCCGAAGATGAACCCGCGATGGTGGACTATCACAAACGCATTTCGGAACGTTCGGTGTACTTGCGCTACCTGCATCCGCTCGCGCTCGACCAACGCGTTTCGCATGACCGCCTCTCGCGCATCGTATTCATTGATTTCGACCGCGAGATGGCGCTCGTCGCCGAATATACCGACCCCGCGACGAATGAAAAACAAATTGTCGGCGTCGGACGCTTGTCGAGATTGTACGGCACGCGCGATGCCGAATATTCGATGTTGATTGTAGACGCATTTCACGGCAAAGGTCTCGGCTCGGAATTTTTGCGCCTGCTGATCCAAATCGGACGCGATGAAAATCTCGAACGCATCATCGCCTACATCTCGCCCGAAAATTACGCGATGCAAAAAATTTCCAAAAAGCACGGCTTTAAATTGCGCCGCGACATGGACGACCCGACGATTGTGGAAGCGGAATTGGTGTTGTAAAAAATCCGCGCGCGCAAAAACGGCAGAGTGAAAAAATCGCTCCGCCGTTTTTTTTGCGCGGCGCGAACGCCCATTGACACTCGCACGCGGTGCGCGTATCATGTGCCAACTCTTTCGAAAGGCACTGCATGAAAAAACTCTCCGCCGCGTTTTTGTTCCTTTGCCTTTTGCTCGGCGCGTCCACACCCCTCGCCCGCGCCGAAACGCGCGGCATGGCTCAAATCAATCACGTCGTCATTATTTTTATGGAGAACTGGACGTTTGATGCGCATTACGGCTTGTTCCCCGGCGCGAACGGTTTGAATTCATCCGACGCAAAAATTGTTCAAGTGGACCAAGAAGGCAAGCCGTACGAAACGCTTCCGCAAGTGGTCAACAATTTCGGCAACACCAATCCCGATACGCGCTTTCCGGCGAATTTGCCGAACGCACCGTTTTTGATTGACCGCTACGCGCCCGCCGACCAAAAAATCCCCAGCCCCGTCCATCGCTTTTATGAATATCAACTGCAAATCAACGGCGGCGCGACGAATAAATATGTCGCGTGGAGCGATACCGGCGCGCTGACGATGGGACATTACGACACACAAAAATTGCCGCTGTATCCGTACGCGCAGCAATATACGTTAGCGGACAATTATTTTTCCAGCGCGTTCGGCGGCTCGATGCTCAATCATTTTTGGCTCGTTTGCGCGTGCACCCCGCGTTGGGACAACGCGCCCGCGAAATTTATTTCCAATCCAAAATTCGATGCGAACGGCGTACTGATTGACCCGGGCGAAACCGTAGAAAATGGCGGCGGCAACGGACTTGTTACGCCCGATGGATTTTTGGTGAATGATGTTGACCCGCGTTACAACCCGCATCACGCGAACGTGCCGCTCGACGAATTGGGTCCGCCGCAGGACGCGCTGACGATTGGCGACCGCTTGAGCGAAAAAAATATTTCGTGGGCGTGGTACGCGGAAGGATGGAACAACGCGCTCGCGGGCAAGCCCGACCCGCTGTTTATTTTTGAACATCAACCGTTCGTCTATTTCAAACAATTCGGCGATGGCACGCCGGCGAAACAAGAACACTTGCGCGATGAATCGGAATTTCGCGCGGCGCTGCGAAACGGCACGCTCCCTGCCGTTTCGTACATCAAACCGATTGGCGAAGACGACGAACATTCCGGGTACGCGGCGGTGGATTCGAGCGAACAAAGCGCGGTGAAATGGATTCAAGCGATTCAAAATTCGCCGTACTGGCAAGATACTGTCATCTTTGTCACGTATGATGATTTCGGCGGATTCTATGACCACGTGCCGCCGCCCAAAGTTGACCGCTGGGGTCCGGGCGGACGCGTGCCGATGCTCGTGATTTCGCCGTACGCGAAAAAAGGTTTCATTGACCACACCCAGTACGACCACACTTCGACGTTGAAATTTATCGAAACGCGTTGGGGGCTGGAACCGTTGAGCACGCGTGACGCGGCGGCGAATGATATGACGAACGCGTTCGACTGGGAACAAAATGTTTTGCCCGCCACCGGCGCATCGTTGTACGAAAATGTTTTGTGGTTGGTCTGCGTCGGTCTGATGTTGATATGCGGTGGCGGATGGATTCTCAAATTCAATCCTAACAAAGGAGCTTGACGTATGCAGCGTTTTTCATTTTTTCTCAAACTATGCGGCGCGTTGGTATTTGCCGCGCTGTGTTTGACGCAAACCGCGCACGCGCAAAACGACGCGCCGTTCGCGTTCACGATTCTCGGACCCGATGGCGTGGTCGCGCGCGTGATTACGACGGACGCGCAGTGTCCGCAAATTACCGTTGACGGCAACACGAGCGCGATGAATGTGCGCGCCGCGCCTGATGCGGATTTTCCGGTGATGATTTGCGATACGCTGCTGCCGAAAGCCACCGCGAGCGCGTCGGTGAACGGACAGCCATTGAAATTGCCTCCAGCGAAACCCGGACGCGTGCTTGTGCTCGGCGATACGGGCTGTCGTTTGAAAGGGACGGCGATTCAAGCGTGCAATGACACGACACAATGGCCCTTTGCGCCGCTCGCCGATTCTGCCGCGCAGACGAATCCCGACCTAATCATTCACGTCGGCGATTATCACTATCGCGAATCGGAATGTCCGGCGGACAATGCGGGCTGCGCGGGCAGTCCGTTCGGCGACAATTGGGCGGCGTGGGACGCGGACTTTTTTACGCCCGCGCGTAATTTGCTTGCCGTCGCGCCGTGGGTGATTACGCCGGGCAATCATGAAGATTGCGCGCGCGCGGGCATTGGCTATTTCCGCTTGCTCGACCCGCGCGCGCTGCCCGCGAGCTGTTTGCAATACACCGAGCCCTACGCGCTCGATTACATCGAGCCGCAAATCATTGTGCTGGACGATTCGGCGGTGAATGATTTCGCCATTGAACCCGACCAACTCGCGGTGTTTCAAAAACAATTTCAAGAAATCAACGCGCTCGCCGCAAATACGCCAACGTGGATTGCGATGCACGACCCGATGTATGTGTTCGGGCACATCGGCGAAAAGGACGGCAAAGAGCAAACGTTCATTGACCAATTGACGCTTCAGCAAGCTTCAAACAACATGTTTCCGAATACGGTGCAAATGTTTATTGGCGGACATGTGCATCTGTTTCAGGTGTTGAGTTTTGACGGCACGCGTCCGCCGCAGCTCGTCGTCGGCAACAGCGGCACACGGCTCGACAAACCTGTCACCACGCCGTTGACCGAAATGGAAATCGCCGGAATGAAACCCGCGTACGGAACGAATGCGGCGCAGTTCGGTTTCGTGCTGCTGGAACGCGCCGGTGACAAATGGACGCTCGCGGTGAAAAATGTCGCGGGGAGTAATTTTGATAACTGTGTGTTGGGCGGCGGTACGCTATTGTGCGGCCAAGCCGCGCTCCCGCAAACCGGCGCGGATTTTGGAAATCAAAATCAATGGTGGTTGACGCTCGTGCTCATCGGCGGCGCGATGTTGCTTATCGGTCTCGCGCTCGCTGTGCGCGGAATGAGGCGCGCGTAATCGTCAAGGTGGTGTGACAACGGAAATGGAGTAGCGACGGAAAGCGGGTTGGGTGGCAACGGAAGCAGGTTCCGTTGCTACCCAACCTTTCAACAAATGTTCCCCGGTATGTGCGAATTTGCAGAATGCAAGGGGAGGGAAAGCGATGACTGATTCACGCTTTGAACGCGTATGTGAAACAGTACAGCACGAAATGGACCGACTGCCGATTCCCGGAGTGGCAGTCGGTGTCTTGTACGGCGCGGAGGCAAATAGCGCGGGCTTTGGCGTGACGAATGTGGAGAATCCTTTGCCTGTCACGCGCGACACGTTGTATCAAATCGGTTCCATCACGAAAACATTTCTCGGTACGCTCGTGATGCGTCTCGTCGAGATGGGCAAAATTGATTTGCACGCGCCATTGAAAAATTATTTGCCCGCGTTGAAATTGCGCGATGCGGAGGCGACGAACCACGCGACCATGTTTCACTGCCTCACGCACACGGGCGGTTGGGAAGGCGATTACTTTGACGATTTCGGACGCGGTGACGACGCGCTCGCGCGGATGGTGATTGCGATGGAAACATTACCGCAACTCACGCCGCTCGGAAAAATTTGGTCGTACAACAACGCGGGTTTTTATCTGGCGGGGCGCGTGATTGAAGTCGTCACCGGCAAAACGTTCGAAGCGGCGATGCAAGAATATATTTTCGCGCCGCTCGAACTCGGGTCGTCGTATTTTTTTGCCGAAGACGTGATTACGCGCAATTTCGCGGTGGGACACGAAAAGGAAAATGAACACGCGCGCGTCGCGCGTCCGTGGGCGTTGGCGCGCACGGCGCATCCTGCCGGTGGAATTGTTTCCAACATTGCGGATTTATTTCGTTACGCGCGTTTTCACATGGGCGAGGGTGTCGCCGCGAATGGAACACGCCTGCTTGATAAACAATCGCTCCAAGAAATGCACGCGCCGCGTTTTGGCGCGACGGACCCCGAATCGGTTGGGCTGACGTGGTACATGCGCGAGGTGAACGGCACAAAAATTTTGCGACACAATGGCGGCACGAACGGACAGGTGACGAGTTTCAATATTGTGCCCGCGCACAACATGGCGTTCGCGATTTTAACGAACGGCGACCAAGGCACCACGCTCATCAATTCCGTTACGAAAACAATTTTGGAACAGTATTTGGGAATCGCACCGAAAGCAGATTCGCCAATCGCGATAAACGCGGCGCAATTGCAAGAATTCGTTGGACATTACGCGGCGCGTGAAGACAATGTGGAGGTTTCACTGCGCGACGGCGGAATGATTTTGCAAGTGACAAATAAAGGCGGGTTTCCCACGCCCGCCGACCCGCCGCCTCCCACACAGCCGCCGCCCGTGCGCGCGGCGTTTTACGCGAACGATAAAATTTTTATCCGCGATGACCCGTACAAGGATACACATGGTGAATTTTTGCGCGATGAAAAGGGTGAGATAGAGTGGTTGAGGATTTTTGGGAGGATTCACAAGCGGGGCGAATAGAATTCGCAGCACCATATGGCAAATTCGACCTGCGTCGAATTTCAGCCGACGAAGGTCGGCTTGGCAATGTGTTGCCGCCAATTCCATTCACCCAATGAGGAGCATCATGCGCGAACCGTACACACAACTCTACATTCACCTCGTCTGGTCAACGTGGGACCGCCTGCCGCTCATCACTCCGCAAATCGAACCGCGCTTGTACGGATACATTCTCAAAAAATGTCGCGAACTGAAATGTGTGCCAATTCGAATTGGCGGCATTGAGAATCACACGCATTTGCTTGTGCGATTCCATTCCACGGTCGCCATTGCAACTTTGGTCAAAGAAGTGAAGGGCGCGTCGTCGCACTTGATGACACACGAAATCGCGCCAAACGAATTCAAGTGGCAAGGCGCGTACGGCGCGTTCACGATTCGTAAATCTGAAGTGCCAATGGTGAAAGAATACATCGCCAATCAGAAAAAGCACCATGCGGAGAATTCAGTGTGGGACGAATTTGAGAAATCGGAAATTGGGGAAATGGTGGAATTGGAAGAAGAGGAATATGTGGAAGGGGAGGTGTTGGGATAGATGGGGCGAATAGAATTCGCGGCAACCCATTGCCAAGTCTGCCTCCGCAGACTCAAATTCGACGCAGGTCGAATTTGCTATGCGTTGCGGCGAATTGATTCGCCCATTCAAAACAGCGCGCGCAAAAAATTTTCCATCGTCTCTACATTCGAAATCTTCTTGGGATTATTCTGCACTGTTTTGTTTTGAAACGCGAGCTGCGCGAGCTTGGGCAAATCGTTTTCCCTCACGCCCGCGTCGCGCAAGCGCGTCGGCAAATTCAGGCGCGTCACCCATTCCTCGACGCGCAGCGCCAAGTCCATTGCCATCGCGTATTCGTCATGCCGCGCAATCCCTATCGCTTGCGCAATTTGCGCGAGTTCGTTCGCACACACATCCGCGTTGAAACGCAGCGCGTGCGGTAAAACAATCGCGTTCGCAATCCCATGCGGCACATTCGCCGTTCCGCCCAACACATGGCAAACGCCGTGATGCAGACCCATCGCCACGTTCGCCAACGCCGCGCCCGCGAGATACGCGCCCTCTAGCATTTTCGTGCGCGCATCAACGTCATTTCCGTTTTCGTAACAGCGCGGGAGTGCGTGAAACGTCAAACGTGATGCGTCAAGCGCCAACAAAGTAGAGACAGGATTTTTTGTAATCGAATACACGGCTTCGACGCAGTGCGCGAACGCGTTGATGCCGGTTGACGCGGTGAGTTCGCGCGGCAAATCGAGTGTGAGCAGCGGGTCATAGACAACCACGCGCGGCACAATGCGCGCATCACTCGTCGTTTCTTTTTTCATCACACCCTCGCGTTCGCGCGTTACGCCAAACAGCGGCGTCATTTCGGAACCGGCGTAGGTGGTGGGGATGGCGAGGATAGGGATTGGAGACTGGGGATTGGAGACTGGAGACTGGGGATTGGAGACTGGAGACTGG
>JAKOPZ010000308.1 GCA_029778615.1 Chloroflexota bacterium | reverse complement strand
GCGCGAATCTACGCGAATTTGATTTACGAACAATGCTGCGCCGCAGTTGGAGAGGGAGTCAAATTAGTTACAAAGGGAATTCTTAGGAACCGCGAATCTGCGCGAATCTGCGCGAATAAAGGAGATTGCAAATGGCAGAGCTCATTTATAGAGAAGAGGCGTATGCAATCGTTGGTGCGGCGATGGAAGTTTATAATGAATTGGGACCCGGATTTTTAGAGGCAGTCTATCAAGAAGCGATGGAAATTGAGTTGGGCTTGCGTGGGATTCCTTTTTCATCGCAGCAGGAATTGGTGATTTATTACAAAGGGCGACCACTCAAGAAAAAATACACTCCGGATTTGTTATGCTATGAAAAAATTGTGGTTGACCTTAAAGCAATTGAACGGCTCACGGCAAATGACCATGCACAATTGCACAATTATTTGAATGGAACCAAATATCAACTCGGACTCCTTATCAACTTTGGCGCGCAAGATAATCTTGAATACAAACGTATTGCCTACACCGAAGCGCGCATTGGCAAGAAAAACAGATACTCTCCACGTCTTTGATTTTATTCGCGTAGATTCGCGTAGATTCGCGGTTTCTAGCCCAACGAGGTGAAACAATGTCCAACGTACTTGCAATTATTATGGCAGGCGGCGCGGGAACGCGTTTGTCGGTGTTGTCGGAAGAACGTTCGAAACCAGCTGTCCCGTTCGCAGCGCGGTATCGGATTATTGATTTTACGCTGTCGAATTGTGTGAACTCGGGCATTTACAATATCGCCGTGCTCACACAATATCGCCCGCGTTCGTTGAATGACCACATCGGCGTCGGCAAGCCGTGGGATTTGGACCGTGCGCGCGGCGGCATTCGTCTCTTGCAACCGTACCAAGCGCGCGGACGCGAACAATGGTACGGCGGCACGGCGGACGCGGTGTATCAAAATTTGGATGACGTGCGCGAACAGCGCGCCGACCACGTTTTGATTTTATCGGGCGACCACATTTACAAAATGGACTATCGCCCGATGCTGCGTTTTCATCAAGAAAAAAATGCGGACTTGACAGTGGCAGTGATGAACGTGCCGCTGGAAGAAACAGACCGCTTTGGGATTATGAGCGTGGACGAAAATATGAAAATCACTGCGTTCCACGAGAAACCGAAAAAGCGCGACAAAGGTACGCTCGCTTCGATGGGTATTTATGTTTTTGACGCGCAAAATCTCGCGGTGCAATTGGAGCGCGAGAGCAAGAATCATATTGATTTGGATTTTGGCAAGCACGTGATTCCGGGCATGATTGAGACGGGGCGCGTGTATGCGTATCCGTTCGAGGGCTATTGGGTGGACGTGGGCACGATTCAATCGTATTGGGAAACGAATCTCGCTTTTCTCGCGCCCAAGCCGCCGTTGAATTTGGATGACCCAACGTGGGTGATTCACACCAAAAGTTCCGAACGTCCGCCGGTCAAAGTGGGCTTGCAAGGACAAATTCGTACGAGCATGGTGGCGAACGGTTCCAACATTCGCGGGCGCGTGGAAAATTCTGTGCTGTCGCCGGGCGTGTATGTTTCGGAAGGTGCGGTGGTGCGCGATGCGGTGGTGATGAATGATGTTTGGATTGGACCGGGCGCGATGTTGGACCGCGTGATTGTGGACAAACAAGTGGTAATTGGCGCGGGCGCGCATGTTGGTTTCGGCGATGACAACAAACCGAACGAACAAGAATCGGACAAAATCAATACGGGCATCAGCGTCGTCGGTAAAGGCGCGCACATTCCGCAAGGCGTGCGCGTCGGACGCAATGTTGTGGTGGTGACCAAAGCGGAAGAAAAAGATTTTGAAGCGTTTGGAGATTTGGTGCCGAGCGGCGCGACTGTGGGAACGCGGTAGGGAACGTTCGCTGTAACGTTCCTTTTGCGCGGAAATGCGCTGATTCAAACGAGAGGAATTGGAAATGGCAATTGCGCGCCAAGAAATTTATACGCCTGAAGAATATCTTGCGCTCGATGAAAAATCGGACACGCGACACGAATACTGGAACGGCGAAATGTACATGATATCGGGTAGCACACCCGCGCACAATCGCATTACGTTGAATCTTACTGGAGCGTTGGACCGCGTACTCGCGCGACGCAAAGCACCCTGTACCGTGTATGCAACCGATTTGCGTTTGCGAATTGAAAAAGCAAATGTATTCAGTTTTCCTGATGGGATGGTCATTTGTGGCGAACTCGAATATTACGCCAAGCGCCGCGATGTAGTTTTGAATCCCATCGTCATTGTTGAAGTGATGTCCGATTCTACGGAACGATTTGACCACACAAAAAAATTCGCGGCATATCGCCAAATTCCATCTCTTCAAGCATACGTGATGGTTGACCAACGCAGCGTGTTTGCGGAATGTTTTCAAAAAGATGAAAGCGGACAATGGATTGTCCAAGTGTATGATTCATTGAAACAAACTCTCAGGTTGGATTGCTTGGGCGTGGGAATTCCCTTGCGCGCGATATACGCGCAAATCAACTTTAGACCCCAACTCAAAATTGTGAGGCGAAAATGAATACTCTGGCAATGATTCTCGCAGGCGGCGAAGGACGCGGGCTCGGCGTTCTCACATCACATCGCGCGGAAGCCGCTGTCCCGTTCGGCGGAAAATATCGGCTGATTGATTTTTCGTTGTCGAACTGCGTCAATTCGGGAATCTACAACGTCGGTGTACTCACACAATATCAACCGCGTTCTTTGAACGAACATATCGCCATCGGCAAGCCGTGGGACTTGGACCGCGCGCGGGGGGGGGTGCGATTGTTGCAGCCGTATCAACGCGCGCGGGGGGCGATTGGTTCATGGCAAGAAGGAACGGCGGACGCGGTGCGCTTTAATTCGGAATTCATTACCGAGAGTGATGCAGAGTATGTTTTGATTCTCGCGGGCGACCACATTTACAAAATGGATTACAACATGCTGCTGCGCGTACACGCGGACACGAACGCGGATGTGACGATTGGCGTGCGCTCGGTGAATCCGCACGACGCGCAGCGCTTTGGCATGGTGACGCTGGATTCCGATGGGCGCGTCACGCATTTTGAAGAAAAGCCAAAACGCACGCGCAGTTCGCAAGCATCCATGGGCATTTATGCGTTCAAGCGCGATTTTCTTTTGAACTGGCTTCATGCGGAAACTTCGCAGCATGATTTTGGACGCGATGTCTTGCCTGCGTTGGTGGCGCGCGCGAACGTGTACAGTTACACGTATCAGGGCTATTGGGCCGATGTGGGAACGATTCAGGCATACTTTGAAGCGAACATGGCGCTCTTGGGCGAAACGCCCGCGCTTGATTTATACGACCCCGATTGGGTGATTCATACGCGGAGTGAAGAACGACCTGCAGTGTACGTCGGCGCGAACGCGCGCGTGGATGGAAATCTTTTGTGCGACGGCTGCCGCGTGGATGGTACGGTGACGCGTTCGGTGATTGGAGCGGGCGTTTACATTGCGCCGAACGCGATTGTGCGCGATTCGATTTTGATGAAAGATACGTACGTTGGCGAAGGCGCCATCGTTGACAGGGTGATTACGGACAAGCGCGTGAATATCGGCGCGGGCGCGCATGTCGGCGCGGACGGTGACAACACACCGAATCATCAATCGCCGACGCGTTTGAACACAGGCATCACCGTCATCGGCAAACGCACACAAATTCCCGCGAATATTTCCATCGGACGCAATGTGGAAATTTTTGCGAATTTGCCCGCGAGCGTGTTTCCGAAAGAGGGTGTGAAAAGCGGGGAGACGGTGGTGGGGTGAAGAGGTGAGGGGGTGAACGGGTGAACGGGTGATGTAGAGACGTTTCGTGTGATGATTTACATCGCCTGAAACGTCTCCTCACGCGTGCCGATTCAACAATGGGCAACATGAACGATACCGATTTGCAATTTCTCCGCCAAGCCATTCGCGTCGCACAACCCGCACGCGACAAAAGCAATCATCCGTTCGGCGCGGTGTTCGTGGATGAACATGGTGTACGGCGCTCGCGTGGTAAAAGTGTTTGGAGCCGCGATTGAAGATGAGGCGCGGGAGGCATGGAAATTTTTGGAGGAATGAAAATGGCTGCTGCGCGGAAAAAGATTTATACGCCAGAAGAATATCTCAAGATGGAAGAGCGTTCCGAGATTCGCCACGAGTTTGTGAATGGTGAGATTTTCGACATGTCGGGCAGCAGTGTGAGGCACAATGATATTTGTGGCAATATCGCGTTTGGGCTTCGGACTATCATTCGTAAAGAGAAATTGCCGTGCCACATTTCTCGTCGCTGCAACGCCTGGTGTATTTAGAGGCTGGTAAAACGAGCAACGGATCAAGCCACTGAGCATGAATCTACTGCCGGGAGACTATCTGCGCGCACAGTTTCTCCTCCGTTCCGACATCATCTTTCTGAATCACGGCTCGTTCGGCGCGTGTCCGCGTCCGGTGTTTGAAGAGTACCAACGCTGGCAGCGCGAGCTCGAAATGCAGCCGGTCGAATTTCTCGGACGCCGCTTTGACGATTTGATGTACGCCGCGCGCCAACCGCTCGCGCAGTACGTCCATTGCGACGTGGACGACTTGGTGTATGTGCCGAACGCGACGACGGGTTTGAATATCGTTGCGCGCTCGCTCAAACTTGAAGCTGGAGAGGAAATCCTTTCCACTGACCACGAATATGGTGCGTTGGACCGAACTTGGACATTTCTCACCGAAAAATCCGGAGCCATCTTTAAGAGACAACCGATTCCCGTTCCCCTGTCAACAAAGGATAAATTTGTAGAAACCTTTTGGTCTGGAGTCACTCCCCGCACACGCGTTATCTTTCTCAGTCACATCACTTCACCGACAGCCCTCATTTTTCCCGTACAGGAAATTTGTCGCCGCGCGCGAGAGGCGGGAATAACTACCATCATTGATGGCGCTCATGCGGTTGGACAAATTCCACTAGACCTAACTACACTGGACGCGGATTTCTATAGTAGTAATGGACACAAGTGGATGATGAGCGCCAAGGGCAGCGCATTTCTGTATGCGCGACGCGGAATGCAATTCGCCGTCGAGCCATTAGTTGTAAGTTGGGGCTGGCGACCAAAGAAACCGGGACATTCCAAATTCGTTCAAGAACAAGAGTGGCAGGGAACGCGCGATATTGCCGCATTTCTTTCGGTTCCTGTCGCAATTCAATTCATGCGGGAAAACAATTGGGAGCAAGTACGGGTACAGTGTCATGAATTAGCGCGCTATGGAAGGACTGCAATTTCGGAATTGACCGGATTCGAGCCACCAAGTCCAGACTCTCCAGAATGGTACTCGCAAATGGTCTCGTTGCCGCTGCCAGAATGCAATCCTGAATTGCTAAAGCAGCGACTTTATGACGAATACAAAATCGAAGTGCCGATTCTTACGTGGAATAATCGGCACTTGATTCGTGTTTCGATTCAGGGTTACAACACGAGAGAGGATGTGGACGCTTTGATTGTCGCGTTGAAAGAGTTGCTGCCACAAGTCAAAGCCGAATGAACTAACTTGTCGCGAGAGGTTCAATGTTTAACCGCGCGGTAACGACCAATCCTTTAGGCGCAAGGTAACTGTCACAAATGGCTCTGCGCGCCCAAAGGCAGCGCGTTTTTGTATGTGCGGCGCGAATGACAAATTCACCTTACGCATGTCATTTCGAACTCCTCAATCCTTCGGGGTAAACTCTGTGAGAAATCGCAGTTTTTTCCACCGAGATTTCTCGCGAGACCGCTCGAAATGACAATTCTGCGTAACATGAGTGACAAAATCAAATCGAACCGTTAGTGGTGAGTTGGGGGTGGCATCCCGAAAAAATTACGGGGACGCGTTTTGTGCAGGAACAGGAATGGCAAGGCACACGCGACATTGCCGCCTATTTGGCAACCCCGCGCGCGATTCAGTTTTTGCACGAAAACGATTGGGCGCGCCGCCGCGCGGAATGTCACACGCTCGCTCGGTACGCGCAAGAAAAAATTTCCCCACAGACGAATCTTGTACCGCTCTCGGACGAAACATGGTTCGCGCAAATGGTTTCCCTTCCGCTGCCGCCTTGCGACGCAGCCGCGTTGAAAACGCGACTGTACGACGCGTTCCGCATCGAGGTTCCCATTCTGACAGGGAATGAAAAACAATTTGTGCGCGTGTCAGTGCAGCCGTACAATTCGCGCGCGGAGGTGGACGAACTGACGCTGGCACGGACAACAATTTTGAATCTATAAAAAAAGCGGCGAACCACTCGCCGCTTTTTTTACGTCTCTGCGCCCAGCACGCCAATTTTGGGCAATACTTGTCTCAAAAAATCTTTGACCTCTGCCTCGGTGGGCAGTGCGGGAATCGCGCCGCGCCGCGTTGCCGTCAGCGCGCCCGCCGCATTCGCGTATTCAAGCGCCGCTTCCAAATGCGCGTCCAGCTCGTTCATCCCGAATTTTACGAGCTGCGTGAGCAGCGCGCCGACAAACGCATCGCCACAGCCCGTCGAATCGAGCGCGTCCACTTGAAATCCGCGCGCATAGCCGCGTTTTTGCGCGCTGTGAAAATAACTGCCTTGCGCGCCGAGTGTCACCACAATCCATTGCGGTCCGCGCGCCAACAACGCCGTACAGCCCTTTTCCACCTCGCGTGTTTGGGTCAACAATTCCAATTCGCTTTCATTCAGTTTGACCACATCCGCGTTCGGAAGCATCGCAGAAATTTGTGCGAGCGCGTCGGCAGGCGAACGCCACAGCGCGGGACGATAATTTACATCGAACGAGACGAGGGCGTTGTGTTGTCGCGCCAAACGCACCGCTTCGAAGGTGGCGCTGCGCGCGGGTTCGTCGGTCAACGAGATGGAACCGATGTGCAACGCGCGCGTCGTGCTCAATAGGTCGCGCTCCAATTCGTCGGGACGCAAGCGTTGGTCGGCGCCGGGGTTGCGATAAAAAATGTATTCGTTGTTGTCCGCCGTCGGCTGCGCGATGAGCGCAAGCGTCGTGCGCGCAGCGTCGTCAAAACGCAGTCCGCGCGTGTCCACATGCTCGCGCTGCAACACCTCGCGTAAAAATTCACCAAAGAAATCGCGCCCCACTTTGCCAAGGAACGCGGTGGACGCGCCCAGTCGCGCCGCCGCCACCGCCACGTTCGCGGGCGCGCCGCCGGGTTTGGGAATGAACGCGGAAACTTGGGTCAGACGTTTTCCCGTTTCGGCAGGTAACATATCAATGAGAATTTCGCCCAGTGTGACAATATCCATATGAAAATCCTTGTCGCGTTTTTGAAATTATAGCATGTGCTTGCAGGGTTGACGTGATTGATTTAGACTGAGGCACAGACTTGTGGTTGTGAGGTATCTATGAAAGCCATTGCGATTACACCGCGCGTTCCCAATTCCGCGCGGGTGGTGGATGTTCCCGAACCGAAAGTGACGAATGACCAAGTGTTGGTACGAATGATTCGCGCGGGGATTTGCGGGACGGATGCGGAAATCAATTCGGGGGCGTTCGGCGCGGCGCCGCCCGGATTCGAATATTTAATTTTGGGACACGAAAATTTTGGACAAGTGGAACGCGTGGGTTCGCGTACCTCGCGTTTCAAAAAAGGCGATTACGTCGTCGCCACCGTGCGCCGTCCGTGTGATTGTTTGAATTGTGCTGCAGGCGAATCGGACATGTGTCTCAAGGACCAATTCACCGAACGCGGGATTCGCCGCCAACATGGATTTCTCGCCGAGTATTACGTCGACACCGAAGATTTTTTGATAGCAATCCCCGCGCCGCTGCGCGATGTCGCCGTGCTGCTCGAACCGTACAGCATCGTCGCCAAAGCAATGTGGCAAGCGTGGAAAATTCAAGAACGCATGGTGTGGCAGCCGCAGACCGCGTTGGTCACGGGCGCGGGCACGATTGGTCTGCTCGCGGCGCTCGCACTGCGCGCACGCGGTCTACAAGTGGTCATTTGCGCGCGTTCCAAAAAGGGAACGTTGAATTCGATGCTCGCCCAAGAAATGGGTGCGACGTATGTTTCGCTTCAAGACACACCGCTCGACGAAATTTCCAAGTTGCTCGGAAATCGCGTGGACGTAATATTTGAAGCGACGGGACACGGACCCACCGCGCTCAAAACGCTGGAGCTCGTAACGACGAACGGCATCGTGCTGCTCAATTCGGTGACCTCCGCGTCGCATCCCGTTACGCTCGATTCCGACGCTCTGAATATGCGGATGGTGTTGGGCAATATGCTCGCCGTCGGCGTGGTGAACGCGAACCGCAAATATTTTGAAATGGGCGTGCAAGCGTTCGAGGATTTCTCCGAGCGGTTTCCGGGAATCTTGGAACGGATGTTGACTCTACGCGTCGCGCTGCGCGATTTTTCAAGCGATTTGTTCAAACGGCAGGGCGTCAAGACGACCATCGAAATTCATCCCGACTAGCGCGCCGCAACCGCGAACGCGTCTTGCCAACTCAACGCGTCATTTTGAACGCGCGATGCAAGTTCGGGCAAGAGTCCCACCTCGCGGAGCAAGCCCGCCATGTCCCACAAATGAATGCCCTGCGCGATTTTGCCATCGGCAAAGCGCAACATACTGACGCCGTTCACTTGAATTGCGCGTCCCGTCGGCGGAATGTTGAGCAGCGTGCCGCGATGCGTGCCGCGCGCGCACCAGTACAACGCGACGCGGTCGTTGTCAAAAATCGTTTCGACGTTTTGAAACTCCAAGTCGGGAAACGCGCGCAAAAAGCGTTCAAACTGCCGCGCCACTTCGGCGGGTCCGTTCACCTGCGCGCGCTGCGTCATGTCTATACCAAAATAATTCGCGGCATAGATTTCGGTGACAAGCCCGGGGTTGTGCGTGTTCCACATCGTGAACAAGTGTTGAATAATGTTCATTGTTTCTGCTTGCTCTGTACTCATAGAATGCCTCGTGCTGACGAGTGATGCGGCGAGTGTAGCAAAAATGTGAGCGCTGCTCCAGACTAGAACTTGCTCACTTTCTGTTCACTTGGACGCCGCACATTGCGAATGCACGACGGGTGACTCGGAAACAGTCACCCGTCGTGTTATGGCACGCGGATTTTTATCGGCTCACTCCATTCAAATTTCCCGTTCGCCTTGACCACTTGAATTTTATAAAAATATGTTTTGCCCGCAGCGGCTTGTTTGTCGCGCAGGGCATATTTGTTTCCTGTCATTTCGCCCGGCGTCTTGGCGTTTTTCAATTTCTTGTTCACCGGTTTGTATTCACCGTTGCGTTGAACGCTGCGATACACATTAAAGCCCATCACATCCAGCTCACTGCCCGTTTCCCATTTCATCCGCACACCACCTTTTTTGTCTACGCGCGCATTCACCGAAACGAGCGTTACGGATGTGGGCGCCGCTTGCTCACCGCCGAGCGCGAACGGTGAAAAATCGTCAACGCCGCTCACCTCTGCATAATTTTCCGCGCCGTGCGGTGTACTGTTCGTCAGGAGCGTCCATTCATACTGCCCCGTTTCCGCATTGTATCCACAGTGATAAATGCCAATGGTTTGTTCGTCCACGTTATTCAATTCTGAATTGTCGTAATAGAAACGCACCGTCGTGGCGATTCCCTCATTGGATGGCGTGATTTCAAATTGGCGCAACAACGGCGTCACGTTCGCGGGAAGGGGAGTGCCATAACAATCCGGTGTTTGTCCGGGCATCACGGCAACGGTTGTAGTTCCCAAATCACCGCTCGCATCCATTTGGACTGCCGGTTGATTAAAGCCGTCCACAAAAACAGTCGGCGTGTTTGCAGAAACATCGCGCGAGTCATTGGGATAGAACAATGTCCCTTGATTATTCAACATGCCCACAATGTTCATCACATTTTGCAGCCGCACCGTCGCGCCGTTCGAGACGGCGAAATGATTGAACGTAAAAGCTCCACCCACGTACTGCGTATAACTGCCATTGAAACGCACGGTGCCGCTGTTATGGTTGAACGTCGCGTTGTCCAACGTAAAAGAGCCGCCAACGGACAATACACCACTTGTTGAATGGAACGTTCCCGCGCCAATGTAAAGGTCATAGCGAATATTCACATCGCCGCTCAGATTCACTGTCACATCTTTGCTATAGTAGAGCGATTCGTTGTACGTTCCCGCCAAGACATTGACTGTTCCGCCATCCGCAACATTGCTCACCGCATCATTCAAATTGTCCACACACGGCGAGTTTGCGCCGCAGTCCGCATTCGGCGAAGTGTAAATCACATTCGGACGCACGTTGAGCGTTTCCGTGTCCGCGTTGTTGTTTTCATTTGTATCCGGCTCGTTGCCCGAAACGGATGCGTCGAATTGAATTTGCGAACCCGGCGCGGCGCTGATGGTCACGTCCACGCGAATTTGTACGGAATCGTAGGCTTGCATATCGTCCAGCGCGCATTGAATCGCGCCTGCTTCGCCAACGTTCGGCGTTTGACAATCTGGCGAGAGCATTGGAAATGCCAAACCATTTACGCGTTTCGCGTTGAACGTCGAGCCCCCACCACCGCCATAACAGCCATCGAAAGAAATCGCATCAAAGGTCGCGCCGTTCGGCACACTGCTCGTTAGGGTGACGCCCGTTACCGCGTCGGGACCGTAATTGTCCACGCTCACGCAAAAACTCAACGCGTCACCTGAATTGACGGGATTGTCCGAGAGGTCAAGCGCGAGATTCAAATTCGTTTCGGGTGGGGGCGGAGTCGCGTTCGGGTCATAGATGGCGAGATGCAGAGATTGCTTGCCGCCAACCTGTGTAAAGCCGCCCGCGAGATAGACCATCGAATTGTGAAAGAGAATGTCGCTTACGCCGCCACTCGGATAGCCGATGGGATTTCCAAATTCTGACCAGCTCTGCGCTTGCGTATCCCAAATCGCGAGATTGAGCGCAGTGATTTGTCCCGCGCTGCCAAAATATCCCGCCACATACAATTGATTGTTTTGGTACGCTAACGCACTCACTTGACCGCTTCCGCCGCCCGCCGCAACGCCGCCGCCCAAAACGTTCCAATCATTCTCGGTTGTATATTCCCAGAGCGATGGACTCACGCTGTCTCGTGCGTTGCCGCCCGCGTACAACACATTGTTCGCGTACAACAAGGCGATTACATTTAATCCGGGCAAACCGCTTCCCACCGCAAAGAACGCGCCATCGTGATACGCAGCAACATTCGCTGCCGGAACGCCGCCAATCGCGTCAAAACTTCCGCCAATGTACAATGTTGTCCCGTCCGTCGCGAGCGCGGTGCCATACCCATTGCCCGACATTCCGTAATTGGGTTCGCCGTCGAGCGCTTGCCACGTCGAACCGTTCCATACAGCAATGCCGTGCGCTTGGACATCGCCTGCAAATTCAAAGAGTCCCGTGACAAACAATTTGCCATCAAAAAATTCCATGTCGCCAACGTCGGAATAGGTCGGCACGCGCACGCCCAAATGATTCGCGTCGGGTCCCAAGCCATGCCAGCATGTGCCGTCCCACAACGCAATGTTGTAAAGATAAACCGTTTCCTCCGCGCAATTGTTTTCGGGCGCATTGGTCAGCGTGGCAAAAAAGCCCGCATAGTACACTTCGGTATCCGAGACGGCAATGATTTTTGACACGCCCGGATTCACTCCATAGTTGACGCCAAAACCGCCGCCCAACGCGTGCCACTCTGACCCGTCCCACATTGCCGTCCCGTTCACGATGACGCCGCCCGCATCAATGAATGAACCGCCAATGTACAGCTTGCCGCTCGGCGAAAACGCAAACGCGTCTACCGCACTGCCCGGGCTGTTTGAATAAATGCTAAAGGTGTCCAGCCAATGATAATCGCCGTCCGCGCGCGAGGTGGTGACTGCGCCAATGAAAATGCCGAATGCAATCAACAGCGCGGCGAAAATCTGTGCGAAAGGTTTGGCACGTGAAAACATTTTGTCTGACCTCCTGAGCCAATAAAAAGGGACTGTCCGCTTTGGACAGTCCCATTATTCGACAAAAGAGGAGCGCGCTCCAGACTATTGACTGCTCACTTTTTGTTCACTTTTTTTCGCGCACCGAAATAATGTAGCACTTCATTTCACCCGAAATTTCACCGCGCGCGAGCGATTGCCCGCATTGTCATCGGCAATGGCATAAATCGTCTTGACCGACGCGTCCACACTGAACGGCGCAGTGTAAGGTTGAAAATGTTTTCCGTCGAGCGAATAGACGAGCACCGCCAAGCCCGAACCTCTTTCTTTGACGGAAAGCGTGATGTGTTTTTTCGCGCCGACTGTCTTGCTCAAAACCTTAATTTTTGGCGGACGCGTATCGCGCGCATCGGCGCCCTTTAAATTCGCGCTCGCCGCCACGCTCGTATCAACCGTGTCGTCGTTGTCGGAATCATACGCGAGCGGTGAAACAAGCCCATCGCTCAAGTTGATGCGCGCCAACGCGTTCGGCGGCAGTGCCACATCGCGATACCGCACCGCGCGCGTGACGCCCTGCGCGTCGCGGTACGTCCACTCCAAATAGAGCGGGGTGTTCGTCGCGCGAAACGTCAGCGTGTACGCTTTGCCTGTGCCAAACACAAACGCGGAACCGTCTCTACCCCCGTCAAAGCGCGAGACTGTATCGGGAAATTGGTCGGCGGTGCCATCCGTAATCTCTATCTCTTTGGCGCCATGAATAACCACTTGATGATATTTGTCCTCACTCCCTTGCGGCGCGGCGAGCGAATTTTGTCCCTGCCCGCACGCGAGCGAAGGCGGTGGGTCAACGACTGCTCCACCGTTCGCCTGCGCGAGATAGCCGACCAACAAATTTTGCACAACGGGATTGCTCAACATGCCCGTATGGTCCACGTTTTGATTGTTTGCGCCGAACGCTTGACATTCGTACACCGTCGCGTTGGGCGCGTTCAAATTGAGGTTGCCGATGCGCGACGAGGAAAGCAGCGGCACGGTTTGGTCGCCCTGTGTGTATTTCGGATACATCCATGTCGAAAGGTCACAGATGGAATAATTCTTGAGGCAATTCCATAATGACGCGGCGACAACTTGATTGATGGTATCGGGCACAAGTCCTTCGCCGACGATATGAAAATATTTCACACCCGTTGTGTCGTTGCGCCAATCGTCCTGATTGTTGCCCCCGTTGCTGTACGAATGAAACGTTTGGTTCTGCGTGCCCGGCAAAAATCCTTCTTTGCCTTTTGCCGTGTCCATGTAACTGACCAACATGGGATATGAAAATTGTTCGTTCGTTTTGCCGTTGCCGTTCAAGTCCTGTCCGTTTTCCACCAGCGCAGGCAGCCCGCCAATGTCGTACCACGCTTGCGAATTCAGCAATTCGCTCGCGCCGTTGAACGAACCAACCACATTCAACAGTGTCGAAGCCCACACAAAGAAAACATATTCCCCTGTTTCTTCCACCCACACCACTTTGCTCGCGCCGAGAAACGGCGAACCGACCGAGATGAACGCGTTGACATGGTGCGTGCCGAGATGGTCAATAATGTATCGCCGCGCGACGAGTCCGCCCATGCTGTGCGCGACAATATTGACGTTGGTGTTTGGATAAAATTTTTGCACACACGCGATGTAATCGGCAAGCAATGTGGCATTCTGCGCGTTGCTGATGCGCCAATCGTACGCAAACACAAATAGGTTCGGATGATTCGGCGCTTGGGTTAAATCACAGCCCGCGCTCGTTTGGTAACTCGGATTCTGATACGTGTTGTATTGGACAAAACCTTGCGAGGCGAAAAAAGCAAACACGGGTCCGTACGTTTGCCAATCTTCGCTCGGAATATGAATCCCCAAAAATGTCGCTTGGGTAATCGCGTTCGTCGGATATAACGTCGGATGCAATTGGCTCGGATACAGTGTCAACAAATCATGTCCCGTATAGCCCGCCGCCGTCCAATATTCCACATTCTCTGCGTCTGCGAGCCGCGTGCCGCCGATGCCGGGAACAAACACGACGGGAATGCTTGCAGCGTTTGGCGTATCCGCGCGCGCAGAGCGCGCAGTACTGAACGAAAGCGCCGCAAGCGCGACGAGCAAAATCAAAAGGTGAATCGAAAACAAACGTTTCATCAAAATCCTCCGGTTAGCGCGTCCCCGCGCCAATCTCTTTTTGCCACAACGCGTCGGTCACGCGCAGCAAGCCCGCTTTCAAATGACGCCGATACGTGCTGAACGGCAAGTCCATCGCTTCGGCAGCTTGTTCCTGCGTCATCGCAGGTTTGAGGTAGGTGTACTCGACGGCGCGATACAGTTTTGCTTCG
This sequence comes from Chloroflexota bacterium, assembly GCA_029778615.1. Classification (GTDB taxonomy): domain Bacteria; phylum Chloroflexota; class Anaerolineae; order UBA4142; family SHND01; genus SHND01. Next base: position 42,555 of record JAKOPZ010000308.1, on the reverse strand, counting down.
CGCGGTGAAACTTGGGGCGACGCGATGGTTTGTTTCAACAATTCCTGCAGCGTCTTCATCCGTTCGTCCGCCGACGCGCCGGGACCAACTTGCTCGACTACCATGCGCGCACAGTTGAGCGGATTGTCGCGCAGCTGCATCGGACGCGCGAAATCGCGCAGCGCGTCATGCACCGCGCTCGCAAATTCCACTTGACTCAAAACAATCAGCGGCGTCTCGGGCGGCGGGACAACCTGTTCCGCGTCGGGCGCCACTTCGCGCTGCGCGAGCAAATCCAACCACGCCGCCGGAGAACGCACGCGCCAATCGTGCCCGAACACACCGTAAGTTTTGCCGCCCACCGTGTAATCCGCTTCGGGCAGCCGCGTCAAATCGCCATACAACAACGCGGGCGCCCAAAAGTCCGGGTCCGCGCAGGGCAGAAAATGATATGCCAGTTTCGGTGTGAGCAATTGATACCGCACCGTCGTCAAGAGAATTTGCGTTTGCACAGGCGAAACATTTTGATAGGTATCGCGCGCCATCCAAAAGCGATAGTGCGCCGCCACTTCGCCGGGACGCAGCGGCGCGTGCTTGGTCAAAAAATTCCACGTCGCGCGCGTCGCGGGGTCAGCGTTCAACTCGGCTTGGCTCGCGTTTTGCATTTCTACGACGGCAAAGATGCCGATAACTTCTTGATGCTCATTGCGATACACGGTCACTTTATCGGGTTGGCGCGCGAACCATTTTTTCGCCCATTGCGCGGATTCCTTGCCTTCGTGTTGTTCAATCATTTTGAGCAGCGCCGTTTCGTCCTCCGCGCGCATCGCCCCCGCATGGATTACGACGTCGGAATGAAAATCAAACATCGCGCGCATGATTGGATTGTCGCGATGCAAAAAAACAAAATCGTGAATCACGCGCTGCTGCTCGGCGGGAGAAACCATCGGCAAGCGCGCGACATAGTAGCGCCGCGCGCGCGCGTGCAATTCCTTGTACCAATCGGGATTGCGCCAACGCACATCCGCAATCACGGCTTCGCGCGCGACATCGTGAGGAAAAAGTCCGTCACGCCCGGCTTCGATGAACGACAGCCCGCGCAGCCATTCAAACAATTCGTGCGCCGTTTGCGCGCCCATTTGCTCTTCCGGTTTCAAGTCCGCCAGCGGGTCGGGCAGTTTCAACATCGCCGCGAGCAGCGACTCGTTCAACATCCGCACCATCGCGCTCGCTTCAAACGCGGCGCGGTGCGCGGGACCCGGCACTTTTTGCACAAAGCGTTCGAGCAAAATTTTGATAACGTCCGGTTCCGTTTCGGGTTGGAAACTCAAATCGTGACGTTGGTCAAACAAATCGGCGACGAGCGATAACGCGAGCGGATAGCCGTGCGTAAAATCCAAAACGTCCCGATGCTGTGCGCTGGGAATCGCGCGCCGTGTAAGGAATTCGCGTCCTTCGTCCGGAGAAAGATTGCGGAGCGCAATCGAATGCACCAGCGTTTGCCAGCCGGGGTCGGACTGCCAGCCCGCCGCGAGCGGTTCGCGTCCCGCCATGACTACCAGCGTGCTTTCGGGCAGCTGCGGCAAAAATTCGTCGCGGAGCCACGCGTCCAGCGCGCTCCATGTTTCGTACGTATCCAACAGCAAGACATGCCGTTGGGTCAGCTTGGAAAAAATTTGGAATACGTCCGCGTCGGGCGCGGCGCCCAGCGCGAGCGCGACGGCGCGCAAGAGCGCGTCGGGCGTTGGCTCCAAATTGCGTCCGTCCACATAATACGCGGGCACGCGCGACTCGACCGCGCGCGCGGCAAACTCGCGCAGCAGAGTTGTTTTGCCGATGCCGCCGGGACCATAAATGTATAAAATTTGAAACGGAGGTTCGGGATTACCCAGCGCGGACTGAAACAATTCGATTTCGCCGCTGCGTCCGACAAAACGATTGCGCCGCGCCAAAGCAAGACGGTCGGCTAAACGTGCGCGCATAATTTCTTTCCTCCCCCCCTTGAATTGTTGGGCGGTTGCTGAATGGAAATGTTCAACGCGTGTGGTGCGTATTTTACCCTATCGCCATCGCGTGAGCAACCGAGCTTTTTTAGGCGCGAATTCATTGACACGATTTTTCGGCTTTGTTATACTCGAACCCGGCGGTCCCACCACCCCACGCATTCTATCCGCCCCGGAGAAAATTTTCGCAATGGCAAAACAACCTGTCTTGATGGTGCACGATGGCGGTGTAGACGACTATCTGTCCACCGTCCTTTTATTCACAATGCAGCATGTCCGCGTGTTGGGTATTGCCGTTACGCCCGCCGATTGTTATATCGAACCGGCGGTCAGCGCCACGCGAAAAATTTTGGACTTGATGGGCGTTCAAGGGGTCACGGTCGCGCGCAGTAACGTGCGCGGTGTGAATCCGTTTCCGCGCATTTTTCGCCGCGACGCGTTTACGATAGACCATCTACCGATTTTGAATCAGCGCGAAGAAATTCGCACGCCGCTCGCGAAACAAGACGCGCCGCAATTTATCGCCGACGTTTTGCGCGCGGAAAATGAACCCGTGACGATTTTGGAAACGGGTCCGCTCACCACCGTTGCCGCCGCGCTCGACCTCGCCCCCGATATTGAATCCAAAATTAAAGAGCTCGTTTGGATGGGCGGCGCGCTCAATGTAATGGGCAACGTTGACCCGATTATGGAAGGTGGACAGGACCGCACCGCCGAATGGAATGTGTACTGGGACCCGTTCGCTGCCGCGCGCGTGTGGGCAACGAAAATTCCCATCATCATTTGCCCGCTTGACCTTACCAATCATGTTCCCGTCACGTCGGACTTTATGAAACAACTCGCGCGCCAATACAAATATCCGCTTTCCGATTTTGCAGGACAATGTTACGCGCTGGTCGTGCATCAAGATTATTTTTTCTGGGACGTGTTGACGACGGCATACATCGGGCATCCCGAATATTTCACGTTGAAAGAATACGAGACCGAAATCATCACCACCGGAAAAAGTCAGGGGCGCACCTTGGTGAAAGCGGGCGGCAGAAAAATTCGCGCGCTCGACACGGTGGATTTGAATAAATTTTACGCATACATTTTGGAATCGTGGCGCAAGTGGCTGGTCTGAATTTCTGAACGCGTATGCAGCTCCGCATTGCCGCGCTCGCCGATTACACCAACATTACCGACAACGGCAAACTCAACATTCTCGGCATCTTTTCGCAAATTCATGCCGAGCATGTGCCCGCGACGCACGCGCAGATGCAGCTCGTGTTGCAGTTTGCGTTTGAGCCGCTGGAAGCGGGAGAGAAAACCATTCGCATTGTGCTTCAGGACGCGGACGCGCACGAACTGCTCGCCATGGAAGGAACGCTTCAACTCGCGCAACCTACCACGCCCGACCCCATTGTCGTGAATCAAATCGTGGTCCTACAAAATGTCACCTTTCCAAATTTCGGCAGTTATGAATTTGTGATTCAAGTGGATGGAGAAATCATTCCCGCGTACGTGCCGGTGGATATTCTCCAAGTCCGCGCCCCCGCCCCATGATGTCCGCACCCAAACCCTCCGTCACCGTCGTCGGCAGTTTCGCCGTCGGACTCACCCTGCGCGCCGAACGTTTTCCCGTGAAAGGCGAAACGCTGCTCGGACGCGATTTTGATATGGGTCCCGGCGGCAAAGGCAGTAATCAAGCTGTCCAAGCCGCGCGGCTCGGCGCGCAAGTGGAATTTGTCGCGCGTTTGGGACAAGACAATTTCGGCGCCATCGGAAAAAAATTGTATGCGGACGAAGGCGTGGGCACCACGTTTTTGATTGAATCGCCCGAACGTAACACGGGCGTTGGTTTTATCGTCCTCGACGCGCACGGTGATAATTTCATTGTGCTCGACCCCGGCGCGAACAGTTTGTTTTCGCCCGCCGATGTGGAACGCGCGCGCGGACACATTCAAACCGGTCACGTCGTCATCACGCAGTTGGAAATTCCCGTGCCGACGGCGGGACATGCGTTGAAACTCGCACGTGATGCAAACGTCATCAGCATTTTGAATCCCGCGCCGGCGCAGCGCGTGGCGCCGGACATTTTGAAAAACGCGGACATTGTGACGCCGAACGAAACCGAGCTGCGTATTTTGCTCGGACGCGCGCCGGACGCGAACGTGAACGTGATTGACTTGTGCGATGAGCTGCTCCAGATGGGCGTCCAGCGCATCATTCTCACGCGCGGCGCGCGCGGCGCAATGATTGTCACGCGCGATGGCTATCTTAACGTGCCCGCGTTTGATGTACAGGTCGTGGACACCACCGGCGCGGGTGACGCGTTCAACGGAACGTTAGCAACGTATCTCGCCAGTGGAATGCCGCTGGAACCTGCCGTGCGTCACGCGGTTGCCGCCGGCGCGCTCGCGTGCACCAAACTCGGCGTCATTCCCTCCCTGCCGCGCGCGGACGATATTGCAAAATTGCTGGGCGGAAATCCATAATCGCCGCACGCACATAAAAAGACTTGTTTGACGAGCATGAGTGAAAATAAATCCGCGCCGCGCGACCGCACGCCGCTTTACATCGCCATCGTCGGCGCCACCGCTACGATTCTTGCCGCGCTCATTTCACAGCTGCCCAATTTGATGAATCGTTCCCAACCGACGCCGACGCCTATCATCATCACCGCCACACCGCCGCAGACTTTCGGCGCGCAAGCGAACAATGTTGTGCCGACGGAAACGAGTGCTGCGCCAACAGCTACGACGTTGCCCAACACTCTCGCACCCACTGCAACCGAAACCCCATTTTCGCCGCCAACGGAATTGCGTGCCGCGAGCGCGACGCCGCTTCCGCCCTCGCCGACGCGCAGCAATGTCATCACGCTGCTGCTCATTAACAATTTGCCGCGTGCGATGGAGTTTTTTGTGGACGGTCAGTCGCTCACCACCATCAATAGCGGCGCGTATCAGCCCCTGCGTATTACGCCAGGTACGCACGAATTCAAGCAATGTGTTTTGGGCAGTGATTACAACGCGCCGGAAAACTGTTTCGCTAAAAACTATTCCGCCGCGCCCAATCCGGATGTTTGGGAAATGTTTGACTCGAACCATCCTCTCGTCACCGGCGCAAACAGTGTTCTGCTCGTGCTGAATCGCGCCCAGTCGCCGCAAGATTTTTTTGTTGACAATCAATTCCAAGAAACCGTCCCGCCGAACGCGTACACCGCGCTCACTGTGCGAAACGGCGCGCATTTCGTCCAACCGTGCGCGGTGGGAACAACGCCGCCCGCGCCCAGCTGCGGCGACCGTATCCAAATCAACTTTCGTTTCCCCACGCACTATTTTGTCATCCTTGGCGAATCCTCTTGAATCGTCACGCGCGGCGATTCTCAATTTACTGCGCGGACAACGCTCTGCAACAGTTCCGTGTTTCAGCGCGCTCTCGACAATCACCGAACCCGCGCTCGAAACGCGCGGACTGAAATTTGACGAAATTCATCACGACGCGCAAAGATTGGTCACTGCCGCCGCGTCGGCGTACGAGCTGTACGGCTGGCAGTCCGCGACGCTGCCCGCCGATTTGATTACGGAAGCAGAAGCGTTCGGCGCGCCAATAGATTTTCGCGCAGAGATGCCCCAGGCAATGTGGGCAATTCCCGCGCAGCCGCTGTTTGCTTCACCGGCAGATGTGAAAATGCCGCGCGGCGATTTCGCGCGGCGCGGGCGCGTTCCGCTCATTTGTGACGCGCTGCGTCATTTGAAACAACGCGTCGGCGAAAACATTGTCGTCGGCGCGTGGATGGCGGGACCGTTCACACTCGGCATGTACACGATAGATTTTGAAACACTGCTACTCGATGTGAAACGTTCGCCGCGTGCAGTTGCGCACGCGCTCGATATTTTTTGCGACGCGTTAATCACCGTCGCGAACGCGTATCATGACGCGGGCGCGGATTTCATTACCATTCACGAAATGGGCGGCTCGCCGGGCGTGCTGGGTCCGCGCGCGTTTGGGGAATTGCTCTTGCCGCGTTTACAGCGCGTCATCGCCGCCATTCCCGCGCCGACGATTTTGAGCGTATGCGGGAACACAAACCGGGCGATGGAACTGCTCGCGCGTGCGGGCGCGTCCGCGCTGCACGTCGAACATTCCAACGACCTTGCGCGTTCACGCGAAATTCTGGGACGCGACGCGCTCTTGTTTGGCAATCTCGACCCCGTGCGCGTGATTGCGCACGGAGATGCGGAAACGATTCGCGCCGCCGTTCAAAACGCCAGAGACGCGGGCGTTGATGCAGTGATGCCCGGCTGTGATTTGTATTTACAAACTCCGGCAGAAAATGTACGCGCGCTCGTCGCCGCGTGCAGCGATGATTACTCTTGACAGCGCGCTCTATTTGAAACAGCATTTCCTAAACCGCACACCAAATTAGGACACTTTATTGTCCTGTCCGCAACCGGCGCGCTTTACGCTTTGTTGCGAATTACCAAGCGATTCATTTCTTGGCGCACAAACCCCCTCATTGCACACGATGCAATGAGGGGGCTTGACTGACATAGCCATTATGGCTTCAACCTTTTCCGTTAATACAAAACCGGTGCGGCGTTTATCAACGCTCGACCGTTATCTGACCGTATGGATATTCGCAGCAATGGGGCTTGGCGTCGCGCTCGGTTCGCTCATTCCCGGTGTTGAAAGCTTTATCAACCAGTTTCAGATTGGAACGACAAATTTGCCGATTGCCGTTGGTCTGATTCTGATGATGTATCCACCGTTTGCCAAAGTGAAATATGAAGAACTTGGCAAGGTCTTTCGCAATACGAGAATTCTCGGAATCTCGCTTTTGCAAAATTGGGTCATCGGTCCGGTGCTGATGTTTGTGCTCGCGGTGGTTTTTTTGCGCGAGTATCCTTCGTACATGGTGGGATTGATTTTGATTGGTTTGGCGCGCTGTATCGCGATGGTGATTGTATGGAATGAATTGGCAAAGGGCGATACAGAATATGCGGCCGGATTGGTCGCCTTCAACAGCGTCTTTCAAGTACTCTTTTACAGCATGTACGCGTACGTTTTTATCACGGTACTTCCGGGTCTGATTGGGTTGCAAGGGAACATCGTCCAAATTGGCATCGGCGACATCGCGCAGAGTGTGTTTCTTTATTTGGGCATTCCGATGCTCGCCGGATTCTTGACGCGGTTTTGGGTCGTGCGTGTTAAAGGACGCGCTTGGTACGACCACGTGTTCGTCCCGCGTATCAGCCCGATTACGTTGCTGGCGCTCTTGTTCACGATCATTGTCATGTTCAGTTTGAAAGGCGAACTCATTGTCCAAATCCCGCTGGACGTTGTGCGGATTGCGATACCGCTCGCCTCTATTTCGTCACTATGTTCTTGGTCAGCTTTTGGATGGGGCATCGGCTTGGCGCGGACTATTCCAAGACGACGACGATTGCGTTCACAGCGGCGAGCAATAATTTTGAATTGGCGATCGCCGTAGCGGTTGCCGTCTTTGGAATTCAATCCGGCGAAGCGTTTGCGGCTGTGATTGGACCGCTCATCGAGGTGCCCGTTATGATTGCGTTGGTGAATGTCGCGTTGGCGCTGCAGAAATGCTATTTTGTAACAGCGGAGCTGCCATAACCAAATCCATAAACGCCGCGCGCGTGCCAGACGTGCGGCGGTGACCTGGTACGAAAGACTCTATTGTCACGCGGCGAATATATTCCACTTGTCTGCGCGTTCAATCCGCTTTGCACAAGTCCACCTCCCTCCGCTACGGCGTTAGCAAACAACACCGTCGCGATGCGCGACAGCGAGAAAATTTTCAACTGCGCCGATGTAATCGCGCTCCATAATCGCGCGTCCGATACACCACGCCCCGAGCTCTTGTTTCGGAATACATTAAAGGGCATCGTACGGGCGCGCGGATTTGCAAGTCAGTTGACTTTCAGCAATAGTAACTTATGATATGGATGCTGAATCACTACCTCACTGATTTTTGAAAATCAACGTATGGTGGATTGCACACAAAAGTGTTTTGAGATCCACCCTTGACAATTTGCACGACGAAAGGATTAAACATCATGAGTGAAAATGGCAAGCACCCGGCAACAGGCCGAGTTCGCAGAACGAACCGCGACTGGTGGCCCAACCAGTTGGACCTCAGCGTCCTGCACCAGCATTCGACCAAGTCCAACCCGATGGGCGCAAGTTTCAACTATGCACAAGAGTTCAAGAGTCTCGACCTGGAGGCAGTCAAGCAAGACCTCCGCGAACTAATGACACAATCGCAAGACTGGTGGCCCGCAGACTTTGGTCACTATGGACCCTTGTTTATTCGTATGGCGTGGCACAGCGCCGGCACGTACCGCATCGGCGATGGGCGCGGCGGCGCAGGCAACGGCAGTCAACGCTTTGCGCCCCTGAACAGTTGGCCCGATAACGTCAACCTCGACAAGGCGCGCCGACTGCTCTGGCCCATCAAGAAAAAGTATGGGCGGAAAATTTCCTGGGCAGACCTGATGATTCTCACCGGCAACGTTGCTCTCGAATCAATGGGCTTCAAGACTTTTGGTTTCGCCGGTGGACGCGTGGACGTTTGGGAGCCGGAATTGGACATCTATTGGGGCTCGGAGGGCAAGTGGTTGGAAGACCAGCGCTACTCTGGCGAACGCGACCTCGAAAATCCGCTCGCTGCGGTGCAGATGGGTCTCATCTATGTCAACCCCGAAGGACCGAATGGCAATCCCGACCCGCTCGCGGCGGCGCGGGATATTCGCGAGACTTTTGCGCGCATGGCGATGAACGACGAAGAGACGGTGGCGCTCATCGCGGGCGGTCACACCTTTGGCAAGACGCACGGCGCCGGCGATGCAAAGCTCGTTGGTCCCGAGCCCGAAGCGGCTGGCATCGAGGAGCAAGGGCTGGGTTGGCGAAGCAGCTTTGGTACGGGTATGGGCGGCGATACAATCGGCAGCGGACTGGAAGTCACCTGGACGACCACGCCCACCAAGTGGAGCAGCAACTTTTTTTGGAACCTGTTCGGCTATGAATGGGAACTGACAAAAAGCCCCGCTGGCGCGCATCAGTGGGTGGCAAAGGGCGCCGGTGCGACGATTCCCGACGCGCACGACCCGACAAAAAAGCACGCGCCGACAATGCTCACCACCGACCTCGCTCTGCGCTTTGACCCCGTTTACGAAAAAATTTCACGGCGCTTTATGGAAAATCCGGACCAGTTTGCCGACGCGTTCGCCCGCGCGTGGTTCAAGCTGACCCACCGCGATATGGGTCCCCGCGCCCGCTATCTCGGTCCCGAAGTTCCTGCCGAAGAGCTCATCTGGCAAGACCCCATCCCTGCCGTCAATCACAAACTGATTGATGCAGACGACATCTCCTCTCTCAAGAACAAAATTCTCGCTTCCGGATTATCTGTCTCGGAGCTCGTTTCGACCGCGTGGGCGTCGGCGTCCACCTTTCGTGGCTCGGACAAACGCGGCGGTGCCAACGGCGCGCGGATTCGTCTCGCGCCGCAAAAGGATTGGCAAGTCAATGAACCTGAACAACTGGCAAAGGTGCTCAAGACTTTGGAGGGCATCCAAAGCGAATTCAACCGCGCACAGTCCGACGGCAAAAAGGTATCACTCGCCGACCTGATTGTTTTGGCGGGCTGCGCGGGCGTCGAGCAAGCTGCCAAGAATGCCGGTCACGCGGTGAGCGTTCCTTTTACGCCGGGACGGATGGACGCGTCTCAGGAGCAAACCGATGTCGCTTCCTTCGCCCCGCTTGAGCCAATCGCCGACGGCTTTCGCAATTACCAAAAGACGCGCTCTGCGTTGTCCCCCGAAGAGATGTTGGTTGACAAGGCGCAATTGCTCACGCTGACCGCGCCCGAGATGACGGTCCTGCTGGGCGGTCTGCGCGTCTTGAATGCCAACTTTACCAAGTCTCCGCATGGTGTGTTTACCAATCGTCCCGAGTCGCTCACCAATGACTTTTTCGTGAACCTGCTCGACATGAATACGACGTGGAAGGCAGCAACGGAAAACCAAGACGTATTCGAGGGACGTGACCGCGCAACGGGTGCGCCCAAGTGGACTGCTACGCGTGTTGACCTCATCTTTGGTTCGAACTCGCAACTTCGGGCGCTCGCAGAAGTCTATGCCAGCGACGACGCGCGGGACAAGTTCGTGCAAGACTTTGTGGCGGTGTGGACCAAAGTCATGAACCTTGACCGTTTCGACCTCGCCGCATCGTAGCGCAAACGACTTGGCTTTGGGGAAAAAAGGCCTTTCGGGTTTCTTGTGAACGCCGTTCGCACAAAACTACGAAAGGTCTTTTTACCCCCGAGCACATTGGATTTTGCCAAGCCGACTCGATTATTCACAAACCTTTGGTCCTCCAAAACCAAGAACGGAAAAGCTGCTCAATGAAAAAACTAATCAACTCGTCCGAGACATTGGTGACGGAAGAATTGCAAGGCATCGCCGCCGCGCATCCCGATTTGGTCAAGGTTCATTTTGACCCGAACTTTATCGTACGCGCGGACGCGCCGGTCAATGGCAAAGTCGCGCTCGTTTCGGGCGGCGGTTCGGGACACGAGCCGATGCACGGTGGTTTCGTCGGCAAAGGGATGCTCGACGCCGCGTGCCCTGGCGCAGTGTTCACTTCGCCCACGCCGGACCAAGTGCTCGAAGCGACCAAAACCGTCAACGGCGGCGCGGGCGTTTTGCACATTATCAAAAATTACACGGGCGACGTGATGAATTTTGAAATGGCAGCCGACCTCGCGCGCGGTCAAGGCATTCAAGTCGCTGCCGTTGTCACGAATGACGATGTGGCAGTCAAGGATTCGCTGTACACGGCAGGACGGCGCGGGGTGGGTGTTACGGTTCTGTTGGAAAAAATCGCGGGCGCGGCGGCAGAGCGCGGAGATTCGCTTTCTCAAGTGACCGCCATCGCCAACAAGGTGAACGAGAACGGGCGCTCGATGGGCATGGCACTCACAAGCTGTACCGTGCCGCACGCGGGCAGACCCACTTTTGAAATCGGCGATGACGAAATGGAAATCGGCATTGGCATTCACGGCGAGCCCGGACGCGAGCGGATGAAAATGAAATCCGCGCACGAAATTGTGGAAATGATGGCGACAGCAATCGTGGACGATTTGCCGTACTCTTCCGGCGAAGAGGTGCTGGCATTTGTAAACGGCATGGGCGGCACACCGTTAATCGAACTTTACGTGGTATACAACGAGCTGAACACTTTCCTCACCGCGCGCGGCATCACCATCGCGCGCAATCTCATTGGCTCGTACATCACTTCGCTCGAGATGGCGGGCTGTTCGATTACGCTGTTGAAACTGGATGACGAACTGAAACAACTGTGGGATGCGCCGGTGAAAACGCCGGGACTGCGGTGGGGCGCATAAGACTGACAGACGACGAACGACCAAAGACGAACGCAAGTGCGTTGTTGGTCCTTCGTCCTTTGTCCTTCGTCAGATGACCATTTCACGCGACGCGGTTCTCGATTGGCTCGAAGCATTTGCAGCGGCGATTAACGAAAATGCCGCGTATCTCACGCAGCTCGATTCCGATATTGGCGACGGCGACCATGGCGCGAATATGAATCGCGGCATGCAAGCGGTGTTGACCATCTTGCCCGGGGTTGCCGATAAAGACATCGGTTCCATTTTCAAAACGGTTGGCATGAAGTTGGTTTCGACCGTTGGCGGCGCGAGTGGTCCGTTGTACGGAACGTTCTTTATGCAAATGGGCAATGCAACTGCCGACAAAATGGAATTGACACTCGACGATTGGATTGCGGCGATGCAGGCAGGTTACGATGGTGTGGTGATGCGCGGCAAAGCGCAAATTGGCGACAAGACGATGGTGGACGCGCTCAGTCCTGCGTTGACCGCACTCAAAACACAACGCGACGCGGGCGCTTTCATTTCAGACGCATTGCGCGCGGCGGCGGACGCAACTAAACAGGGTATGGAAGCAACCATCCCGCTCATTGCGCGCAAAGGACGCGCGAGTTATCTTGGCGAGCGCAGTGTCGGACATCAAGACCCCGGCGCAACTTCATCGTGGTACCTGATGCGAACGGCAGCGGAGACGTGGGGAAAGGCCAGATAGCAAGTAGTAGGTAGCAAGTAGCAGGTGACCTGTGTCCTACTACCTACTACCTGATACCTTCTACCTTTTTTGCAACGAGACAAAACATGTCCAAATTTGTCGCCGCAGTAGACCAAGGTACGACCAGTTCGCGCTGTATGATTTTTGACCACAGCGGGCAAGTGGTTGCGTACGACCAAAAAGAACACGAACAAATTTATCCCAAACCCGGTTGGGTGGAACATGACCCGATCGAAATTTGGGGCGCGGTGCAAGCCGTCATCGCGGGCGCGTTGGCAAAAGGCGCGATTGAACTGAAAGAGATTGCCGCCGTCGGTATCACCAACCAACGCGAAACGACGGTGGTGTGGAATCGCAAAACGGGGCGACCTGTCTACAACGCGATTGTGTGGCAAGACACGCGCACCGACCAATTTTGCAGCGAGCTCGCGCAAGACGGCGGACAAGACCGTTTTCGCCGCCAAGTCGGTTTGCCTCTCGCCACATACTTTTCGGGACCCAAAATCAAATGGATTCTCGACAACGTGGACGGCGCGCGCGCGGCAGCCGAAGCGGGCGCGCTCGCATTCGGCAACATTGACACGTGGCTCATTTGGAACATGACGGGCGGCACGAATGGCGGCATTCACGTCACCGATGTTTCCAACGCGTCGCGCACCATGTTGATGAATCTCGAAACGCTGGATTGGGACGCGGACATGCTCAACGTGATAGGCATTCCGCGTTCGATGCTTCCGACCATCCGCGCGTCATCGGACGTGTATGGCAATGCAACCGGCGCACTCGCGGGCATTCCTATCGCGGGCGACTTGGGCGACCAGCAAGCCGCGTTGTTTGGACAGACTTGTTTCGATGTCGGCGAAGCAAAAAACACATACGGCACCGGCTGCTTTATGCTCTTGAACACCGGAACCAAAATTGTTCCGAGTAAAAGCGGTCTCCTCACTACGCTCGGTTACAAAATCGGCAATCAACCGGCAGTGTATTGTCTTGAAGGTTCGATTGCGATTGCGGGCGCGCTGGTGCAGTGGCTGCGCGACAATCTCCGCATGTTCGATTATTCCAAGCATGTCGAAGATTACGCCGCGTCCGTTCCCGATGCGGGCGGCATGTACATCGTCCCCGCGTTTTCGGGATTGTTCGCCCCGTACTGGCGCAGTGATGCGCGCGGCGTATTCGTCGGGCTCACGCGGTTCATCAATCGCAATCACATCGCACGCGCCGCGCTCGAAGCGACCGCGTATCAAACGCGCGAGGTGTTGGACGCGATGAACGCGGATTCGGGCGTGCCACTCACCGCGTTAAAAGTGGACGGCGGCATGGTGAGAAATAATTTGCTCATGCAATTTCAGGCGGACATTCTCGGCGTGCCGGTGATTCGTCCGACCGTTGCCGAAACGACCTCACTCGGCGCGGCATACGCGGCAGGACTCGCGGTAGGGTTTTGGGACAATCTACAATCTCTGCGCGAGAACTGGGGCAAGGACAAAGAATGGCAGCCCACGATGGATGCGACCAAACGCGATGAATTGTACGCGGGTTGGAAGAAAGCGGTCACGCGCACGTTTGATTGGGTGTAGAACAGGAATGAGCAGCAAACCTCACGTCCTCATCATCGGCGCGGGTTCAACAGGTTCCGCGACCGCGCATGACCTCGCACTGCGCGGCTTGCGCGTGACCGTCATCGAACGCGGCGAGATTGCTTCGGGGACGACGGGGCGCAATCATTGTTTGCTGCATTCGGGCGGACGCTATTGCGTGAACGACCAAGAGGGCGCGATAGAGTGCATTCAAGAGAATTTGATTTTGCGCCGCATCATGCCGCACGCGCTCGAACTGAACGATGGCTTGTTTGTCGCGCTCGATGATGAGGATTACGCGTTCCAAGAAAAATTTCTCGCGGGCTGCCAAGAATGTCACATCCCCGCGCGCGAAATTCCTGTGGAACAAGCATTGCGAATCGAACCATTCTTGAATCCCAATATCAAAGGCGCTGTCCAAGTTCCCGATGGCGTATTCGAGCCGTGGCGTTTTTGTACATCCTTTCTTGCGACCGCGAAAAAAAACGGCGCGACGATTCGCAACTTTACCGAAGTGAGCGATTTGGTATTTCAAGGAAATTCTGTCGCGGGCGTTCGAGTTTTCGACCACCGCACGGGCAAAACGGAAACACTCGGCGCGGACTTGGTGGTGAACGCAACAGGCGCGTGGGCGGGCATGTTGGCGGCGATGGCGAACGTAGATGTCCCCGTCGCGCCAACGGCGGGTGTGATGGTGACGCTTGGCAAACGTTTCAACAACATGGTCATCAATCGAATGCACAGACCGCACGACGGCGATATTGTGGTTCCCATTCGCAACACGTCCATTATTGGCACAACGTCATGGCGCGTTACGTCTCCCGATGCGATTGAAATTCCCCAAGACCAAATTGATACCATGATGTGCGCGGGCGAATTGCTGATGCCGATTTTGAGGCAAGCAAGACAACGCGGCGTGATGGCAGTCGCGCGTCCCCTCATCGCCAGCGCGAATATAGACGCGCGCGATTTTTCGCGCACGTTCGAAGCATTCAATCATCGCAAGCAAGGCGGCGCGGCGGGCATCATCACCATTTCGGGCGGCAAAACGACCACTGCGCGCGGCATGGCAGAAAAAGTTTCCGATGTCGTCTGCGCCGAACTCGGCATCAACGCCGAATGTAAAACGAAAACAACGCCGTTAGTTTCCTATCGCGATTTTTATAACTGAAACCGCGAATCCACACGAATCTACGCGAACCCAAAGATTTTATTCGCGGAGATTCGCAAAGATTCGCGGTTCCGAATGCATGTCTCTCAATGTTACGCTAAAAATTTTGCGCTCGCGTCCACATCAAGCGCAGCGGTACGAAACATTCAACGTGAATGTTCCCGACGCGGCGAATGTGTTGGATGCGATTGAGCAAGCGTGGGCGCAGCATGACCGCGATTTGATGTTTCGCCACGCGTGTCATCACGCGTCGTGCGGCACGTGCGCGGTGCGAATTAACGGCGCGGAAAAACTGCCGTGCATCGCGCCCGTGCGTGAGTACATCGGGCTCGAAATCAAAATCGAGCCATTAAAAAATTTTCCGATTGTCGGCGACTTGGTTGTGGATGTCGCATCCTTTTTTCAAAAGCAAGAGGCGAGCGATTTCACCATCACGCGTCCAACGGAAAACGAATTGGATGGCAGACCGATTGCACACACCGACGGACTTGACTCCGAATCTGCTGCCATCGTTCCGTTCAATCGTTTTGAAAATTGCATCGAGTGCGGCATCTGCCTGAGCGCGTGTCCGACGATGGCAGCCGACCACAAATTTTTTGGACCCGCCGCCCTCGCCGCCGTCAAACGCCAACTCGATAAAACAACCGACGCGAACGAACGCGCGAAACTTTTACAGCTTGCCGATGATGAACAAGGCGTGTGGCGTTGTCACAGCGCGTGGGAATGTACCGAAGCATGTCCGCAAAATGTTTTCCCCGCCGAATCCATCATGGCGTTACGCCAAGAAATCACCGCACAGCGTTTCAAAAATTTTTTCCGCCGTTGAACATTGGCACAGGGTGAACGGCATATCGCATTTCGCGAATCAAAAATCTCCAATCTCCAGTCTCCAGTCTCACTCTCCAAACATGAACCTCTATCGTCCCGAACTCTCTCGTTTCCGTTTCCTCCGCTGGTTCGACTTTCGCACCTGGCGTTTGGGAATGCTCGCGTACATTTTGAATCGCGTCACCGCGCTCGGACTCGTTTTGTATTTGTACATTCATCTCGTCGTACTGACCATGCTCGCGGCGGGACCGAAATCTTGGGACCCATTTGTGGCGATTGTGCGTTCACCGTTTTTTCTCGCGCTCGACGTAATTTTGCTCGCGGGCTTGCTCATTCACGGATTAAATGGTTTGCGCGTCGCGCTGACGGGATTTGGATGCGGCGTGCGCGCACAGAAACCGTTATTTGTCGCGTTGATGCTTTTCGCGGCGATTGCGTTGCTCATTGGCGCAATCAAGATTTTTACTGGTTAGCGGGCGATTAAAATCGCGGCAACGCAGAGCAAATTCGACCTGCGTCGAATTTCAGCCAACAAAGGTTGGCTTGGCAATGAGTTGCTGCGAATTCCATTCGCCCAAATCAAAATGCCAAACAAAAAATCAAGTTGGGGTTGGTTCTGGCAAGCGGTCACGGGCATCTTGCTCATCTTGCTCGTCGGCTTGCACATGGTCGCGCATCACTTTGTCGCGGAAGGCGGCTTGCGCGATTTCAAGCAGGTCATCGAGTATTTGAGCAATCCCGTCATCATTGTCGCCGAACTCGCGTTTCTCATCAGCGTCACCGTTCACGCCATGTTGGGGATGCGTTCGATTCTCTTTGATTTGGGACTGAGCGCGCGGATGGAACGTTTCGTCACGCAAGCGAGCATTGTCGTTGGTGGGTTGACCGTGTTGTACGGATTTTGGTTGACGTACACCATTCTCGCGCAAGGCAGCGCGCCCACCGCATTTTTGTTTCCTTGAAATTTTGGCGCGCGCGCAACTCAAAATCACCACACCTCAAATCATAAAATGGTTGGACTGGTTATTGTCTCTCACAGCGCGAAATTGGCGCAAGGCGTTGCCGAACTCATGCGCGGCATGGCAGGCAGCGATGTGCAAATCGCGCTGGCGGGAGGCATAGACTTGGACAACCAACCACTTGGCACTGACGCCAATCTCATTCACCGCGCGATTGTCCAAGTCTATTCCGATGAGGGCGTTGTCGTGCTGGTTGATTTAGGTAGTGCGATTCTTTCGACCGAACTCGCCATCGAAATGTTTCCGCCCGCGCAACGCGCGCACATTGTCATCGCGCCCGCGCCGCTCGTCGAAGGCGGACTCGCCGCCGCCGTTCAGGCGCGGTTGGGCAGTCCGCTCGAGACAGTGGTCAATCAAGCGCGCAACGCGCTCCGAGCCAAACTCGCGCAACTCGAACACATCACTTTCGATGTGCCGCTTGCGTCCGACGCACAACAGTTTGCTGACGAACCTGTTTTGGAAACTACCTTGCTCGTCACAAACCGTTTGGGTTTGCACGCGCGCCCCGCCGCGAAATTTGTCCGCACCGCCGCGCGTTTCAATGCCGCTGTGCGCGTCCAAGATTTGACCAACGCACGCGGACCCGTGAACGCGAAAAGCATCAATGCCGTTACCACGCTCGGCGTTCTGCAAGGACATCAAATCAAAATTCTCGCGCGCGGCGCGGACGCGCAAGACGCGCTCGACGCATTGCAAGAATTGGCGCGCGAAAATTTTGGCGACCACGAAACATTATCCCCGCCCGCGCAAAAAATTCCACAGACATCCGCGCGCGTTGAAAATGAAATTGTCGGACATGCGGCGTCCCCCGGCTATGCGCTTGGCAGCGCGCGCCTCTATCGCCCAATTCTTCCCGCCATTCCACACAATACAATTGACGACCCGCCGCGCGAGTGGGCGCGTTTGAACCGAGCGATTCGCGCCGCGCAAATCCAATTGCAGCAAGCGCACCGCGCGCTGATGGAAGGCGGCAACTCTGACCCAGCCGAAATTTTTGTCGCGCAAATGTTGATGCTCCAAGACGAAGCGCTGCAAGAACCCGCGCGCCGCGCGATTTTTGAACATAAAATCAACGCCGCCCGCGCGTTCGAAATGGCCGCCGCTCAAATTGCCTCGCAGTACGATGCGTTAGAGGACGAATATCTGCGCGCACGCGCGGCGGACGTGCGCGCAGTTTCCCATCAAGTGTTGATAAACCTGCTCGGTGTCACGCAAACCATTTTTTCTGATCAAGACATTCTCGTCGCGCCCGACCTTACGCCTGCCGAGACCGCACAGCTCGACCCGCAAAGCGTACACGCCATTTGCACCGCTTACGGCGCCCCGACAGGGCACAGCGCGATTCTCGCCAAAAGTTTGGGCATTCCCGCCGTTGTCGCTTTGGGTGAAAAAATTTTGCGCGTGAACGATGGCGATACGTTGATTGTGGACGGCACGCGCGGGCGCGTGTGGGTGAATCCTTCCGCCGAACAGTTAACCGACTACGAAAAAAATCGAGGGCAAGCAGACCGCGTGGCACAAAACGCAAACGTCGCGCGTCATGCGCCCGCGCTCACACGTGACGGACACCGCGTCGAAATCGCGGCGAACATCGGTTCCGTCAATGATGCGCGCCGGGCTGTGGAAATGGGCGCGGAAGCAATTGGTTTGTTCCGTACCGAATTTTTATTTTTGAATCGCCGCGACGCGCCGGGTGAACAAGAGCAATTTGAAACGTATCGCGCCGTCGCCGTCGCGCTGCAAAATCGCGCGCTGGTGATTCGCACGCTCGACATTGGCGGCGACAAACCGCTGCCCTACGTGGATATGCCGCTCGAAGCGAATCCGTTTTTGGGAATGCGCGGTTTGCGTCTCTCACTCGCGCAGCCCGAATTATTCAAAACGCAGCTGCGCGCGATTCTTCGTGTTGCAGAGGAATTTCCCGTGCGCGTCATGTTTCCGATGGTATCAACCTTAAAGGAATTTCGCGATGCAAAAACGTTGCTGAACGAATGTCGCGCGGAATTGCGCACCCAAAACATCCCCGTCCCCGAACATATCGAGACCGGCATCATGGTCGAGGTTCCGAGCGCGGCATTGCACGCGAACGCATTCGCGCGCGAGATAGATTTCTTTTCCATCGGCACGAACGATTTAACCCAATACACACTCGCCGCCGAACGCGGCAATCCAAATGTCGCGGGACTTGCCGATTCATTTCATCCCGCCGTTCTAAAATTGATTGCCAATGTCGTACAAGCCGCGCACGCGCACAGCAAACGCGTCGGCGTGTGCGGCGAAATGGGCGGCGACCCGCGCGCGATTCCTCTCCTCGTCGGTCTCGGCATAGATGAACTCTCCATGTCCGCCTCGCTCATTCCTCAAGCGAAAGAAATGATCCGCGAAGTACATTTCGCGGACGCGCAGACCGACGCGCAGCGCGCGATGGAATAAAAAAATCGTCCGATGAGGACGATTTTTATTTCAACTCTACAAGCAGCAATGTCATATCATCAAACCGCTCCGCGTCGCCTTGATGCCGCGCGACAGTGTTGAACAACGCGTCCCCCATTTTTTCAAGCGACAGCATAAAATTTTTCAGCGCCGCTTGCTCCAGTTGGTCGCGACCGAACGGGGCTTGGGCGCGATTGATAGCATCCGTCATCCCGTCCGTGTACAACACGAGGCGGTCGCCGCGCTGCAACGCAATTTGCTGCTCTTGCAAAATCACTTCGCTTTCATCCAACAATCCCAACATCGTTCCCGCCCCGCGCAAAATGATAACTTGGTCGCCGCGCACCAGCAACGGATAATCATGCCCCGCGCGCACAAAATTCAAATAGCGTTGGGTGATGTCCAGCACGCCGTAAAATAACGTGACGAATTGTGTCGGCTCTGCCAAATCGAGCAAGAGCCGATGCACGCGGCGCAAAACTTTTTCGGGCGAAACCTCGCGCTGCGCTTCGGCGCGTACAAGACTGCGCGTTAACGCCATAAACAACGCG
Source organism: Chloroflexota bacterium (assembly GCA_029778615.1). Taxonomy (GTDB): domain Bacteria; phylum Chloroflexota; class Anaerolineae; order UBA4142; family SHND01; genus SHND01. The sequence continues at coordinate 22,870 of JAKOPZ010000308.1, read as the reverse complement.
GCAGGCATCCCTTTGTCCGAAACATCCGCAATCACCACCCCCACGCGATTCTCGTCCAACAAAAAGACATCATAAAAATCCCCGCCCACCTGACGCGCCGGTTCATTACGCGCATAAAAGCGCGCGCCTGCGACGAGCGGAAATTGATGCGGCAGCATATTTTGCTGCACCGTGCGCGCCAATTCCAATTCGCGTTCGAGCCGCTCCTTTTGAGCGATTTGCGCTTGCGCCGCTTCGAGCTGCAAAATTTTGTCGCGCAAATTTCCAATCAGGTCCGCGCGCTGAATCGCCGCCGCGCCCGCGTTCGCCAACGCGTGCAGCAATGCAGCTTCGCCGGGGGTAAAACTCGCGCGCGCCGTGCTGTGAAAAAGCATTGCCCCGACGACTTCGCGCTGGGCGACGAGCGGCACGCGCAGTCCCGCGCGCACATACGCGCCTTCTTGGTCTGCCGTGCGCTTTGGAATTCCCGGCGGGTACCCCACAAACGGCAAATGTCCCTCGCCCGCATCCTTTGAGCGAAACAATTCTTCGTACGACACACGCACATTCAGCCAGCGCGCGTCCCAGCCATGCAGCGCGACCAATTCTGCCGTTTGGTCGGGATGCAATAGATACAACACCGCGCGGTCGGCGCCGCACAAATCTTGCGCGCGCCGAAAAATATGTTCGCCCAACTCGCGCACCGATTCCACCTCTAGCAATTTATATCCGACCTGCTGCAGCGCCATTGAAACATAGTATTGTTGTTCGTACGTGTGCGCTTTGGTACGCAAATCGAGAACTTCGGTGCGCAAGGATTGGGTTGCGCGCAGGGCATGGCGTTCGCTCGCCGTGAGCAAATGAAAGAGACGATGCAACTGCGCCGCATTCAAATCGCGTACGTCCTCGCGCGCTAGAAATCCCTGTTGCGCCAATTCTTGCGCGTACGTTTCAAAGGACAAGACACTCGGTGTTTCCAACGGATTTTTACGCGCGTCCGCGCGCCACACATCAAAAATGCTAATTTCACCGCGCCGTCCCGTGTTGCCGCATTTTGGACAGCCGCCCGCGCGAAAAAATTCGCCGTCGCGGATTTTGCAATCCTCACACAAAGTCTGCATGCGCTGCACCGCAATGACCGCGCGCACTTGTTTTAACAGCGCGTCGCTCTCGATTTCGTTACGCAATTCGCGCACAACCCACGCGCCCGCGAGCGGCGTGTCCATTTGCGTAACAATGCGGCGTCCGCGCTGCGCGGCTTGTAACGCGGGTTCAATGCATTCACGCGAAAATTTTTCAGAAAACACCAGCGGATACCCGCGCTCCATCGCGCGTCCCAGCGCCGTTCCAAAATCTTCTTCTCCGCCCGGATAAAAAGTCTTCGCGCGCCCGCGCGTGCGCGACGACAATCGCAGTTGTGCGTCTTTATGCTCGCTCACAATCGCCGCGCGCGTGTGGGGATGTGCGGCAAATATTTTGCGCGCCAGGATGCCAAAGACAACGCCGCGCCCGCTCGCCTGTGCTTCGTTTTCCAAATGCGGGCGCGCGTCCAAACCCGCCACAACGACCAAGCCCGCGTCCTCGCGCGCGATGTCGTCAAAGAGCGAATCGAGTTGAGGGAGGTGATGAAAGGCGTTGAGGTCGAGCAAGAGAAAAGACTAGAGACTGGAGACCGAAGACTCAATCGCTAGTCTCTAGTCTCCAACCTCCATACCTCACAACTAAAATTTCAATAGTCTTTCCATCGTCGCGCGGATTTTTTCCACAGATGGAATCACCGCGTTCAACAATTCTACGCTAAAAGGAATCGGCGCGTCGGCAGTGGCAATCCGTTCGATGGGCGCGTCCAAATCGAGAAACGCGTCACGCGCAAGCGTCGCAATAATTTCACCCGCGAATCCAGCCGTGTGCAAATCTTCATGCACCACCATTGCCTTGCCTGTTTTTTTCACCGAAGCCAAAACCGCTTCCTTGTCCCACGGCACAATCGTTCGCAAATCCAAAATTTCGACGCGCCCCTCGAAGGTTCTGGCAGCGTGAAGGCAGCGATACACGCATTCACCCCATGTAATCACCGTGAGTTCGTCGCCTTGCGCAATCCGCGAGGCAGTGCCGAAGGGCAGACAAAATTCGTCGCCCGGATACAAACGCCGCGCGTTGTTTGTGTCGAGCAGCGCGCGATGTTCGAGGAAAATTGTTGGGTCATCGCCACGCAGTGCGGTTCGCAAAAGTCCAACCGCGTCCTCCGCATTGCTCGGAAACGCGACGCGCCAACCGGGCATGTGCGCGTAAATCACTTCGGCGGTTGGACTGTGCCACGGGTCGCCGAGCGCGCCGAATTGTTTGAACGTAAAGCCGAGCGGCATGCGCACCACCATCGGGTTGGCAAATTTGTTTGCGGTGCGCCAGCGCGTCGTGCCAATGTCGTCGAGTTGATTTTGCGCGGGGTCGGCGTACTGGCGAAATTGAATTTCGGGCACGGGCAAGAGTCCCGCCCATGCGAGTCCGAGCGCGCGCCCCAGGATGCCTTCTTCGTTCAACGATGTATCAAACACGCGCGCGTCGCCAAATTCTTTTTGCAAGCCGACGGTGGCGCGATGTACGCCGCCGCGCGGTCCCACATCTTCGCCAAACAAGAGCATACGCGGGTTCACGCGTAATTCATGTTCGAGCGTTTTGCGAATCGCGTCGAGCATGTTCATGCGAACACCGTCGCGTTGTGGTGTCGCGGGCGCGCTGATTTCCACATTCGCGTTTTCCTGCCGCAAACCGCCTTGTGCATTCGCCGTACCGTCAAAAAAAACAAAACGCGTCGCTTGCGCGGGGTCCGGGTCGGGCAGCGCTTCCGCTTCGGTCAACGCGTCGCGCAACGCGGCGCGCACGTTGTCCACCAATGCGTCCCATTCCCGCGCGGACATTCCATTTTGCAAAACAAATTCGCGCAAACGCAAAACGGGGTCGCTTTCAAATTCGCGCGCGATTTGGCCCTCGCTTTTGTACGCGCGCTGGTCTTCGCCGTAGGTGTGTCCTTGCAAACGCGGCACGCGCAAACGCGCGAGCGCGGTGCCGTGCTCACGCGTATAACGCACTGCGTCATAAATCGTCTGCGCGGCGTCGCGCGGACTGGTGCCGTCACATTCAAAAATTTTCAGATTGCCGTACGAGGCGAGATTCGCCGCGATGTTGCCATTCGGATTCTGCAGGTGTGCGGGAACGGAAATGCCGTAACCGTTATCTTCAATCCAAAACAGCAGCGGCAAATTTTGCGTCGTCGCGATATTGAGCGCCGCCCAAAACCCATTCGACGCCACGCTCGCGTCGCCGCCCATCGCCACCGCAATCGCACCTTCCCATTCGCGTTCTTGCAAAACGCGCGCGCGGTAACGAATCGCATGCGCCCAACCCGCCGACGGCGAATACTGCGAACCGACATCGCCCGCACTCGGCAGCGCGGTGGCGCGCCCGCGCGAGGGCAAGTTGAACACGACGCCAACATCGCGTCCGTCGCTCGGCGAACCCATGCGCGCCATGCCCGCCGCCAACGCTTCGCGCAACGTGAGACCGATGCTCAACATGAACGGACGCGAACGATAATACACGCCCGCCGCGTCGTGGGGATGGTCGAGCGCTCCCGCGAGCAGCACCTGGACGAGTTCATGTCCGCCCGCGCTGAATTGATATTTCACCATTTTGCGCGGGTCGTTCATTTTTCCCGCGACGAGTTCACGCTCTTCGAGTTGGTCGAGTTCTCGCGCGAGGAGAACATGCCGCGCCACACTGCGCCAGTCGAGATTTTGCATACGCTGTATTCTGTTGAAATTTTGATGCTTGGCAAGTAGAGGAAAGCATTCACCATCGCGCGCGCGGCGCTAAAAGCAATTGTGGAGGTGAATGCTTTATCCCTACGCGCGCGTTGTTTTCAAAAATGGAACATCCATGTAAAATAATGGCGTCTCACCCCTACGCAATCAATCCATGTCGAGCCGGGCGTGGATTGGCAGTGTGGTCCACTCGCTCTCTTTCCCCCCAAGAGCGCGGAGTAGGGTGAGACGATTTCGAAACAAAAAATTACGTCCCGAATTGGGGGACGTAATTTTTCTTTGCCAGTTTCATGCACAACGCGCGTTCACAAGACGCACATTGTCGCTTTCCCACTTACCCGATATTTTCAAAAATTCCCGCCGCGCCCATGCCGCCGCCGATGCACATGGTGACCATGCCATAGCGCGCCTTGCGGCGTTTTAATTCGTGAATGAGCTGCACGGTAAGTTTCGCGCCCGTTGCGCCGAGCGGATGACCGAGCGCGACCGCGCCGCCGTTGACGTTCACTTTTTCTTCATCTATTTCGAGTTGGCGAATCACCGCGACGGCTTGCGCGGCGAACGCTTCGTTCAATTCGATAACGTCAATGTCTTTTAATTCCAAGCCCGCGAGTTTCAATGCTTTCGGAATCGCGACGACGGGACCGATGCCCATCACTTCGGGACCGACGCCGCCGACCGCGAACGAGACCATCCGCACGAGCGGTTTCATTCCCAACGCGCGCGCTTTTTCATCCGACATGACGACGACGGCACCCGCGCCGTCGCTCGTTTGCGACGAATTGCCCGCCGTGACACTGCCGCCATTGCGAAACACCGGTTTCAAATTCGCCAATGCTTCGAGCGTGGTGTCGCGGCGCGGACCTTCGTCTGTATCGAAAATATATTTTTGTTCTTTCGTACCGCCGTTTTCGGTTTCGACCAATTGCACGTTCAACGGCACAACTTGCTCTTTGAATCTGCCTGCTTCAATCGCCGCAATCGCGTTCTTGTGTGAACGAAACGCGAATTGGTCTTGCGCCTCGCGGGAAATTTGATATTGCTCCGCGACATTTTCGGCGGTCAAGCCCATGCCCAAATACACGGCGGGATATTCCAACGCGAGATACGGATTCGGCGCGAAATGAAAACCCGTCATCGGCACCATGCTCATGGATTCCGCGCCGCCCGCGATAATGCAGTCGCCCCAGCCCGCGCGAATTTGCTGCGCGGCAAGCGCGATGGTTTGCACGCCCGACGCGCAAAAACGATTCACCGTCATGCCCGTCACGATATTCGGCAAACCTGCGCGCAGCGCGGCGATACGACCCATATTCAACCCTTGTTCGCCTTCGGGCATCGCGCAGCCGATAATCACATCGTCCACATCTTCGGGTTTCAATCCGCCCGCGCGTTCGAATGCTTCTTTCACCACAATGCCCGCGAGGTCGTCGGGTCGCGTCGTGCGCAATTTCCCGCGCGGCGCTTTGCCGACGGCGGTGCGGACGCCGGATACGATTACTGCTTCACGCATGCTGTTCTCCTCAAGTGGAGACTGGAGACTGGAGACTGAATTGCTCGCCCCATTCGCAAGAAATCTCTAGTCTCCAATCTCTAGTCTCTGGTCTCTAATTTCGCAACGGTTTCCCCGTGTTCAAGAAATGCCCAATGCGTTCGCGCGTTTTTTCTTGACCGCAGAGCGAGAGGAATGCTTCACGCTCGAGGTCGAGGATGTACTGCTCGTCCACCCACGCGGGCGCGGTGAGATTGCCGCCGCACAAAACATACGCGAGTTGTTCGCCAATTTTCGCGTCGTATTCGGAAATGTATTTTCCCGACACCATCGAATAAATGGCAATACGAATTGCCGCGCGCGCGCGTTCGCCTGCCGCATAAATTTTTGCGCGCGGCGGGGCTTGATAATTTTCCGCGACCATATTCAGCACAGTCTTTTTTGCTTCGGCAATGAGATGGTCGCGGTTCATGACAATGCGCGTATCGCTTCCAAAAAAGCCCAGCTGTTTCGCTTCCTCCGCGCTCGTCGCCACTTTGGCGGTGCCGATGGTTTCAAAGACGCGTTGGAGAAAGGGCAAGACATCCGTGTTCGGCGTTTGCATCGCGGGCGTTACGACGCGGCGCAGCATTTCTTTGCAGCCGCCGCCGGCGGGAATGACGCCGATGCCGACTTCGACAAGACCGACATAACTTTCCGCGTGCGCGACGATGCGTGAACCTGCCATCGTCACTTCGCAGCCGCCGCCCAGCGTGTAACCGAACGGCGCGGTCACAATCGGTTTGCGCGAGTAACGCAGCTGCATGGTGAAATCTTGCAGCTGCTTGGCAACCGCATCAATTTTGTCCCATTCGCCGTTTTCCGCCAGCATCCAAATGCCGACGATGTTCGCGCCCGCGCTGAAATGTTCGCCTTGATTGCCGACGACCATGCCGACAAAATTCTTTTCCACCTCGTCCATCGCCGTGCGCGCGACCTCGATGATACTGTCGTCGAGCGCGTTCATCTTGGTATGAAATTCCAAGAGTGCGACGCCATCGCCCAAATCGCGCAGCGACGCGCTGTCGTTTTCAGTAATGACGTTTGTGTTTTTGAGATGAACTACGTTTGGCGCTTGCGGCTTGACGATGTATTGGCGTGTGGCGGGGTCATAGTACGAACCGTTCTGATAGAACGACGCGTGTCCACTCGAGAGCATTTCCTTGACCCACGGCGCGACGGCAATATCTTGCGCGTCCATTTTTTCAACCGTTTCCGCGACGCCCAGCATGTCCCACGTTTCAAACGGACCGGCTTCATGCGCAAAGCCCCATTTCATCGCGTTGTCAATCGAAACAATATCGTCGGCGATTTCGGGGACGCGATGCGACGCATACGCGAGATAATGCGCGGTGGTGTCCCAAATAAATTTCGCCGCGCGGTCGGCGAGCGCCGCGTCAGCCGCGCACGAAATAATATAACGCAATTTCTCCGCGAGCGTGTCATACATTTCGGAATTCGTAATCGAGTCAAAGAAAAATTTTTCGGGTTTTTCATACTCGAGGGTTTCGAGATTCAACGCGTAAAACTTTTTCTTGCCGCGCTCATCTTTGATTTCTTTGTAAAAACCGTGTCCCGTTTTGTTGCCGAGCATTCCGCGCTCGACCATCGTTTTCAAAAATTCGGGCGGCTTTAAATCGGCGCGCGCCTCGTCTTCCGGAACGGCATTGTATAAATTCTCGGCGACGTGATACATGATGTCCACGCCAACCAAATCGCCCAGACGATAGGTCGCCGATTTCGGATGCCCAATCGCGGTGCCGGTAAATTCGTCCACTTCGTCTACGCGATACTTGTTTTCGAGCGTATAACGCATCGCATAGGTGCCGAGAAACGAGCCGAGCCGATTCGCAATAAAGTTCGGGCGGTCCTTGCAAACGACAACGCCTTTGCCCAAAACAGTTTCGCCAAATTGTTTCATGTACGCGACCACTTTGGGCAGCGTATCCGGCGACGGGATGACTTCGAGGAGTTTGAGATAGCGCGGCGGATTGAAAAAATGGGTGCCGAGAAAATGCTGCTTGAACGACTCGCTGCGCCCCTCGGCAATCGCGTGAATGGGAATGCCGGAGGTGTTGGTGGTAATAATGCTGTTTGGCTTGCGCGCGGCGTCAATGCGTTCCATGAGCGCGCGCTTGACATTCAGATTTTCGACAATGACTTCTAAAATCCAATCGGCGTCGGCGACCCATTCAAAATTGTCTTCGAGGTTGCCGACGCGAATCTGTTCTGCCAATTGCAGCGCAAACAACGCGGCGGGTTTGGATTTGACAATCGCCTGCATGCCCGCGTTGACGATGCGATTGCGAACGGCGGGATGTTCGAGCGATAATTTTTTCTTTTCTTCGTCTGCGGTGAGTTTTTGCGGAACAATATCGAGGAGCGTAACCTGGAGACCCGCGTTGGCGGAATGGGCGGCAAGCGCGCCACCCATCGTTCCCGAACCGATGACGGCGACGCGGCGAATATCGTACGACATTGTAAATACTCCTTCGTGGAGAGAAATAGCAAAGGGCTGATGACAGATTGCAGCACGCAAGGTGCCGTTATGACGCAGTGCGTCATAAATCATGGTTATTGTAGCATAAAGGCAATCGTGTGTCTACCGAACGGTAGGTAAATCCAAAAGCTGCCGCGCAAAAAAATGCGACGCGTTTGCGTCGCATCATTCATGAAAAATCAGTGCTTTGCGGTTGAGCTCCAGAAAGCTATATTGTTCAAATGCGGTTTCAATTTGCTCAAAATTGCGAAAGAAAATCTCAAATAGTTCTTTGTTAGTGATGTTGCCTGTCGTTATCAGCAGCAATTTGTATGGTCCGCGTTTCAACCGAAAGGAATCAGAAAAGTCGGCGTCTATGGTAATGAGAATTCTTTGCTCTCGAAGTGAAATCGCGCGGATTTCAGAGTCGAGGGTGCGATTCGCCTGTGGTAAATCACGCGTGTGAATCGCGTCGTGCCCTTTGTCTTTCAACCGCTGTACAAGATCACGCGGCAAGTGTGCATTGATGAGAAATTTCATAGTGCAAGCGGCAGGATCTGTTTGACTTTGGTCACGCGCGCGCCATAGGCAAGGGCAGCAAAAATATCTTCCTCTTCAAGGTCATCATAGTCTTGCAAAATTTCTTGGTGCGACATCCCGGCGCTCAACAATTCGAGAATCAATTCGACCGGATATCTCATGCCGCGCAAAACAGGTTTTCCGTGCGCGATTTCAGGGTCAATTGTAATGCGTTCGAGCAGTATTTCTGAATCGGGAATTTGATTTTGCATTTTACTCACTCCGTTCATGCCTTTGCATCGTACCGCAGAATACATTGGGCGTCAATCAATGTGGGCGGATAGTTTGTGTTTCTCTATAACAACGCGCGGAATCGGCACCACGAGCAATTTTGGAAATTTGTCGCGTTCGACGACCTCGCGCGTCGAGTACACCACATTGCCTTGTGCGTCGTAGACGTTGACGTACAAATCCGGCAGCGATTCGATGCGCCAATCGGGACTGTCTTCGGCGTCTTTGTATTTTTTCTCGTCAAACTCGAAAACAATTTCGCCTTTGCCATCCGTTACCGCCGTGCCAAGCAAATCGTCTTGACTTTGCCAATCGCGGTCATACAACGAAACACGCGCATTCGGCACACCGCGTTTGGGTTCCTCACTCACCACCAACTGCACTCGCAGCATCAGTTTCATTCTGCTCCTCCCGGTTCAAATTCTTCGTGTGAGAAAAATGCGCAGGCGCCGCAAATAGCGCGCAGAGAGGTACGTGTACGGCACTTGTTTGCCAAATTCGCGGCGTCCCATTTGCGCGAGGCGTTCATACAGACCGACCCGTTTCAACCATCGCGCGCGCTTTTGATACAGCGGCGTGCTTGCGCCGGTGAGCGCGTACGGAATCGTTCGCCCGAACACTGCGAGCTGTGAAAATGAACTGCCTTCGGTGCCGACAAAAAAATCCGTCGCGCGCAGCAGCCACAAATCCACCAGCGCGTCTTGAATCGCTTGAGGTGCGCGTCGGTCCAAACTCGACGGCTCGGTATGCACAACCCGCGCGCCATAACGCTGCTTGAACTGTGCGCGAATGTTTTCTGCGGGAACACTATGTCCGGTGTACGGGTCGCGCGCGCCGTCGTCGGTACACAACAAAATTCCCGCGTCGGGCGCTTGCTCCAGCCACGCGTCCACTTGGCGCAGCGCGAGCGCGAGGTTATCCGTCGTATCGGGGCGCACGACGCGCATATCGCCGCGCCGCAAATGCGCGCCAATCATCCGCGAACGAAAAAATTTTTCCTGAAATTCCGCCAGCCGCGCCGCGAGCGCTTTGACCGGCTGGAGCATTTGCATCCATTCCGCACAGCGCGTTTCCAATGCGCGATGCCGCGCAAACCGCGCGGGCTGAATGAGCCAGCCGTGATGAAACACAAACAAATGAGGTTCGGTCACCGCGAGCCAATCGGGAAACGCATCCCACGCCGTCGTACTGGCATCGAACGCGCGCCGTCGGTCAAAAAAAACATCTGCGCGCACGTTCCACTTGTTTTCAAACAAATCGTCGAACGCGCACCCGCACGCGCGCGTCGGCTGCCACAACATGGCAAACGCGCGTCCGCTCGCTTCGGCAAGCGCTTTGCCCGACAGCAGCACGCGCAGCCGATTGGACATGCCGGCTTCGGCAGTGACGGTCAAGGTCCGTTCGCGTTCCGTCCGCATTTCAATTTCGTATCAATCCGCCGGGCTGACACGCGCGGCAAAAATTGGTGATGCGCTGCTGCGCGCGAATTTCCGAAATGGTCGTGCCACAGCGCGGACACGCTTCGCCCGTCCGCAGATGCACCTTGAGAAAATTGCGCGGCTCGCGCTGAATGGTTTCACTCATTTCCGCGCGCACCAAAGCAATCGCTTCGCGCAGCGTCGTTTGAAGCGCGTCGTACAGACGATTGGTTTCTTCGGCGGTCAATTGCGTGCGTTTGCGAAACGGGTGCAGTTTTGCGTGCCACAAAATTTCATCAGCATACGCGTTGCCGATGCCGGCAAGAAATTCGCCGCGCGTGAGAATGCCTTTGATTTCACCGCGATAGGGGCGCAAACGTTCGCGGAATTGTTCGCGCGAAATATCGAACGGTTCGGGTCCGAGCTGCGCGAAATCGGGCACGCGTTCGAGCGCATCGGTGAGATACAACTGTCCCATCGTCTTGTCGTCAAAATAACGCAGTTCCGTTTCATCCGCAAGCGTAAACACAACCGCTGTTTTTTTGTGACGTTTGTCGCGCGCGGTCGCCCGCTGCAACCGTCCCGTGAGTTTAGGATTGAGCACCAGTTTGGGGGAAATATCAAAAGCGAAAACGAGGAATTTGCCGCGCCGCGTAATAGCGGTGAACGTCGCGTGCGTGAGCGTTTCCACAAAACCGCGTCCGGTAAAGTCGCGTACGACAATTGCCGCCGCAGGTTGAAGCAATTCCACGCGCGCAATTTTTTTGCCGACGACGCGCGCCTGCAATACCTCGCGCACCACTTCCAGTTCGGGGAGTTCAGGCACAGCTGTATTTTCAATACATCCCTAGTGCATCATTAAACAAGCTCTTTTGCACAAGTGCAAGAACTCGTTTAGAAATCGGTCTTGCCTCAATGCGCACTCACAACAAGTTGGTTAATGATGCACTAGAATGGTCAAGCGCGCGCAGACGAATTGGATGAACATGGTTTTGGACCGCTTCAACGCTCAAAGCATAACGCGCGGATTGGCTCTACGCCGATTCCACAATTGCGCGCGGAGCGGCGTTCGGTGCGCGCGTTGCATCGCGTGCTTTGCCCAGCAGCGCTGCCGAATACAGCACCAACGTAATCCACACCATATCCGCGAGCAGCAAATGCGCCAACTGCATCCACGTCGGCGCGAGCAAGAGAATATTCACACCGCCCGCGACAATTTGCGCGACGACCAAGAAACGCAGTGCGATGCTGAATTTGCGCGCCATCGTTTTCTCGCCGCCGTTCAGCATCACGGACAAATATAACAAGTACGTTCCGACAAACGTTGCAATCAAAGGATGCAGCACGCGCAGCTGGACGAGGAAATGCGCGGTGGGATTCAAGTCCTGTTGAATGCCCTGTGCGAGCGACGACGCGGGGAATAGCGTATCACCCAACGCGGTCAACGCGCCTGCCGCGCCGGTGATGACGAGACCGAGCAGCGCGAGCGCGAGCGCAAAGGTTTGGAGCGGACGCGCGCGCAAATCGAGCGCGCTGCCGCCCGACGCCCACCACGCCGTCAAGGTGAGAACGGCGAGCAAGATGAAAGTGTTAACGAGATGCAGCGAAATGGAAATCACGCGCGCGGTGGATTGGTCCATCCCGACCCAGCCAAACAACACGAGCGCGGCGCCAATCAACGCTTCGACCAAAATGAAAAATGCCGACGCGAACGCGCCGTAACGCACGCGTCCGCGCGGGTACGCGCGCAGCGCCCACACCACCAGCCCGAGCACGAGCAAGAGCGCAACGCCCGACATGCCGCGATGCGTGAATTCAATCACGCGTTCGATGGACGGATTCAGTGGCACCACTTCGCCGTTGCACAGGGGCCAATGACTGCCGCAGCCCGCACCCGAACCGCTCGCGCGCACGAACGCGCCCCACAAAATCACCACAATATTGTACGCGACGACGAACCACGCGTATTTTGCAAAACGATTGAGCGTCATATCCATATTCCTGCCTACGTTGCCGCGCGAATATCCGGCGCGGGCAGCGACATGTCGGTTGATTCAGAATGTGCCTCGCGCCGCGCCAATTTATTTTTGCTCCATATATCATCTACATCCAAAACCGCGACGAGTTCCCCGCGCGCCGCGTCCACGCCGCGCTGCCGCGTCGCGGGCAAACCGCGATGGTCCAACACGTGATACACCACATCGTTTTGTTGTTTCGCCAGCGCGCCCGTATTATCCGTCGAACCATCGGCCCTCACCAAAATTTCGAGCGGCGCATCATTCTGCGCGCGAATACTTGTTAACGCGTCGAGCAAAAAATCCGCGCCGTTGTACACGGGAATAATGACGCTCACAAACGGTTGCGCGCTCATGGCTCATTCTCTCCGCGCGCGATGTTTTGCAGCGTTTCCGGTGTAGGCAATTCCGTCAGGTCATGCAGCTCGACCTTTCCGCGCGCGGCGCGACGCGTTAACGATTTGCCCAGCGCCTTGAGAAAATGTTCATTCACCTGCGCGCGGTCATTGCTGCCCGCGAGGAAAACCTCCGTCGCCGGCGCGGCGCGCCACACATGCAGCAAAATGTCGCGCACCAAAAATTGCGCGGCGTCCAGGTTGGGAAAATAATCGAACGCGCCCGCAAACAAGAGCCCGCCCTCGCGCGGACGCGCGAGCAGTGGATAGGATTCGGGATTCACACCATTCTCGACGACGATAGTTTGTCCCGTCGCGCAGCGCCGCTCCATTGCGCGTTTATCCGACGCGCTTACAACCTCCGATGCAGTTGCGCCGTTCACCAATTCATTCCAGATGGAGACCGCACTGTCCTTGAGTTGATAACTCATGTTACGCAGAATTGTCATTTCGAGCGGTCTGGCGAGAAATCTCGGTGGAAAAAACTGAGATTTCTCACAGAGTTTACCCCGAAGGATTGAGGGGTTCGAAATGACATGCGTAAGGTGAATTGATAACACGTTCCCGTGTCCAGATTCAGCAAAATGACCTGCCCTTCGATGGTGTCATAAATGATAACCTAATGTGCAACACTTTTGTCATTTCGAGCGGAGCGAGAAATCTCGCAAGGCGCGAATGAGATTTCTCGCAAAGACGGCTCGAAATGACATTTGTCTCGCGAAAGAGTTGCACATTGAGTATGATATTGTCGCTCGCGACTTGATACCGTTCTGCCAACATAGAGGTTGCCTCCAAAAAATTTCGCCCATTATAGCACGCGCGGCATTTGACAAATTTGGGCGCGCGTGAAAAAATACGCAACATTACGAATCGGTTACAATTTGTGCCAAATCGAATTGCGCCCGGCAATTCACCTCTCGGGTTTCTCCGCCGCTCACAATTGCGACGCGCGTGCATCATTGAACAAGCTCTTTTGCGTCAAGCGCAAGAACTCGGTTAGAAACTGGTCTAACGGCAATACGCACTCACAACAAGTTGGGTAATGATGCACCGAGTTTGAACACGTTGCTCCGGCATCACAACGCACCAAACAGTCCATGCCATGAATTCATCGAACGGGGTCCCGCCCAGCGGGGTCGTTACCTTTTTGTTTACCGATATTGAAGGCAGTACCGCGCTTTGGGAACGCATGCCCGAAGCGATGAAACGCGCGCTCGCGCAGCATGACCAGATTTTGCATTTTGCCATTGCGAAACATGACGGTTATGCGTTCAAGCAAATTGGCGATGCGTTTCAAGCCGCGTTCGTCGCACCTGGCGATGCTGTCCTTGCCGCGCTCGATGCCCAGCGCGCTCTGCGAGATGCCCGATGGGGCGAAACAGGTCCCTTGCGCGTGCGAATGGGCATCCACACCGGTCCCGAAGAATGGCTCGGCACCGATTACGCGGTGAGTCACACATTGAACCGCGTCGCGCGCATCATGTCGGCGGGGCACGGCGGCGAAATTTTGCTCTCGAACGATACCGTCGAAAACGCCGATGGCTCATTGCCGAGCGGCGCACAGCTGCGGGATTTGGGCAAACATCGGCTCAAGGGTTTGAAAATTCCCGAACATATTTTTCAACTGGTCGTCCCCGACCTGCCCGCTGAATTTCCACCGCTCAACGTGTTGGATTCGTACGACGCGCATTTTGAAACGGTCGCGCGTTCGTTGAGTGAAAATCGCGTCGTGCCCTTTTTGGGGTCGAGCGTCAATCTCGTCGGACGCCCCGTGGACAAACCGTGGCAATTTGGACAGTCCGACTTTTTGCCCATCGGCAGTGAACTCGCCGACCATCTCGCGCGCGTGTTTGATTATCCGTCGAGTGAACCGCGCGACCTGGTGCGCGTCTCACAGTACGCTGCCGTGAAAGCGGGCATCGGTCCGCTGTACGACGAGCTGCGAAAAATTTTTCGCGCCGATTATCAGCCAACGCCCCTGCATTTGTTTTTTGCGATGCTGCCGCGTCTTTTGCGCGAACGCGGGATTGCGCCCGAATTGATGGTCGTGACCACCAATTACGACGACGCGTTGGAACGCGCGTTTCATCAAATGAACGAGCCGTTTGATTTGGTCACGTACATTGCCGAAGGCGACGCGCGCGGAAAATTTTTGCACACCGCGCCGGACGGCAAAGTGCGTCCGATTGACAAGCCCAACAAATATCTCGGACTCGCGCCCGAAGAACGCACGACGATTTTGAAAATTCACGGCGTGGTAGACCGCAACAATCGCGCGCGCGACAGTTACGTCATCACCGAAGACCACTATATCGAATATCTCGCGCACAAGGACATTGCCCAACAGCTGCCCGCGCAACTGCTGGAACGCATGAGCTGGAGTCATTTTCTGTTTCTCGGCTATTCCCTGCGCGACTGGAATCTGCGCGTTATTTTGCACCGCATCTGGGGCGAACAAAAATTTAAATACAAAGCGTGGGCGGTCACCGAAACGAATGTGCTCACCGAAAAACCACAGCCGCTCGAACAGGAGTTTTGGCGCTTGCGCGACGTGGACATTATCAAAATGCCGTTGGATGATTACGTAGAGGCGCTGCAAGAACATATCGAGCGATTGACGGCGGAGGGCAGCAGCGCATGAGCAATTCCCCAAACGGCGCACCGTCGCACAGCCCCATTGCGCGCGCGCCCAAAGTTCCGCCCGCGCCCTACAAAGGGTTGGTCCCGTATACGGACGACGATGCCGCGCTCTTTTTTGGGCGCGACGCGGAACGCTCCATCATCGTCGCCAATTTGCGTTCGTCGCGCTTTACGTTGTTGTATGGACCGAGCGGCGTTGGCAAAAGTTCCGTCGTCGGCGCGGGCGTGGTGCATTTTTTGCGCGAGCGCGCCAAACAAAATTTAGCAAAACGCGGCACACCGGAATTCGCGGTGGTTTATTTTAATCAATGGCGCGATGACCCGGTGGCGGGTTTGCTGCGCGCCGTGCGCGAACAAGTGGAAACGTTGTTGGGGCAAACGTTTGAAGACCCGCAGACGACGCGCTTTAAAACGTTGGACGAACAATTAAAAATGTGGGTGGAACGCGTCGGCGGCGATTTGTTGATTCTGCTCGACCAATTCGAAGATTATTTTTTGTATCACCCCAACGAAGACGGACCGGGCACCTTTGTCGAAGAATTTCCGCGCGTGGTCACCGACCGCGAAGCGCGCGTCAATTTTGTCATTTCGATTCGCGAAGATGCCGTCGCCAAACTGGACCGTTTTGAAGGACGCATTCCCACGCTGTTTGACAATTACATTCGGATTGACCATCTCGACCGCGCTGCCGCGCGCGAGGCGATGATTAAACCGATTGAGCAATACAACAAAGCCGTTGGCGACGCGGGAATGAAAGTGAGCATCGAACCTGCGCTCGTGGACGCGGTGCTCGACCAAGTGAAAACTGGACGCGTCTCGCTCACGGACACCGGCGTTGGCGCAATCAAAAATGATAACGGCGCGAACGGACACGACCCCGGTGTGGAACGCATCGAAACGCCGTTTCTGCAATTGGTGATGACGCGTCTGTGGGATGAAGAACTGCGGAACGGGTCACATACCCTGCGGCTTGAAACGCTTCAGCGGTTGGGCGGCGCGGAACGCATTGTGCGGACCCATTTGGATAAAACGCTGGGCGCGTTGCCGGCAGTGGAACGCCAAGCGGCGGCGGGAATGTTTCACTATCTCGTTACACCCTCCGGCACCAAAATCGCGCACACGGCGCGCGACCTCGCGGAATATACACACACGCAGGAAAAACAACTGACGCCCGTTTTGGAAAAAATGTCTGCGTCGGGCATTCGCATTTTGCGCCCCGTTGCCCCCCCCCCCGACCAACTCGACGCGCCCACGCGGTACGAAATTTTTCATGACGTGCTCGCACCGGCAATGTTGGATTGGCGCAGGCGCTATTTACAACAGCGCCGCAACCGTTTGCTGTTTTTTGGCATCGGTGCGGCAGCGTTAGGCGTTCTCTTGATTATTGGCGTGTTGTTGTTGAACTTGCAGCGCAGTCAACAACAACTCAATCAAAAAGCGCAAGAGGCACAAGATTTGTCGCAAGCGATTTTGACCGCGCCGCAGCCGACGGGTTCGGTCACGGTCCCGGCTACGCTCGTCTCTTTGCGCGCGACGGCGGCGGCAGTTGGCACGAGCGCCGCCGCCGTGACCTGTCAAGGCGCGCCGGAGATTTCGTTTCGCGCGTCGCAAAACAGCGTTGCGCCCAACGACCCGGTATTTTTGCAGTGGGACAATCCACAACGCGTTTCGGACGTTTCCATTGAACCGGGTTTAGGAATTGTCGGACTCTCCGGTTCGCAAGTGGTGCAAAATGCCGAAACCAAAACGTACACGCTAACCGCGACGGGTTGCGGTGGAACGATTACGCGCCAAGTGACCATCACGATTGTTCAACCGACCGCCACGAGTGTTCCGCCAAGCGCAACACCCGTTCCAGCGACCGCGACGCTCGAACCCGCCACCGCAACGCCGCCGCCGCCCACCGCGACGCGCATCCCGCTCACGCCGACCCCCGCCGCGACTCCTACCATCAATGCGCCGCCGGGCATCTATGTTGGCAGTATACGCGTCAGTCCGCCCGAGCCGCGCGCGGGCGACGGAATGGAGTTTGCCGTGCAGTTTCTGAACACCAGCGGACGCGCGCAAACGTACGATTGGTGCGTGGTGATTTACAACACGAATGATTTGAAAAAGTCAATCGGGCAAACGTCGTGTCAACGTCAATTGATTCCGGAAGGACAAACGGAACTTGCCGGCGCGCGTTACGAGCTGCGCCAAATCGGGCAATGCACGCCCTTTCTCGCAAAAGCGGTTTTCGTTGACCAACAAAAAGCGCAGGTGCCCTTTTTCCAATCGGACGGACGCGACTATTGGCTCAACTTTTCGGTGTGCCCATAAACGCGTAGAGACCTGACGGGTTTCTAAACCATTCGCATCACGCAGAGCAAACGCGTTGTTGTGCGCGTTCGCGTTGTTGTGCGCGTTCGCGTTGTGTTGCGCGTAGGGTGGAAAAACGAGTCAGGTCTTTTTTCAGGCGGCGTGAATCGCCACGACCGTAATATCATCATGCACCGGCGCGTCGCCGCGAAACGCCGCAATCGAGTCCAGAAAATCGTCGCACAATTTTTGCGCGTCTGCCTGTACATCTTGTGCGAGCAGAGCTTGAATGCGTTCCATGCCAAATTGTTCGCGTTCGGGATTGTATGCTTCCGTCACGCCGTCGGTAATCAAGAGCATGGTGCTGTGCGGCGGCAGTGAAAGCGTTCCCTCATCCAATACGACAAAATCAAAAATGCCGAGCGGCGCGCCCTGCCCCTGGGGGGGGGTGAAAATTTCGCCGTGCGGTTCGCGCACCAACGGCAGTTCGTGTCCCGCGCGCGCGTATTGAAACTCGCGCGTGTGACGATTGAGAATCCCGTACAAGACCGTCACAAACAATCCGGACGCGTTCATTTCCAAAAGATATTGGTTCACACGTTCCAGCGTTTCGCGCGGGGAACGATTTTGACGCGCTTCGGAACGAATGAGCGCGTGCGTTTGCGCCATGAAAATCGCGGCGGGGACGCCCTTGTCGCTTACATCGCCGATGACGACGGCGAGCGCTTGCTCATTCAACGGAATGAAATCGTACAAATCGCCGCCGACCGCGCGCGCGGGCACAATTTTTGCGCCAAAGGAAAAGCCGTGCAGTTTGGGCAGGGTGCGCGGCAGAATGCTCATTTGGATTTCCGCTGCGAGCTGCAGCTCGCGTTCCAATTTTTCCTTTTCAATGATTTGCGCTTGCGCCGCTTTTAATTCCGCATACGCTTCCGCCAGTTCGGTGTTGGCTTGTTCCAGCGCGCGATTTTTTGCAATCAAACTTTCCATCGCGTTGTTGTGCGCGTCGGTGAGGCGGTTCGACAACACGCGCACCATTTCATACGCGATATAGGGATTCCGCGCGAGCAGCGCGTCGAAATCGGCACGCGTCATTTCCCACAATTTCGCGGTGCCGCGCGCCCGCACGCTGGCGGTGCGTCTGCCGTCAAGATTGAACAAACTCATCTCGCCGACGAATTCGCCCGGACGGCGCACATTGACCACGCGTTCGTCGGGCGTGCCGATGCTTTTGACGACCTCGATTTGTCCTTCGCGCACAATATAAAAATGCTGTCCCGCGTCGCCCTCGTAAAACAACACGGTGTCGTGCGGCACCTCGCGCATGGTGAGCGCTTCCGCCAGATGCTGAATCTCACTTTCAGGCAAGCTGTGAAACAGTGGAATGCGTAAGAGGGTGTACTCGGTTTCGGTCACGTGGAAATTTCCTTTGCATGGGTCCATGCAAACGCATTATATTAAAATTTTGCGCGATGTGCGAACGGCGCGCCCCCTTGCCGCGCGTCTGTATTTTCTTTATAATCGGTTTATGCTTTTCTATCTGGTTCGACAAACGGAGGCAACATCATGCGTACATTGCGCTCTTTGGTATTTGCATTGTTCGTTTTGGCATTGGTTGGATTTAGAAGCGCAGACGCGTCGTCTCCTTCAACTCGCACGGAACAAGTCGCGAACATGCGCGTCGCGACAGGTTCGTATGTTGGAAATGGAATTGACAATCGCGCGATTAGCGCCATTGGCTTTCAGCCCGATGTCGTTTTGGTCAAAGGGACGAACAACGAACAAGCCGTCATTCACACCGCGACGATGCCCGATGATTTGAGCAAAGAGATCGAGAGTGGGTCGAATCAAACGGGCGCGATCAAAACGCTCGATGCGGATGGTTTTACGCTTGGAACGAACGTGCGCGTCAATAAAGCGACTCCGCCGAATACCTATTACTGGATTGCATTTCAAGCCGCGCCCGGACAAATGGCGCTCGGAACGTAGACGGGCAATGGCGACACCCAAACCGTCAGCGGCGTTGGATTTGCCCCGGATTATGTGATTGTGTTGTCGTCACAAGGCGGACACAATCCCCTGCAGCGCTCTTCTGCGACAAGCGGAACGACCAGTTATTTTTTTAACGGCAACCAGCAAGGCGCGCACGGCATTACAGCATTGAATGGAGATGGGTTCAAGGTGGGCGGCAATGCGAATGTGAATCGCAATGGAACGCTGTATCACTATCTCGCGTGGAAAAATACGGCGGGCAGTATCAAGGTTGGGTCGTATCTGGGCAACAGCACGGGTGGGAATCCGGTGGATAATCGAAATATCACGGGCGTCGGATTTCAGCCCGATTGGGTTTTGGTGCGTAAGGAGGGCGGGAGCGCGAGCCGCCCCCTGCATCGCTCTGCCGCTGTGACGGGAGATGCGGCGTTGGAATTTATCGGGAATGACCCGCTCGGCGATTCGATTCAGCAATTGAACGCCGACGGATTTCAGGTAGGTACGGATACGCTGGTTAATTCGGGGAATGGGTGTTCGGGTCCTTGTACGTATTTCTATGTCGCGTTTCGCGATGGGGGTAATGTTGCTACGGCAACGCCAACGCCAACAGAAGTGGCAACGGAAACGGCGACGGATACACCAACAGAAACAACAACAGTTACTCCAAGCTTTACCGCGACGCCTACGGATACCGCGACCGTGATACCGACACCTCCGGATAGTTTCACATTGATCGAACAGGCGGTGGCAGAAAGCGCGCTCACGCTCGATACGGCTACGCTGTACAAAGTGTATGCGCTCTTTGGCGACCCACAGCTGCCTTCGGAGTACTATTCTACAACACTCATTCCTGATGAAGGTACAGCGGCGCTCTTGTATGCGCTCAAAGATTGGGAGCAATTGTCACCCGAAACGCGACAAACGATTGCAGATTACCTAACCCCGAGACAAATCACCGGTACGGTGCCTGCGCCACAACAAGAAAATAACGCGACGCCGCGTTCGCGCAAGAACACGCGAACCGCAACACCGGTTCCAACACAGACGCCCAAAAAATCTTCTGCGGTTGCTCCGCCGCGCGCTTTGACCAAAGGCATCTATCACATTCGCGGCGTTATTCAACGTGTGGACAAGTCACGCCTAATTGTCAAGACTGCGCGCGGGATGCTCAGGATTCGGGTGACGGCGAAAAGTTACTTGCGCTCGACGAAAGGGCTTGCAGAAAAAGGGGATTTCAAACCGGGGGCAATAATGGATGGATTGGTACGAATCAATGCCAAGTCTCAAGCCCAAGCCATTCGCCTCAATCTGGTGAAAGAAGGAGATCCCGCGCGCCTCTCTTTGCCCGAGCAAGAATCCCATAATGATCCTGGAGGTAGTTTTGCAAATCTCGCGGATGGCTTGGGATGGTCCCAAGTTCCTGCCGTCGCCGTTGATGATGTGGGGAATGTGACAGTGGTGTGGTATTCTGACGGCGCACCGGCTGGGCTATGGATGCGAACCAAATCGGTGGGTAGCAGTACATGGAGTTCAGCCCCGCATATCGGCTTTACCTCCAGTGCATCGTGGCTGCCTTCGCTTGCGACAGACAGCGCGGGCGCGGTCCATTTGGTATGGGAAGAGAGTGTCGGGAATACTCTCGAAATTCGTTATGTGCTAGGCACATGGGATGAGACGGGTACGAGCGTGAATTGGGGCTCGCCGCAGTCGCTCGCATCGGGCAGCTTTGGCTATAATGGAAGCATCGGCGCGACGCAAGGGAATGGGACGAATCAGATTCATGCCACTTGGGTTCAAGTAGATCAGGTTGACGAGTTCACCAGTACCTCGCGCGTGATGTACGCACAAGGCGATGCCGCAACAGGGGTGTTTGGCGGCGCGCTCGAATTGTTTTCAACCTCTGCGTATTTGGAGTTGACCAGCGGAACGTCCAGAGCGAGTGTTCCCTACGTCGGAGTCGGCTACATCGCGCTCGAATGTGATGGCAATGGCGAACACTGTGCGGAATTGAAATATCAAGAATGTTCGCTGACTGCGGCGAACGGGAATTGCGCGGAAGGGGGCTGGAGCGGAGCCGAAATTGCAAGTGCGGACGCGAATAGTCCTTCACTCACTTTTGATACAACTGGGAATGCGCATCTGGCTTGGCAGGGACCTCCACTTGTGAGTGGCTATGGCATTTTGCATCGCGCCAATCTGCAAAGCGGTGGTTGGAGTGACGTCACCGTGTTTGACCAAGAGTCGTCAGGCGGTGATTTCTCGCCCGTTCCGGTTGTTGGCGCGGGCGGGGTGAACAATGTGTATCTTGGATGGAATCATTTTTACGCGACACCGTACGAATTGCGCCTCGCCCATAATGATGGCACCTGGGGCAATCCGCAAACCTTTTCTTCAGATATGACCGGCATTAGTATGCGGTGGGGTTCGCTGATTGTGGACGCCTCGCAACAGGGGCATTTGGTATGGGAAGGCGCAAGTGGGCAGATCTATTACTCCACTCTTGGCACAGCCATACCAACAGCAACGCCCACCGCGACGGTAACTCCGACGAGCACACCGACCTCAACGCATTCGCCAACGCCGACGATTACGCCAACCGTGACGCCGAATGCGGGTGGAATTCCTCGCGTTCTGATAGGACCGTGCGATCTAGATACGCAAATTGTGCTGACCCATTTTGTCATCTGGTATCAGGCAAATTTCAATCAAGATCGGTTTGATTGCCGCATTGCAGGTGGGAGTTCCGTTGAGTATTTGGCCAACATTGGGAGTGGGCTCGAGGCTGCCTTTTATCAGTATCAAGCAATGGGGTATCAACTCCCAACCGAACTACCCTATCAAGTCTATGTTGTACCTATGGGTGCGTTGGGAGGCGGAATCACCTTCTCACCACAATATACTTTTATAACAAATGAATTTCGGGCAGATGGGCAACCACTTGCCGCACACGAATTCTTTCATGCTGCACAGTGGGTGTACCAAGAAGCATGCCCGCAATTTGACGAATTGCAGGTAACGTGGGCTTGGTACGACAACGAAGACTTGCGCTGGTGGATGGAGGCGACAGCGCAGTGGGCGCAGCATGAAGCGATTGGAGTGGACACAAGCTATACAGACTTTATCACTGCTCATCTGAACGAAGCATGGGCACACATGGATACACGCCCCATCTTGGGTGGGACAGGGATTCCATATTCTGTCCTATTTCCCTTTTACCTCATCGAACATTTCGGCGGGAACAATACCATTCGCACGAGTTGGGAGAACTATCGCGATTTTGGAGATTGTGGCACAATGCTTCCCGTGCTTGACATCACGCTGCCACCAAATGCCACCGTCGCAAGTATTTTTCCCGATTATGCCGAACAGAATTATTTCTTGAGTTATCAAGAGCCACAGCGAACCGCGTTTCGCAACAGAGTGCCAGACCATGACTTGTTTAGACCACGGAGAGATGAGCGCAGCTTGACAGACCAACTTTTAGTTGTGGTT
>JAKOPZ010000058.1 GCA_029778615.1 Chloroflexota bacterium | reverse complement strand
GCTCGCTGGAACAAATCCAAGAGGACATCGCGCGCGCAAAGGCAATTGGTTTTACGCAAGTCTTTTGGGACATGAATTGGGCGAACGTTTCGATTGACGAACAATTGCAATGGATGGAACCGCTGCGGAAACTTTTTGAATGATGGGAGAAAACAAGAAACCGTTGGCGCGGAAATATACGCGCGACGAAATTACCGTAACCTATCAACCGCGCCGTTGTACGCACGTCGGCGAATGTTTGCGCCGCGCGCCGAACGTATTCAACACGTGGGAACAGCCGTGGGTGCAGGTGGAAAACGGGACCGTTGACGAAATCATTGACGCAGTAGAACGCTGTCCCACGGGCGCGCTGCATTACGAACGTACTGACGGCGGCGCGCAAGAACAACCGCGTGCAACCAACGTTGTTTTCGTTGCGCGCAATGGTCCGTATTACGTGCGCGGCGATTTGGAAATCGTCATGCCCGATGGTTCGGTGCTGCGCGAAACGCGCGCGGCGTTGTGTCGCTGCGGCGCATCACAGAATCGTCCGTTTTGTGATAACGCGCATCGTGAAATTCAATTCCGCGACGCAGGCACACATGTTCCCGAAGCGAACGCGCAAGACGAGCTCGCGCCAAATCAAAAATTACGCATCACACCCAGACCGAATGGAAATCTAAAATTTGAAGGCGCGTTTGAAATTCGTGATGCGACGGGGCGAGTTATTTTTCGCGGCGAGAGGCGGCGGCTCTGTCGCTGCGGCGCTTCCGCCAACAAACCGTTTTGCGATGACGCGCATGAGCGGATTGGATTCAAGACAGAGTAACGATTTCAATCGTTCCTTGAAGTGAGGTGTCGGAGGAACGATTGAAATCGTTATTACAAAATTTTGACGTAACGCGATTCGCTATCTGCGATTCGCGATTTTTATGGAGCATAAAAAATGAGTCACCATGACGAGAAACTCATCGTCGTCGGCGGCGCAACGGGGCAGCAAGGCGGCGCGGTTGCGCGGCATTTATTGAAACTGGGTTGGAAGGTGCGCGCGTTGACGCGCGATGTGAATAAAGACGCGGCGAAAGCATTGGCGGCGCAGGGCGCGGAAATTTTCCAAAATGATTTGGATGACCGCGCGGGTGTTGAGAAAGCATTGCAAGGCGCGTACGGCGCGTTCGGCGTACAAAATTTTTGGCTGCCGAATGTGGGGTACGAAGGCGAGATTCGACAAGGAAGAATTTTCGCGGACGCGGCAAAAGCGGCGGGCATTAAACATTTTGTTTATACGTCCGTTGGCGCGGCGCATCGCGGCATGGGACAGAAACATTTCGAGAGCAAATACGAAATCGAAAAGTACGTCAAGCAATTGAATTTGCCGTACACGATATTGCGTCCCGTCGCGTTCATGGACAATTATTTTTGGACGCAAGCGGCAATTTCGAACGGGATGTTTTTCAGTTGGGGTCTGCGCCCCGATAAAGGATTGCAGTTGATTGCGGCGGATAACATTGGCGGCATTACCGCCGCCGTGTTTGAGAATCCAAAGGAATATATCGGCAAGACGATTGAACTCGCGGGCGACGAATTGACGGAATCGCAAATTGCGGCGACACTCTCAAAAATTATTGGGCGTCCCGTGAATGTGGTGCCGCAGCAATTGCCGGAGGGACAAACGCCGACGCAAGAACAAATCGCAATGTTTCAATTTTTTAACGGGGAAGGATATGATGCAGATATTTCCGCCGTGAAAAAAATCTATCCGCCGTTGAAAAATTTTGAAACGTGGTTGAAGGAAACGGGCTGGCGAAATTTGCCCGTGATGGAAATGCCCAAACACAACGGCAGTTGGGGCTAAACTCGATGCAAACCAATCCGCTTCGAACTTTGCTCTCCTCGTTTGAACCCTTGCGCCAACGCAACTTTGCCACGTACTTGAGCGGGCAAGCCGTTTCGCTCATCGGCACATGGCTCCAAGTGACCGCGCAAGGTTGGGTCGTTTGGGAATTGTCGCGGTCGGAGGCGGCGTTGGGAATCGTCGCGTCCTTTTCGACCGTGCCGCTGCTGCTGTTTGGGCCGTTCGCGGGAACCATCGCCGACCGCGTGGACCGCCGCAAGCTGTTGATGGCTACGCAATTTACCGCAATGCTTCTCGCGTTCATTCTTGCGTTCTTGGTGCAAACACAGCTTGTGCAATTATGGCACGTGTACGGGTTGGCGCTCGCGCTGGGCATTGTCGGCGCGCTCGATTTTCCTGCCCAGCAAGCCTTTCTCGGCGATTTATCGGGAATGCAATTGGTACGCAAAGCGGTCAATTTGAACGCGATGTTTTTGCAAGTGAGCCGCATTCTCGGACCCGCGTTTGCGGGCTTCATCATTGCGCGGTTCGGCACGGCGACGACGTTTTGGTTAAACGGCATCAGTTTCATTCCCGTCATCGCCAGTTTAATGCTCGTGCGCGCCCATCAAGTCCGCAATCAAAGCGGCGGTCACCCCCTCTCTGATTTTGCGAGCGCGCTGCGTTTTGTCCGCAATCAACCGCGCTTGCAAGATTTATTGATGCTCGTCATCCTCGTCACATTTTTTGGTTTGTCGGTGTTGAACATCATGCCCGCGTTTGCGAGCGTCGTCTTGGGCGGCAACGCGCAAACCTTGGGTTGGCTGCTCGCCGCATCGGGCGCCGGCGCGCTCATCAGCGTTGTGTTTGTCATTCCCTACGTGCAAGCGACAAAGCGGACAGGTGTCGTGATTGCGTGCGCGGTGATGTGGATGGGCTTTTGGTTTTTGCTGGCGTCGTTCATCCGCGCGCTGCCGCTTGCGATGCTCACCATCGGTTTGGGCTCGATTGGCGCGCCTGCCGTGATTGCGACCTCGCTCGGCATTACGCAATTGATGGCGCCGCCGGACATGCGCGCGCGTCTCGTCAGTTTGTTTGTGATGGTGAGTTTTGGAATGCAGCCGCTCGCGTCGTTGTACGTTGGCTACGCGGCGCAGTTTTTCGGCGTGCCGACGACCATTCTGCTCAACGGCAGTTTGTTGATGATTGGCGCGCTCTTGGTTTTGGGACTGCGCGCGCCGCTGCGCGGCTGGAGCGCGCTGCCGCCCGTCCCCGCGCCGAGCACCGAATAAAAACGTCGGGAATGTCTGAACATTCCCGACGGACAACACTCTTGCGCGTTTTAACGGTAGCGCACAATTCCCAGCAATACCCCCGCCGCAATCAAGACCAATGCAATCATTACAAGCGCGAGGAAAATAAAAACGATG
The DNA here is from genome assembly GCA_029778615.1 of Chloroflexota bacterium. Taxonomy (GTDB): domain Bacteria; phylum Chloroflexota; class Anaerolineae; order UBA4142; family SHND01; genus SHND01. The sequence continues at coordinate 4,498 of JAKOPZ010000058.1, read as the reverse complement.
GGCAGAATGCGGTCATAGAGAAAGGAACCGGTGGGGGCGCGGCGCGTTCGTTTGCGTGGCGATTCGGGTGATGGGGAATTCATTATCGGACACCGCGAAAATTCTATCCTAAACTTGAGTTTTCGCAACTCACAGAGAACATTTTATTTGCAAACGGTTAATTCATTTTTGTATGCTGGTGAATTGATTCAAGTCGGTAAACGAGTAAAGGAGTATTTGCGATGAACCATTCTGTACACGGCATTCATCATGTCACATGTATTGCGGGCGACCCGCAAGAAAATTTGGATTTTTATGTCGGCGTGTTGGGATTGCGGCTTGTCAAGAAAAGTGTGAATCAAGACGCGCCCGACACGTATCATCTTTTCTTTGCCGACGCGGTAGGCAATCCGGGGACCGATTTGACTTTTTTCCCGTGGGCGCAAATGGAACCCGCGCGGCGCGGCGTTGGCTTGGCAAATGAAATTTCGTTTGCGATTCCGGTTGGCGCGCTCGATTTTTGGCGCGAACGTTTTGACGCGCAGCAGGTCAAATATGACGCGGAGGAAATTCGTTTCGGCGAAAAGACGGTAACGTTCCGAGACCCGCATGGTTTGCCGCTCGCGCTGGTGGAATCGAATGACGCGCGCGATTTTGTCGCGTGGGACGCCAGTCCGGTGCCGACGGAATTTCAATTGCGCGGCATGCACGCGGTCCGATTGTGGGAACGCGCGCTGGCGCCGACAGCGAAACTTTTGACAGAGCATCTGGGCATGACATACATCGGTGAAGACAATGGCTGGCATCGTTACGGCGCAGACGGCGGCGGCTCGGGGAAATGGGTTGATGCTCAGGAATTACCGAGCGAACGACGCGGCGCGTGGGGCACGGGCGGGGTGCATCACGTGGCGTGGCGCGTGCGCGACGATGCGGAACAATTCGGCGTGCGTGCCCAAGTGGAAAGCATGGGTCTCTCACCCACCCCGCAGATTGACCGCTTTTGGTTTCGCTCGGTCTATTTCAAAGAACCGGGCGGCGTATTGTTTGAATTGGCGACGGACGGACCGGGCTTTGACCGCGATGAAGACATGTCCCATCTGGGCGAGCAATTGATTCTGCCGCCGTGGCTCGAACCGCACCGCGCGCAAATCGAAGCGATGCTGCCGCCGTTGGAATTGCCGCGCGTGAAAGCGTGATAGAAAAACAAAACGTCCGCCAAAAAATTTTGGCGGACGTTTTATCGTTCACACGCTTTTGCAAAACAGTGAGGAAAAATCCATGCCAAAATTTCAACCGCGTCTCAGTTTTATTTTTGTCACGTTGTTTTTAGATGTCGTCGGGCTGGGAATTGTGATTCCCGTTTTCACCTTGCCCGGCGCGCCGTTTCTGCTCGGTTCACTTTTTTTCGTACTCGGAATTTTTGTCGCGGTACGCGCGTTCACACATCACAATACGGCTGCGCCAAACGCGGGAACGTGAACGAACAATCTTCTGGAAAAAAGAAAAACCCTCGCAGGGTCGCCTGCGAGGGTTTTATATTTATGCGTTAGCGCAAGAAACTTTACCAGCGCTTGCGGACAAATAGACCGAGAGATCCATCAACTTGACGAGACCGAGTGCATCGTCAAGTTGTCACGACCTTTTTTTTCGTCGAGTTGGCTTTTTCTTGGCTCGTTGTTGCGGCTTGGAAAGAGACTTGGCATCTTTCAAATCTTGGTCGCGTCCCGCTGCCAATTTCGCTTTGATGAGATCCGGTTTGGAAATAAAGGTCACAACAAGTCCTTCAAAATCAACTTGGACACGATTTTGCCATGCTTGCTCAAAATCCACGCCGGGAATACCCATCAGCACATCTACGCGAACGGGTGGAACTCCCATTTGGTAAAAATATCCTTCTGCGGCGAAATCTTGTTCGGTCATGCCGGCGAGCGGTGCGCCGAACGCGGATAGTGCGCGGAACACCGCTTTGGCGTTGCTTGAATCGGCGCTGACCCATACGTCGAGGTCTTTGGTAAAGCGCGGTTCAGCATACTGCACGACGGCGTATCCGCCGATGATGAGATAGCGGACGTCGTTGGCGTTGAAAAGATTCAACAGTTCGGTAAAGTCGGAGTTGACGAACATCGTTCCCTTTTACTTTGTAGGCATGAACAATCAATTCCCACATGGCGTCAAAACGCGCTTGGGGTGATTGGCTTTGCCAAAATTCCAAATCAAACGAGCGATCCAGCTCTTGGATGCGCCCGCGCCGTTCCATGACAAACTGTTTCAACCGCGAGAGTCCTTTTCTACATCGTGTGCAGACGAGTATATGCGAGGAGCGCGCGCTGTCAAGCAGTACACAGGATTGGCTTTCACGATTTTGATTTGTGGAAAGAGAGTATTGGACACAATAGAAACAATCGCTGCGCCGTTTCTGCTCGGTTCACTTTTTTTCGTACTCGGAATTTTTGTCGCGGTACACGCGTTCACACATCACAATACGGCTGCGCCAAACGCGGGAACGTGAACGAACAATCTTCTGGAAAAAAGAAAAACCCTCGCAGGGTCGCCTGCGAGGGTTTTTTATTTATGCGTTAGCGCAAGAAACTTTACCACCGTTTCCGCAAAAACAGGTCGAGATACCCGTTCGCATCTCCGTCAACCATACTCAAATCTGTGGTGAATAATGCATAGCGTCCATCCGCCGAGATACCGGTGGTCGCGTATAGATCTGCACTGCCATACACGGCAGAACCATCAGGATAGAGCGAGTAATCACTGGTCTGTCCCGTTTGCAGGTCACGCACAAAGGCGCGCCAATCAAACAGAGTGTTTCTGGCAGAGAGTACGTCGCGCCCACTCCCCGCCCAATCCGCGCGCAAGAATTCTTGCTCTCTATAGCCTGCGGAAAAGGTCACATACCGCCCATCGGACGACATATCGCCGCCAAAGGAATTCTCATCAAATTGGTTGCCATCCGGATCCAGTGTTACAAGGGTCGTCGTCCCCGTTTGGCGGTCGTACACAAACGTATCCATGCAGTTGCCCGGACCATAACCATACTCACCACAACCTATGTTGTTATCTCCGCTCACCAGGTTGCTGCCCCACGAATCAAACATTACATAGCGTCCATCCGCAGAGAGAACGGTCATAACGCCTCCGCCAATATCGTTCGCGCCATTGATGCCATCCAGCGCGACCGAGGCACGCGTTGTCGTGCCCGTCTGCATATCATGCACATACACATCATAGCAATGTTCCACGTCTTGCGTATGCGTATCATTGCACGGGAACTTGGTGTCCCCGGTGCCCATATTATTGGCATTGCTAATAAAAGACACATAGCGCCCATCCCCCGAAATAGACGCACCGCGTGCATTCGTCGGATACCCCGCCGCCTCAAGTCCATCGCCGTTTGAATTCACCGAAGCGCAGGTTGTCGTGCCCGTTTGCATGTCATGCACATAGAGAAAATCTACCTGAAAGGTACCGCTTGGACACCCCAGACCACCGTTGGTCGTTTGAAATTCGACATAGCGCCCGTCTGCGGAAATGTGAGGATTAGATGCGCCCGAGTACAGCACTTGCGAGCCATCGGATTTGACCGAAGCGATGGTGGTTGTGCCGGTCTGGAGGTCGCGAACATAGACCTCTGGGTAGCATACGCCGAAGCTGCAATTCGTATTGTTAGCGATCAGATTGGTGGCAACTGAACTGAATGCCACATACCGTCCATCCGCCGAGATGGAAGCATGTTGCGAAGAATTGTCCCCTTGCGTGCCATCCGAAGCACGCGAAACAAGAGTCGTCACTCCCGTCTGCACGTCGCGGACAAAGACATCACTACAATTCTCGCCATAGTATCCGTCACAGTTCCAATTGTTATCATTGTTGACTAGCGTGCTCGCATACGAGCTAAACACGACATAGCGCCCATCGGCAGACATATCCGAGTCCATCACCGGATTGTCGCCCTGCGTCCCATCCGAAGCGACAGAAACGATCTTGGTCGTTCCCGTCACTGTGGTCGCGGTGGCGGTTGGGGTCGGCGTGCGTGTGCGCGTTGCGGTGGCAGTCTGCGTGCGCGTGCGCGTCGCCGTTCTGGTTGGTGTGTGTGTGTTTGTCGCCCCCGCACCCTGTGTCGCCGTTTTGGTGGCAGTGGGCGATGCGTTCGCCGACCCAACACATTTCACCTTGACCACCGCCGCAGACTTTTTTGTGACGCGCAAATCGCATTGGTTTGCCAAAACCTTTTGCTTTTGTCCAACGTTCAAAATCACTTTGGCGGAAGGATTGCGTTCACTTGGCGCAGAGACGTTCGTGGCAGCTTTGCAAACAACTTGCACGAGCGCGGGCGTCTCTTTTTTCACTTTGAGATTACAGCCGTTTGCTTTGATGGTCAGCGTTTGTCCTGCGCTGAGCGTTGTCGTTCCATTCGGTGCCGCGTTGGCTGTAATGACGCTCAGCCCTGCGGCAAGGGCGACGCAAAGAATTGGGACTAGCCATACAAGACGTTTCACGTTGGGTTCCTTTG
>JAKOPZ010000307.1 GCA_029778615.1 Chloroflexota bacterium | reverse complement strand
TACTTGAATCTCGCGCGGAATCGCCAGCAAGTTCGGATACGCCTTTTCTCCCAAAATCTCTTGAGCGTTTGGATTGATGGGAATAATGCGATAGCCGTGTGCTTGAAGATATTTTGGCACGTCGTGGCTCGAACGGTCTGCGCGCGTGGACATGCCGACGACGGCAATCGTTTTAGTATCGAGCAAGATTTGTTTAACTTGTTCGGGAGACATGGCGAGCGCCGAGTGTTGAGCATTGAGCGCTGAAAAGCGAGCCCTCTACGCAATGCTCAATGCTCATCACTTTTTACTTTGGGTAAATGGCAGTGCGATTTTGAAACACGTATAGCCCGGTTTGGATTCAACGGTGATGCGTCCGTGATGTTTTAGAACAATAATGTTGTACGAAATGTGCAAGCCCAAGCCGGTGCCTTGTCCGACGGGTTTCGTCGTAAAGAACGCGTCGAACAAATGCGGCATCACATCTTTGGGAATGCCGGGACCGTTGTCACAAATTTCGACGCACAAATTGTCGGGTTCGGGATATGTGCACAGCGTCAGTTCGCCCTCGCCGTTCATCGCATCAATCGCGTTGTCAATAATGTTGGTCCACACTTGATTGAGTTCGCTCGCATACGCTTCGATTTTTGGCAAGCCGCGCGCATAGTTGCGATTGATGGTGATGCCTTGTTTCCACTTGTTTCGCAAAATGGTCAGAGTATTTTCCAAGCCCGTGTGAATATCAATTTCTTGGAGCGGCGCTTGGTCGAGATAAGAATACTCTTTGATGGCTTTGACAATATCCGAAATGCGCGCCGCGCTGTCTGCAATTTCCGCGAGCAGTGAGATGCCGCTCCCGCGCGCCGCCGCCCACTCTATCACCAATGGCAATGTTGTGTCGTCAAAGACCGAATCCCACTCTTGTAATTTTTCGCGCGTGAATCCTAACGCGACGAGACGCGGTGCGACTTCCCACGGCTCGGCAATATGGTGTTCGTCGAGCCAATCTTGAATTTCACTTTCCAAATCCGAACGCGTAATCGCATCCAGCGTACGCGCACTGCTCGCGTTGTCGTCAATCTGGGCGCGCAAGTTTTTCAACGCCTCGCGCTGTGCGGGCGAAACATCCAGCCCATCGAGTTGAATGGTCAACTGTTCAAGGCGGCGCAAATCTTCCAAGAGTTGTGACGCGCCGCGTTTGACAGCTGCCGCCGGATTGTTCAATTCGTGTGCGATGCCCGCAGAGAGTGTGCCGAGCGACGCCATTTTTTCGCGCTGCTGCAAAGTGGCTTGGGTGGAGCGAATGCGTTGGGCAAACGTTCGGAGCACCGCGCGCGCCGCGCTCGGACTCCAATCCAACAACGCCATAAATGTTTCCTGGTCAATCTGGAGCGCGCGCGTGTCCGTCAAGGCAATCACAGACGCCAGACGCGGCGCCTGGTCCAGCACCGACATTTCGCCGATGACTTCGCCTTTGCCGCGTTCTGCCAACACTACTTCGCTGTCGCCGGTTTTTTTGCGGACTTGGAGTTTTCCTTCGACGATAATGTACATCGAATCGCCGAGTTCACCTTCGCGAATGAGAAAATCGCCGGGCTTGAGTTGAATTTCCTGGCTCATTGCCACGAGGCGTTCGAGGGCATAATCGTCCAGCCCGGAGAGCAGGGGAATTTGGCGGAGAAAATCGTTCATACCGTCGTCAGATATTCATGCACCATTGAAATCGCGGTACTGCCTTCGCCGACTGCCGCCGCAACGCGATTACGCGCACCGAGACGCACATCCCCTGCCGCAAACACGCCGGGGATGTTGGTTTCCAAAAGCATGGGTTCGCGCTTGAGCTTCCATTCGGGCGGCAATTCGCCGTGCTCGTCT
>JAKOPZ010000306.1 GCA_029778615.1 Chloroflexota bacterium | reverse complement strand
GTCCATCATCGCGCTGTCGCCGCTATAGTACAACAATTTTCCCGGAATCCGTCCCCAATAATCCGCGCCGTAGCGTTCCGTTTCACCCCACAGCATCGGCGTGAGTCCGGGAAACGGACGCGTGATGACCATAATGCCTTTTTCATTTGGCGGTAATGGTTCGCCTTCTGGGGAAACAATTTGCGCTTCGATGCCCGGCATCGGAATCGTCGCGGAACCCGGTTTAATCGGCAGCATTGCCACGCCGTACGGATTTGCAAAAACGGGACCGCCCGTTTCCGTTTGCCACATGTGGTCAATCACGGGAACGTGGTCGTCGAACACTTTGTGCTGCAACCATTCCCACGCGGGCGCGTTGAGCACTTCGCCCGCGCAGAAAACTTTTGTCACCGATGATTTGTCATATTTTTTTGTAATGTCCTCGCCGTACCGCATCAACAAACGCGCGGCAGTGGGCGAAGTGAAAATGCCCGTGACGCGAAATTCTTCCACAATCTGCCACAACGTTTCGGGCGTTGGATGGTCGAGCGCGCCTTCATACGCAATGGACGCGCAGCCGAGAATTAACGGCGCATACACGGTGTACGCGTGCCCAACCGCCCAACCAATATCCGACGTTGCCCACCACACATCATCCGCGTTCAAATCAAAAACCCATTTGCCCATGCTCACTGTATGCACTTGATAACCGCCGTGCATGTGGACGACGAGTTTCGGACGCGCAGTCGTGCCGCTCGTCGCAAGAATGTACAGCGGCTCATTCGATTCCATCACCTCATAGTCGCCGCGTTGTCCTTCTCCGTGCGCGAGAAATTCTTGCCACGATAAATCGCGTCCCTCTTTCATCGGAACATCGAGCGCAGTTCGATTGAGCACAATCGCGTGTTCGATGCTCGGCACATTCATGTCGAGCGCGGCGTCGAGCAATCCTTTGAGCGGAACATCTTTGCCCTTGCGATAAATCGCGTCCGTCGCAAAAATCAATTTCGATTCACTCGCGCGAATTCTATCGGCAAGCGCGCCGCTGCCGAATCCCGCGAATACGCACAAATGAATCGCGCCCACGCGCGCACACGCGAGCATGAGCATAATCGCTTCGGGCATCGTCGGCATGTAAATGGTGATGCGGTCGCCTTTTTGAATTCCCAAACCGCGCAGCGCCGCCGCGACGCGTTCGACGTTGTACAACAATTGCGCGTAGGTGAACACGCGCCGTTCGCCGCGTTCGTTCGTGTAAATGAGCGCGGTGCGTCCGCCGCGTCCGTTTTTGACATGTTCGTCGAGCGCGTTGTAAGCGGCGTTCGTTTGTCCGCCGACGAACCATTGGAAGGTCGGCGGAGTCCAATCGAGAACGCGGTCCCCTGTTTTGAACCATGGAATATTCCGCGCGGCATCACCCCAAAATGTTTCGGGGTCGTTGCGCGCATCGTCAATCATTTTCCGAACGAGGGGATTGATGAGGTCCATCTGCGGCTCCTACGCCAAAGAGTGAGGCGGAACATTCCTGTCCCGCCTCAACATTTTAACGTACAACATTTCGTTTGCGCGGGTCGTTTCGCGCAGCGTTATTCCGCAGCAGGAGCGGGAATGCCCGATGGTTCGCGTGTGGATGCCACGGACGCGTCGGACGAAATATCTACATGATAGGTTTCGGGAACGCGGGCAAAGCACACCACCGCGCAGATGCCGGCAATTAACATTGGATACCACAAGCCCGCAAAGTTATTGCCGGTGGCTTGAATCAACGAGAGCCCGATAATCGGCACCATGCCGCCAAACACGCCGTTGCCGATGTGATACGGCAGAGACATGGACGTGTAGCGAATTTTTGTGGGAAACAGTTCGACGAGGAACGCCGCAATCGGTCCATACACCATTGTCACAAAAACGACTTGGATGAGCACGAGAATGGACAACAGCACGGGGTTATAACCGATGTACGGAAAGATAAAGAGTTCGCCGGCTTTGGGCGCGAACGAACCCATCAGTCCATAAATCGGATAATAGAGCACCACTGCCAGCACCATGCCCGCAAGCATGATGCTTTTGCGTCCGATGCGGTCCGAGAGATTTCCGAAAAACAGGAACAGCGGTGTACCAATCAGCAGTGCCGCGCCGACGATGAGATTGGAATCTACCAGCGACACCTTAAAGATATTCTGCAGATAGTACAGCGCGTAAAATTGTCCTGTGTACCACACCACGCCCTGTCCCATCGTCGCGCCGAACAGCGCGAGCGCCACGTACGTCAAATTGTAGCGATTGCCAAAACTTTCCTTGAGCGGGTTCTTGGACGTGCCGCCGCGCTCTTTGAGTTTGGCATACATCGGCGATTCCCGCAGCGAGAAGCGGATGTACAACGAAATCGCCACGAGAAAGATGGAAATGAGGAACGGCACGCGCCAGCCCCAATCCTTGAACGCGTCTTCACCCACGATGGAGCGCGTGGCGAGAATGACGCCGAGCGAAACGAACAAGCCGAGTGTTGCGGTGGTTTGAATCCAGCTGGTGTAAAAGCCGCGCCGCCCGTTCGGCGAGTGTTCTGCCACGTACGTTGCCGCACCGCCGTATTCACCGCCGAGCGCGAGACCTTGCAGAATGCGGAGACCGATGAGAATGATGCCTGCCAGCGGTCCAATTTGCTGAGCGGTCGGCAAGAGACCGACGGCAAACGTACAGAGACCCATCAGCGTCATGGTGATAAGAAAGGTATACTTGCGTCCGACCAAATCGCCAACGCGTCCAAACACAATCGCCCCAAAGGGACGCACGATAAAGCCCACCGCGAACGCGGCAAGCCAGGCAATGATATCGCCAAGCGGTGTGCCCGTCTGATAAAACTTGCTGGCAATCACGCTGGCGAGACTGCCAAAAATATAAAAGTCGTACCATTCAATCATGGTTCCCGCAGCGGAAGCAAAGATAATACGCGGGAGCCCTTGTTCGGGAACATTCTCAGACATAGCGGGGGAACGGGTTGCCATGTGCCAACTCTCCTCTCTGTGAGTGGTATCCTGTCTGGGTGATTTTTACAACCGCCGCGCGGCGGCTGACGGCGATGTAGTCAAGTGTATGCCCTCAATGTTCCAAGCGCGTTCCTCCTTTCCACCCGCGCGCGCAAAAGATTTTTGCATCTACGCGGCAGCGTTTATGATTGGGGGCGAACCAACATGACCGGCACGCGCGAGTGATTGACCACGCGGTCGGCGATGCTGCCGAGCAGCCAGCGCCGCATGCCCGAACGTCCGTGCGTGGACATGGCAATCACATCCGCCTGAATTTCGTCGGCGACGGCGAGAATCGTTTCGGCGATGGGTCCTTCGCGAACGATTGTCGAAACACGCGCGCCATTACTTGCCGCGCGCGCTTGCACGTCGCTCATGTACTGACTGGTCTCACTTTCCATCTGTTGTACGAAATTGGCGGCGAGGGCAGGGTCGGAAAACGCGAATTCGGCAGCGGGGTCTGCTGCCACGCGCAAGAGAACAATTTCCGCCCCCTCTGATTTGGCAAGCGCCTGTGCGTGCGGCAGAATTGTTTCCGCAAGCGGCGAGCCATCCAGCGGGACCAAAATCTTTTTGTACATGACACCTCCTTGTTGTCATGCAACGAATGTGATGAAAACGGGGGAAAAAAACGCAGTGAATTTTTACAAATTCACTGCGCCCAAAGTATCACAGCATTGTCAAATGCGTTTAACATTTGTACAAATTTTATTAAACCAACGGTAAAGTTTTTGTAAAGTCAGCCCGGCTGACGCAGTGAATCTACGAGCGGCGCGTTCGTCTCCGAAACATTCGGCGTCAAGAAACTGACCGTAATCGCCACACCAAAATTGGCAATCACTCCGAACACGCCTGCCGCGACATTTGTAATCCCAAACAAATTAAAATTCGGATTCAAAACATTCATTACCATATACGCGAGCGTTACGAGCAAACCCACAAGCATTCCCGCAATCGCGCCGCGCGCATTGGCGCGTTTCCAAAAAATGCCGAGCACAAGCGCGGGAAACAAGGTCGCCGCTGCAAAGGAAAATGCCCACGCCACCAACTGCACGATAATGCCAAAACGTCGCGTGGCAGTAATCGCCGCCGCGAGCGCGACGAGAAAAACCGTGAGCCGTCCGATGAACATGCGCGAACGCGACGACGATTCGGGGACGAGCGTGCGCGTATACACATCATGCGCCAACGCGGAAACAATCACCATCAACAATCCGTCTGCCGTCGAAAGCGCGGCGGCGAGCCCGCCCGCTGCGACGAGCGCCGCAATCGCTTGCGGCAGTCCCGCGATTTCCGGCGTCGCCAGCACCACTAAATCGGGGTCAATTTTTAATTCTTGAAATTCCAGAATGCCATTGCCGTTCGCATCGTTAATGGTGAGCAGTCCCGACTCTGCCCAGTTCAACGCCCAACTTGGCACCGACGTAATCGGTTTGCCCACCACATTTTGCAAAACTTCCCAACGCGAAAACGCCGCATACGCGGGCGCGGTGAAATACAACAGGCAAATAAACAGCATCGCCCAGCTCACACTCCGCCGCGCCGCGCCCACCGTCGGCACGGTGTAAAAGCGAACGAGAATGTGCGGCATCCCCGCCGTGCCCAGCATCAGGCACAAAATCAGCGCGAGAAAATTCCACGGTGTCCAATCGTTGAACGGCGTCACGTACGAATTGGAAATGCCCGTCGCCGCTTCCAAATCCACAATGTGTTTCAACGCTTCGCCGTACATCAACTGCGGCAGCGGCACGCCCGTATCGCGCAGCGACAGCAACGTCACCGGCGTGAGATAGGCGACCAAAAGCACCACGCACTGCGCGACCTGAGTCCACGTAATCGCCCGCATTCCGCCGAGGTACGAACAAAACAACACCGCGCCCAAACCCATCACCACGCCGAGCAAATAATTCACGCCGAGAAAGCGATTCATGATAATGCCGATGCCGGTCACTTGCGCGGTGACATAGGTGAACGAAATCATCACCGTAATCAATGCCGCGAGAATGCGCGCCGTACTGCCGCCATAACGCGCGCCGATGAAATCCGGAATCGTGAATTGCCCAAATTTCCGCAAATAGGGCGCGAGCAAAAGCGCCAACAAAACAAAGCCGCCCGTCCAACCGATAATGTACGCCAAGCCCTCAAAGCCCAACAGCCACAACGTTCCCGCCATCGAAAGGAACGATGCCGCGCTCATCCAATCGCCCGCAATCGCCATGCCGTTAAAGAATGACGGAATTTTTCTGCCCGCTACGTAATATTCTTCGTTCGAGTGGGTGCGGTTCGTGATGCCGATGACGGCGTACAAGCCGAGCGTGGCAATCAACAACGCCCATCCCAAATCGTTCGCGTTGAGACCAAAACGCGTTTCCAAAATTCCCCACACTGCCGCGAGCAAAAGCAGTCCCGCCGCCAGCAAAATAAAAAGTGCGCCGAGCCGCTGTTCTCGCGGCATCCCGCCGGGCGATACCGTTGACATTTTCTGAAACGCGCGGTCGAGCCGCGCGGCGCGCCACGCGTAGAAAATAATAATCGCGAGGAAAACAATCAACGCGCCTTGCGCCGCCAGATAATAGCCGAGCGGAAAGCCGGTGAGGATTTGAAATTGATTGAGCAGTGGCGCGAGCAGTACGGGCGCGAGAATCACCCCGAGCCAAATGGTCAACAGGGGCACAATCAAACGCAAGTTCGCGCGCCAATATGCGGGATTGAACGTCGTCAGCGCGGGGCGCGGATTGAGCGATGGGCGGACGCGTTGGCGCAAAGGACGCGGCGGCGCGGGATACAAATGCGCAGGGTCGAACGAAGGCGGACCGGCGCGGTCTTGATGTTCCACACGCGGAAACAATTTATCGGTGACCACGCGCGCGCCGACGACGACCGCGACCCACAACGCGGCGATGAACACAAAGCCGAACCAGTCAAAATTCCTGAACCACTCGGTAGAAATCATGATGCTATGCCAACTCGCGTTCGGTCTCTTCCATCGGCAGGGTAAAATAAAAATGCGCGCCGTGTCCGATGCCGCTGCTCTCTGCCCAAATTTCGCCGCCGTGCGCGTACACCAAATGCCGCGCAATCGTCAGCCCGATGCCCGTGCCCCCGCTGCGCCGTGTGCGCGATTTATCCACGCGATAAAAGCGTTCAAAGATGTGCGGCAAATGTTCCGATGGAATGCCGATGCCGCTGTCGCGAATTTCTACTTGTGCGAAATAATCGGACGGCGTAACCTCAATTGTGACTGTCCCTTCGGGCGGCGTGTACTGTAACGCATTTGCCAACAGATTAATCAACACTTGTTCAATGCGGTCGGGGTCGGCGCGCACAATTGTCGGCGCGTCGGGCAGCTCCAAATCGAGCGTCACTTCTTGCGCGGTAAATTGCGGGCGAAATTGAATCACCACGTTCTGAATAATTTCTTGCAGCGCGACGGGTTTGGTTTCCACGCGCAGTTGTCCTGCCTCTGCGCGCGAGAGCAGCGCGAGCTCTTGAATCAACCATTTCAAACGCGTCGCCTCGTGTTGAATCAACGCGAACGTTTCCGCCTCCGGTTCAATAACGCTGTCAATCAGTCCTTCCATGTATCCTTCAATCGTCGTCAATGGCGTGCGTAATTCGTGCGCGACATCGGCGAGCAAGGTCAAGCGACGCTGCTCGGTCTGTTCCAACGCGTCGGCGAGTTGATTGATAGAGGACGAGAGGTCAGCCATTTCATCGTCGGATTGAATCACGGTGCGCTCGCGATAATATCCTTGCGCGAGGCGGCGGCTCACCAGCGATAATTCCTGGAGTGGTTCCACGATGCGTCGCGAAACATACAAACTTACAATAATTGCCGCCGCCAGCGCGGCAAAGCCCGCGACCAACAGGCTTTCTTCGACGACAAATTGAAATTGTTCTTGTGCGGCAGTCGGCGCGGCGGGAGCGGGAATGGTTGTTTCGCTCACGCCGAACACGTCACTCACACTCACCGGCGTTTCGCCCAATTGCGCGCCCGCGACAAAAAACGCGGTTGCCAACAACACGACCACGCCAATCACCACAATCAGCATGTGGGAAAGAAAAAGTTTCCAGCGAAGCTGATGAAGGATGTTCATGACGTTTTGCGCGCGACAAATTTATAGCCCACGCCGCGCACGGTTTGAATCAACATGGGGTCGGCGGCGTCAATTTCCAATTTGCGGCGCAAGAGCCCGATGTGCACATCCACCACGCGGTCAATCCCGGCAAAATCATGTCCCCAGACGCGTTCCAATAATTGGTCGCGGTTGAATACGCGCCCGGGATATTCCGCCAGCGCGTAGAGCAAATCAAATTCGCGCGCGGTCAATTCAACGGGCGTATCGTTGAGATAAACTTCGCGTGTATCGGGATTGATGGTGAGGTTGTCGAAACGAAGGGTGCGGTCTTGCGGCGCGTCGCGTCCACTGCCCGCCGCCACCGCGCGACTGCGGCGCAAAATCGCTTTGATGCGCGCAACGAGTTCGCGCGGGGAAAAAGGTTTGGTGAGATAATCATCCGCGCCCACAGACAAGCCGACGATTTTATCAATCTCTTCCGTGCGCGCTGTCAGCATCAAAATGTACACGTCGGACTCTTGCTGAATGCGACGGCAGACTTCGAGTCCGTCCATGCCCGGGAGCATCACATCCAGTACAATCAACGCGGGTTGGGTCGCGCGCGCTTGCGCGAGCGCGGCGACGCCGTCGGGCGCGGTCACGACGTTGAACCCTTCGGCGGCGAGATATTTGCAAATCAATTCCAAAATTGGTTTTTCGTCTTCGACGACGAGAATGGTTGTGCCTCGCATTGCACTCGCTTTCTGAGGTGACGCTGTGGAAGGGTCGCGTGGAATCTCACGCGCGATTCTAACATAAAAATCCCCTTGCGGCGCGCGGCAAAGACAACTATAATCCTAGTGCATCATTAAACAAGCTCTTGTGCGTCCAAGCGCAAAAACTCGTTTAGAAAGCGGTCTTGCTTCAACGCGCACTCACAACAAGTTGGTTAATGATGCACTAGCGCGATGGACGAACCCTCTTCTCTGCCCCAAAGACCCCCACAGGAAAATGAAACGCGGCGCGGCGGCGTTGAGATTTCCGGCGGCGAGGTGCGCGCCGCGCGCGATTTTGTCGCGGGCGATGTGAATGTCGCGGGCGATTCGATTTCGGGACAAACGGTCACCGTACAACGCGGCTTTAGCGCGCAAGATGTGCAACGGATTGCCCTCATCGTCGGCGGGCTGGTGTTTCTTACCGCGCTGGTCTTTTTTGCGCTCGGCGCGGTGGCGAGCGCGGCGGTGGTCGCCACGCTGAATCGTCCGCTGCGCGAGGGTTCTTCACTCGATGCGGCGCGCTCGATGCAGGAAAAAATTCGCCAGTTAAATTCTCTCCAATCTGGGCAGCGCTTTCAGGTCCAGTTTTCCGAAGATGAGGTGAGCTCGTATTTTCGTTTCATTCTTGGACCGCAGCTGGGCATCAGCAATGGCAAGGCGCGTTTGATGAGTTCGCCGGGACAAATCGCCATCGGCGGAAATTTGGATAGACTCGGCGGCATTCCGTTTGCGGCGCAAATCAATGTGACGACGACGCAAACGCCGCTTCAATTGGAATCCGCGTGGCTCAAAGTATTGCCAACGCCGGAAGGTTCATCCGTCGGCTATGTTTCGGCGACAGGGGTGGCGCAAGATTTAACACGACAGCTCAATGCCGCCTTATTTGGCAGAGTGCAATTTAGAGAAATTGGTCAAAATGGTGGGGGCTCGGGAGCCCAACCGGTCACGGGGGCAAATCTCATTTTGCTTGGCGTGGCGAAATAAATCGGTTGCGGCAAAAACATTCGCAGCACTTCCCGATACCCGAATCGAGACTATCGTACCCGAAACGGTTCTCGCAAAATTTTGTGCCCACGACAATCAAGCCGCGCCTGAGGAGACGCGGCTTTTGTCTTCGTTACTTTTGCAGTTCGGCAATTGCTGCACCATAACAAATGGTCATAGAAGTTGCGAACAAGCTGTTCGGGTTCTGTGTTCATTTCTTTTTCACAAGTATCGGGTAAGATTGAAACCACCGGCGCAGAGGGTAGACAGAGGGCTATGAGCAAAACAATTCTGGTCGTGGACGACGAAAAAAAGTTTGTGAGCGTCCTGCGCGCATATCTGGAAAAGGCGGGCTTTGGCGTGGTCACCGCCGGGGATGGGAAACAAGCCATCGCCGCGTTTCGACATTCGAAACCCAATCTCGTCCTCCTGGATTTGAATTTGCCTGGGGTGGATGGGCTCGATGTAGCGCGCACAATTCAGCGCGAGTCATCCATTCCAATCATCATGGTCACGGCGCGCGTCGAAGAGGCAGACCGCCTGATTGGACTCGAACTGGGCGCGGACGATTACATTACAAAACCTTTCAGCCCGCGCGAAGTGGTAGCGCGCGTCCGCGCGGTCCTGCGGCGCGCAGAGAACGCGGGCGCGCCAATGGAAATTTTGCGCGCAGCTGAAATTGAAATGAATCTGACCAAGCATACCGTTACGGTGGGCGGCGAACCCGTCGAGTTGACGCCGACCGAGTTTGATTTGCTGAGCGCGCTCATGCAAGCGCCGGGACGCGCTTTTACGCGGATGCAGCTGCTCGACCGCGTACAAGGCGAAGCGTTCGAGGGGTACGACCGGACAGTGGACGCGCACATCAAAAACTTGCGCCAAAAAATTAACGACGACCCCAAACACCCGCGTTATATCCTCACGGTCTTTGGCGTCGGGTATAAATTTGCGGAAAGGGCGGAATGAGACACGGACTGTTTGTGCGCTTGATGGGCGCGTTCGCGTTTGTCATTTTGATTGGCGTCCTTGTCGTTGCCGTGATTGCGAATCAGACGACGACGAACGAATTTCGCCAATTCATGTTTCGCGGCGAAATGGTGCAGCAAGAAGATTTTGTTGCCGAACTGGCAAACTATTATCGCGTCCATAGCGGTTGGCAAGGCGTCGGAGATTTGTTTCCGCGCAATGGCGGGATGATGAGTCGCGGGCAGATGCGCGGCGCGGGGATGGCAGGCATGTCCAGCCGAATTCTCCTTGCCGATGCGCGGGGCGTGATTGTGGCAGATTCGTACCAGCAGCAAATTGGCGAGGCGTTGGACTCGACGCTGCGCGCGTCCGGCACGCCGATTGTGGTTGACGGGCAGGTTGTCGGCACACTCGCCATCGCGGGGGACCCATTAAACGCGCTGCTGGACCCGGCAGCGCAAGAATTTTTGAATCAGGTGAACCGTTCCCTCTTGTTGGCGGGATTTGTCGCGGGCATCATTGCACTGGCGCTCGGCTTTATTCTCTTTCGACAAATCACGACACCGTTAAACGCCCTTGCCATCGCGTCTGAAAAAATCGCGGGCGGAGATATGAGCGCACGCGCCGACGTTACCGGCAATGACGAAATCGCGCAGGTGGCGCGTTCCTTTAACGCGATGGCGGACAAACTGGCGACTTCGGAAATGGCAAGACGCAACATGCTCGCCGACATTGCGCACGAGCTGCGAAATCCCATTGGCATCATTTCGAGTCATTTGGAAGCGATGATAGACGGCGTTTTTCCAACGGATGCGGAACAGCTTGTCTCTTTGCATGACGAAACGCTTTTGCTCGCGCGTCTCGTCGGAGATGTGCGCGAGTTGGCGCTCGCGGATGCGGGACAGTTGGTGCTGAATCGCGCGCCAACCGACCTGCGCGCGTTGGTCGAACGTACCACTGCCGCATTCTTGCCGCAAGCGCAAGAAGAAAATATCAAGCTTGTGACGCGACTATCGGATGTGCCTGTGCTGAATGTGGATGCTCAGCGCATCGAGCAGACTTTACGCAATCTGCTCTCGAACGCGCTGCGCTTTGCGCCGGCGCAGGGGAGCGTTACCGTGTCGCTAACGCGCGACGCGCAGGGCGTGCGGGTTGAGGTGCGGGACACGGGGTCAGGCATTGCGCCCGAAGCTCTGCCGCACGTATTTGAACGCTTTTGGCGCGGGGACAAATCTCGCGCGCGGACTCAAGGCGGCTCGGGATTGGGACTGCCAATTGCGAAACAGTGGGTCGAGGCGCATGGAGGCAAAATCGGAGTTGCCAGTGAATTGGGGCAAGGCGCGGCTTTTTGGTTCACGCTGCCAACCTAACACAAAAAATCACGGCGTCTGCGCGCAGCGGAAACCGATATTGTAATTGCGTTCTTTCGGCGCGCGGTCGCCGCGATGGGTCATACGCACAAAAAACTCGTCCGCGTCCCACGCCCCGCCGCGCAGCTCGCGTGAACCGCCCGATTCCGGTCCGGTGGGATTGTCGTGCGGTGAATTCTCGTAATACTTGGCGCCAAACCAATCCGCGACCCATTCCCAAACATTGCCTGCCATATCCAACGCCCCGTACACACTGGCGCCGTCAGGATAATCGCCCACTTGGGTCGTATCGCCATTCACTTGATTGGAATTGAGACGAGTCTGTTCAAATTCATTGCCCCACGGATAACGCCGCGCTTGGGGACCGCGCGCCGCGCTTTCCCATTCCGCCTCGGTCGGCAAACGCTTGCCCGCCCATTCACAAAACGTCCACGCATCTCGCCACGAAACAAAAATAACGGGATAGTCATCATAATCTGAATTGTCATAGTACGAATCGCGCGAACTCGAGCCGCTTTCTGACGGCGGTTGGCATGTGCCCGCCTCTGAACATTCCCTGTACTGCGTGTTGGTCACTTCGTATTGGTCAATCCAAAACGCGTCGAGATGAACTTGGTGCGCGGGTTTTTCATCGTCACCGCCTGCATCGGTACCAATGGTAAATTCGCCTGCCGGAACAAACACCATCCATGCACCGGTACTCCCGCGTTCTTCGCTGACGATAGTTGGCAGTGGATAAATGGCATCGGCTTGGGGTGTTGCGGTTTCCTCTGCCGTTGCGGTTTCTTGCGTTGGCGATTTGTCCGGTGTGGGTGTGGCTGGTTCGGCGGCGGAGGCGGCGCGTACCGAAAAGACGTACGAAAATTTATCGCCGAAAAAATTTCCTTGCGGGTTACTCAAGCGCCATGCCGCCTGATATTCGCGCGCGAACGCGGGGGCGACAATGGAAAATTCAATCTCGGCTTCTTCGTCCGCTGCGGTGTTCGGGAACGCGCCCTCTATCGTCATTTCGTCGCCGCTGAATTGTGACACGCGATACGTGTTATTCCACGCGCACGTTCCCGTGTTGCGCACTCGCCACACAATGGGAATTTTTTCGCCCGCGTTAAACGTCGAGCCAACGGGCGGATAATCGGAACCCACCACGAGCGCTTGATTCGTGCAAACGGGCGCAGGGGTCAGAATACCCGATGCGGCGACAGCGACGAGACTCAGCAAGGCGATGAGTGCCAGTGCGAGCGGGAGCGGATATTTTTTTACAAAGGCGACGGGCGGCGTGTCCCGCTTGACGCGCGCGGCTTGCACAGGCGCGCGCGGCGACGCGCGGGGACTCGTCGTTTCGGGCATCCCCGTCGGTTTGTTCGGCGTCGGTGTTGGCGCGACGGGGGGCGCGAAATTTTCCCGCACGTCAAAAATTTTGCCGTCGGGCGCGCGCAAATACAAAACGGGCGTGCCCCATTCCATCTCATTGTTGTCCGCAAAAATCGTTTTGCGGACTTCGGCGAGTGCCGCGTCCACCGGATAGCCGCGCGCCAACGCTTGATAAAAACTGCGCGCAAAGGTTGCCGCCGCGTCATCGCTGATTTCGAACTGCATCGCAATCACGGCGGGAATTGCCTGCTGTACCAAACTGGACGCGACACCCGCGAACGGGTCATTGCGCGAAGTGCGCGCCCCTTCGCACGAATTCAGGACGGCGAGCCGCAGTGAACCGTGGTCATGCAAAATCGCGCCGAGCATTTGCGCGCCGACGCGTCTGCCGCGTTTTTCAACTCCTTCCAAAATCAACACACCTTCCTGGGTGCGTTCGTCAAAGGCACCGTGTCCGATGAAATGGAAAATGTGATACGCGCGTTCCTGTAATTTTTTTTGCAGTTCGGTCAGCGTCGCGGATTCCAGCCGTTCGAGTTTGACAAAGCCGCGCCGCGTCAAATCCCCCAGGGCGTTTTGCAAATGATTCCATTCGCGCTCCACGTCCAACGACTCGTAATCGGTCGGACTGGAAAGCATGACCAGCACATTGAGGGGGGGGTGAAGGGTGAGCGGACGAATTTGTTCGGGGAGTTCGAGAAAACGCACGACAGGCGTTTTGACGCTCAGCGCGAGAAAACGATTCAGTGCGGGATTGTATAAAAATTCCCACGGCAAATCGGCGAGCTCGGGCGCGTCGTCTAAATGCAACCGCAAACGCAGACCCACATCGCGCGCATTGGCTTCTTGCGCACTGGCGGCGTACACACTCCGCACGTCGCCGCTGAAAACCGCGTTGAACAATCTGCCGCCGAATTGTTTCGCCGCGTCCATTTCGGCGGATTCAATGCGCCGCACGCGCCGCCGCGCTCCGCCGAGTTTCAACAACACATTTTCGATTTCAATATCAGAAAAAGGGAGCGTAAATTCTGCGCGCGCACTGCCCGCCGGAGAACGCGTAACCTCGACGCGATAGCCGTCCGGCAAGCGCTTGACAACCAAATCAAAATCGAGGTAGGTCAGCTGTTCCATGTGCGCGCAAGCCAAAGCGCATCACGCCACCGCCGGAGCAATTTGCGTGTCCGCGTCGCAATACACCGCGTACAACAGTCCGAGCGGATTGTTGTTTTGGGAATAATAGTCACGCCGCAAATCCAAAAAGATTTGTCCGATGGACTTGCCCGCCAAGAGTTGGTCAAAAAATTTGAACGACCACTCCATCGCAAACAACGCGGGCACGGAACATTCACTGCCAATCATGCCGCGCGCGCCCTTGTCCACAAAGTAGGGCATGAATCCGTTGTAAAAGAGCGGCGACAGCTGCGCCGATTCGCACGCGTTGATAAACACGAGCGGCAGTGTGCCCAAACGCGTTTTCGTCGGCGCGAACGCTTTGAAATCGCCGAGCGAAAGTTTTTGTCCGTTGGCAAAATGCAGCTCGGACAAATTCGCGCCGCCTTGCGCGGCTTCTTTGCTCACAGCGTGACAGTAAAAATACATAATCTGGTCGCTCGTCGTCGCGTCTCCGAGCGCGGCGAGCAAATCGTTGCCGCTGGTGCGTTTGACAAGCTGGACGCCGGGTGGCAATTTTTTGTTTTTCCAATAGTCCAGCTGTTTTTGCACCAACGGAAAATTCATTTGCGTGTCAATGTCCGTGTTGAGATTCAAGCTGATGGTGAGCTGCGGCTGGCTGTTGATGGTTTCGGAATAACCGGTGGCAGATTGAAACGGCACATGCTCGATGAGATGTTTGAAACCGAGAAAGGATTCGGGATTGACATGATTGATGTCGAGGTCGTCTTCCATGTACAACAAACCCCACGGCAGCATCATGTCGGCAGAGACGATTTGAATTTTCAATGTTTCGTTCTGGGCGCGCTGGCGTAAATAATCACCCAGCTTGCGCGTGTCCGTATCGGCGAGCGCGTGATAAAACAATTCTTGATAGAGCAGATAGCCCGCTTTGGCAAGCAGGGGCATCGCCATATCGCGCGCTGCCGACGGAATTTTGGTTTCGACCTGAAAAATTTTTTCGTTGTTGAAATCGAGATTCACAACACTTTCGAGGGTTTGCCGCGCTTGCACCACCGCGTTTTCGAGGTCGGTGGACGAAAGGGGCAAGGTTGCCTTCATCGGCACCTTGTCCAACACGCGCAGCGTGTAATTGGTGCCGGTATATTCAATCCACAAGAGCAAATCGCGCGGCTGTAACACGCCCGCCGTTTCGAGTTGACGTCCGATGTTTTCCGAACCGAGCACGCTCGGCGAACCCGCCATGCCGACGTTCAGCGTGAGCTTGATAGCCTGTACGGCATTGCCGTCTTTGATGAAAACGGCAGTGAGTTCGCCCGCGCCATTTTGGGTTGGTTCAATATCAAAGCGCGCTTTGTTTTTGGATTTGCCCGTGCGCGGCACAATAAGTTTTTGCGGGTCGCTGTGCACCAAAAAATCGTCGCTCAACAACTGCACCATCAACTCGACCTGCATCACGCCTTCGGGGAATAAATTTTGCTCTTTGAATTTTTCGGCGGAAACGGCAGCCGCGAGTTTTTCCAATTCCACGCTGAACGCGAGCGTGTAGGTCTCGCCTACTTGAAGCGGCGCATTTTTGTCGTGGTCTTGCAACACGGCGTTGATGAAACGCGTCGGTGCGGTGCTCGGCGCGGGCTCCGGTCCGCCGAGTGTTCCGGGTTGCGGGGGCGGCGGTTCCGCTCTTTCGCCGCCCCCGTTCGCGCTTTTGGGTTCCGGCATCGGTGCCCGGTCTATAAAATCAATATCCCCCCCGCCGAGACGCGAGCCCACGCGCAAAATGCCAATCGGCGTTCCGTTGCGCAAAACGACCAACGGCGGGTCTGCCAGCGCGCTCCATGTCTCTTGCACATCTTGCCAATCGGCGTTGGCGTCCACCGCTGCGCGCGTAAAGCGCGGCAAAAAGCCGCGAATCTCTTCCAGCGTCGCGTCCAACATGCGTTCGGTGACATCGTGCACGTACAACTCGTTCAGCAAATAATCAATCAAATCGGCGACGCGCCACACCGCGTACTCGTTTTGCGAAATGGGTGTGACAATCCACTGCTTGCGTCGGTCATCGCGCGCGAGGCGTTCCTTTGCCTCGCGCACGGTCGTGTCGCGGCTCCATTCCAGCCAG
Organism: Chloroflexota bacterium; assembly: GCA_029778615.1. GTDB lineage: Bacteria > Chloroflexota > Anaerolineae > UBA4142 > SHND01 > SHND01. The sequence continues at coordinate 20,827 of JAKOPZ010000306.1, read as the reverse complement.
TTGTGATTGATTTTGTCTTCGGGGATGGGCATAGGGGCTCTCTGGAAAATGTACGACAGAATTTCTTGCGAACGATGTTCGCCATTTGTCCTACCGCCCCCACATTTTCATTTGGCGTGGGTGTGCGGGTCGCACATCTTCAACTCCTTTCCAAATTGCAAGGCAAAGCTTTATCCGCGCGTGAGTACGTAACCGATACCGTCGTTACCCACTGCCGCATAACCATTGGGGAGTTTTCCACTGATGGTGATGGAAAGCGTGAACGGCTGAAAGGTATTGACCACGCCGTTGAGCGCGAGTTGTTTGGTGAGTGGATTAAACGTCCACGAACCGTTGACGGGCACCTGATACATGCCGACTTGTTGGTTCATTTGAAATGTGCCGTTGCTTGCCAGGTCAACCAGCAGCCGACTGCCGACCATATCTTGGACCTGGATGTTCCACTTGCCCAACGGGTTAAAGTCCGTTTCCGTTTTCGGCGCGGTCTCGTCGTAAAAATCGCCCAAGCTCTTGGCATTCGGACGCGCGGCGCGGTGCAGCAGCGCGTCAATGCGTTCCTGCATTTTGAAATCATTCAACCGTTCAAATTGTTCGCGTGCGCGTGCCAACAATTTTTCGTTCGGCGGCGCGCTCAAATTCGCGTGCAGGAAATATGCCTCGCCCAATTTACGCACGAGGTCATCGTTCATCGGTTCGCCGATTAAATCTTCCACGCGCAGTAACAATGCTTTTGCCGCGTTCGTATCCGTATCCAACCGCGCGCGGACTTGCGCCATTTGCAGCAGCGCGGGAATGTCATCGCGGCGCAATTTTTCGGCGCGTTCGAGCAGTGCAAACGCGTCTTGAAATTTTGCGCGCCACGCCTGTTCATCGGTTGGTGTGTCGTTCCAAAGTTGTTCGCCGCGTTTTTGTGCCGCCGTCGCGCGCCGCATCAATTCGTCATACGTCAGCGTTTCGGTGGCGGGCTCAAGCGGTACGGTTGTTTCTGTTTTTGTGGGCGGCGGCGCGGTGGGCGCGCCGCGAATGTCAAACAAAATTCCATCCGGCGCGCGCGAGTATAAAACGGGAGTGCCCCATTCGGTATCGCTCTTGGCATAAATTCCTTTGCGTCCTTCCGCGAGCGCCGCTTCCAACGGGCGATTCAAACCGAGCGCGGTATAGAATTTGCGCGAAAAGGCGAGCGCTGCATCATCCGTAATTTCGAACTGCATCGCTATTACGGCAGGCACACCTTGTTGAATCAAACGCTGCGCGACGCCGCCAAACGCATCCGTGCGTGTGGGACGCGCCCCTTCGCATGAATTGAGCATTACGAGACGGAGCGAATCGTGGTCGCCAATCATGCGCGCAAACCGTTCGTCCTCAATGCGTTCGCCATACCCATTATCGCCTTCGAGAATCAAGTAGCCGCGTTCGCGATGGACATCAAATTCTCCATGCCCGATAAAGTGCAAGATGTGATACTCTTTTTCCAAAAGGGCATCTTGAAGAGTGTCCAAATCAGCGCGCGGCAAACGCGTGAGCGTGACAACGCCGTGCGCACGGGCTTGCGCCAAAGCGGTATTGAGTTTTGATTCTTCGGCGTCAATGTCTAGCGGCATCTGATCGCGGGACACGAATGCCATGAGCAAAATGTTGAGCGGCGGGGTCACTTCCAGGGTCGGCAGGGGCAAGTTCGATTCCAAAAAATGAACGAGCGGCGTGTCGGGCGACAAGTGAAAAAAACGATTTTGCGGCGCGGGGGCGTACAGATATTCCCAAGGCAATTCGGCAAGTTCGGGAACACTGTCGAGCCGCAACCGCACGCGTAGGTTGGCGTTTTGATAATGCGCCGCCGTCAAGCTGCCATCCCAACACCGCGCAACATCGCCTGTGTACACAGCTTGAAACAATGCGCCGCCCAATTCTTTGGCGGCATCGAGACGTGTATTCGCCGCGCTGCGCGTTTTGGCGCGCACCAGTCCCATCCGCAAAATCAAGTTTTCAAGTTTTTCATCACTAAAGGGAATTTTGAAAGGCGCGCTGCCTTGTCCGCCAGGTGAATTGATAACATGCGCGCGGTACGCATCACCATCTCGCAGAATTTCTAAATCAAAATCGAGATATTTTTGAAGAGTTGGCATAAGCAATTGCGGCAGGTGGAATGGCTGTCATTATATTGTAATCACCGCGCGTTGAAAAGGGGTTTATCGCGTCGGCGCGTCTTGCGCGCGCGGCGCGCGAAGTTTTCCGCGCGGAAAAATGAAAAAACCAACGGAAATATTTCCGTTGGTTTTTGGTTTCGCATAGTTGAAGGTTCTGAAGGCGTGTGGTATCGGCATCACGCACCGCGTTGGGTTGCGCGTGATGGACAAAATTGCTCTGCCGTTGACATTATGCCGAACGCATTCGCCGCACGATGAAAATGACGCCGAGCAGCAAAATCCCGCCGCCAAACAACAACATCAAATCTTCGCCCAAACCGGACTCGGGCAATTGATTGTTGGTTTCGTTTCCCGCACCCGCTTCCGGCGTTGCCGTAATCGCAATTGGCGTTGCCGTAATCGGAATCGGCGTGGCGGTTTCTTCGAGCGGCACTTGAGTCTCGGTTGCGGTTGGCGCGTTGGTCGCTTGCGCCACCACCACAGTCGTCGCGGTGGGCTGTGCCGTGCGCGTCGGCGTTGGCGGAATGGAAATGCGCGTGGGCGTCGCGGTGACGGCGGCAATGTTGGTATTGCCATCGCCAAACAGCGACGGAAGCAAAACAATCGCGCCCAACGCAATTAGTCCGATGATGACGAGCGCGCCCAGCCCGCCAATAATCAGCAAAAAGTTTCGGTTGCCGCCGCCACCTCCGGCGGATGGTGCAACTTCTGCCATAGAACCTCCATAACGATAAAGTGCCGGGCTAAAAGCTAAAAATGCTTTGACCGATGCGCGTTTTTAGTTTTAGCTCTTTCCTTTTACCTTGCTATCCAATCAATTCCAAATTCGTCCAGGGAACCGTTTCGTGTTCGCCCGGGGTGTCATTCCATTCGACGGTGACAGCAGGAATTTGCGTGCCCGCATCGGTGCCGAGCCAATGCAGAGTGAATTCGTCAGGCAAGGTGCCCATACGTCCCAGATACGCCCCATACGCGCCGCGCACCTGTGTGCGCGCGGTCATTGCGAGATGGCTCGAGTCCGCTTTCTGGTCGGACTCTTGCATGCGGCTGACGACCAATGGCACAAACAATTCGGGGCGGCTTGCGTTCCTGCCGCGCGGTTGATAGCGCGCATTAATCCCTGCCTCTTGTCCGTTCAACGCCGTGAGCAAATCAAAAACGGGGGTGGACATGGCAATTTCGCCGAATCCTTCCGTGACGAGGACGGGCACATTCAGCGAACCCGCCAGCGCGCGATATTCCGGCAATAGCGAACCGGTCACAATCCCCGCCGCTTGCAATTCATGCGCGCGGCGCAATAGCGCATCCGTCACGCCGCCGCTGGCGACCAAAATGGTGCCGCGTGTGTCCGCTTCCAATACATCGGCGTCCAAAATATCATTGGCTGATTTCGCAAAACATTTTATCACACCCACTGCCTCTTTGCCCGAACCCCACACGCCTTGTACCAGCGCGCCTTGCGCCTCGATGACGGCACTGCGGCGCGGGGTGACGTTGACGATACTGCCGCGATACAACGCCAGCACCTCCTGCGGCGTATCGTAAATATCCAAAATCATCCAGCTGCCTTGAATCGCCGCAATCTGTCCGGCTTCGGGCGCGCGATACACGAGCCGCTGCACGCCAAAGTTGATGGGCTTGGCAATAATGATTTCGCGCGCTTCAACCGGGTCGCCAACATGTTTGAGCAAACGTTTGGGCACATCCGCTTCGCGCACTCCAATTACGCGCGTCAGCGAAAGCGCGCGTCGAATTTTTGGCGGATACGCGCGCGCGATTACATCTTGCGCGCCGACGCGCAAGCCCACCGCGCCGGAAACTTCGCCGGGAATGGACAGCTCGCGCGCACGGCGAATCCGCGCGGAATTCGACACGCGGACTTGGGGAAGTTGCGGAATGAATTCAATCACGCGCCCGCCTCCCACATCCACTGCTGAATTTTGTCGCGCTGGCGTTCTGTGCCCGCTTCGAATGGTAGAGGGCGCCCGCGCGCGTCGATCAACAAACCGACGGTGCCGCCCTGCACTTCGCGCTTGAAGGTGCTACCTTTGATATGGTTGCGCCACGTAACGCCGCGTCCCGTACGCAATTCCACATTCGCTTTTTCGCCTTCGCCCAATGGAATCAATTCGAGCGAACCGAGTTTCACATCGGCTTCCAATTTCCCGCCGCGCGAAGGTTCCACGAGTACGTTCATCACGACCGGCTCGCCCGCACGCGCTGCCACGTCGGGCACAAAAACCGTGCCCCATGTGACCAGACAATCATTTTCCAAAGCTTGGGCGGCGGCTTCGGGATTCACTGCCGCGACCGCGCCCATGGCAGGTACGAGTCCCACCGCGTCGGCGGCTACGGAAAAAATTCCGCGCACATCCAGTGCATCCAAAAGCATCAAGAGCAGCGCGGTCGGTTTGCTTCCGCGCGCAATGGGCGCGCCGGTAAGCAAAATGAGGTCGCTGTCGGTGAGCGCGTGGTCTTGGGGAGTGTGTCCGTTCTGATGTTTGCGAGACATTGATTCGACAGACATTTCGGTTGAATGGCTGTGCCCACTGCGCGCGCTCCATACCCCTGCCGCGTATTTCAAAATTTCGCGTCCCGCCGCGTTCAAGCTCGTGAGGTCCTGCCAATGTGTGGGCACAACATGCGGGCGCACCGCCTGATTCAACAATTGCGCGTGGACTTGACTCTGTTCAAACGGCGCAGGCAGCCAGCGCAAGAGCGTCTCGATACCCACGCGTTCTAGCAGCGCGTCCAAACCATAACCCACGCTGTATTCTTCGACGACGGCGCGCTTCATTTGGACGCCGTCCGTGCGTATCAAAGTCGTCGCACCCGCGCCGAGGTCGAGCGCGAGAACGCGCAGCTGATATTTTCGCGCGAGATATTCGGCGACGCGTGTGTACGCATCAGCGGTGGTCATGACGCCTTTTTCGGACCACGCCGCGAGTTTGTCAAAACCGGGAATGGCTTCGATTTGGCGCTTGCGATAGAGGTTTTCGATTTCTGCCTGTAATGGCGCGGGGTTCATCTGGTCCAATGCGGGGAACACATTGTCCACCATCGTCACTTGCATCAATCCGCCAATGCGTTCTGCAACATCACTGCGCGCGTGACGATTTCCGGCAAAAATGACCAAAGGGCGCGCGGCTTGGTCCATCGCCGCGCCAACCGCTGCGACAATATTTGCCATTTCGCGCAACGGGGTTACCGCGCCGCCGTCAATCCCGCCGACCATGACGATAATGTCCGGGCGCAGTGCGGCGAGTTTTTCTACCGAACCGCTTGCGCCGCCCGCGCGTCCATCGCTCGCTGTTGTGCCCCAACGTCCCGATTCTTCATCTACCGCGATGGTGTGGTCAACCACTGCGTACGTGCCATTCACCGCCTGCTGTGCGCTCGCCACCGAATAATCGCGCGACAAGCCAATCACTACCGCGTGCAAGGGCAGCGCCGCGTTGGTGACCGCGACAAACGCGTCCACGCCATCGCCATCCACGCGCGTTGGTTTGATGAGCGCGTTTTGCGCGTCGAGCAAACGGCGTCCCGTCAACGCCTCAATTTGCATGATGCCCTGTCGCACGCCGAGCATAATATCCGAGTACGGCGGGTCGGCAGTGGTCAAGGTGCGCGTTGCGCCAATCAGCCGATACTCTCCGGCGACCACATCAATCAGCCCGACTTTGGTGGCAACACTGCCGCAGTCGGCGACGAGAATGGAGGTGGGTACGTCTGCCATGGCTAGATGAGTCCTAACCAATCGTGCAATAAAAAGTAGAGTTGTCCTACCAACGCCGAGACGCGCGCGGTGATGAGGGAAGCGAGCAGCGCGCCAAAGGCGACCATGATAAAACCGCGTCCGAGCGTGCCCCAGCTCTTTGTGACAATATCATACGCGCGCTGCCATGGGAGTTTGCCCGGTTGAATAAAACGAAACGCGAGAAACGCGCCCAGCGTTCCCACCACAATGAGCAGTCCATTGAGCCAATCGAATCCTTCGCTTTGCGGTGTGAGCGCAAGCATGGTCGCCGTGAGCTGCGGCGCCAGCGCGCCTGCCAGCGCGCCGCCGATAGCCAACGCCGCGCCGATGCCGAACAAATACGCGAGTCCCAAATTGCTAAAGGTGGTGTTGCGGAAATTCGGCGTGAGCTTGATTAACAACGAAACGCCGAGCAGAACGGGAATGAGATTCAGCACCAACGCGAGCCAACTGTCCGGCAATGTGAGAATATTTTCGATGAGCTGCAACAAAATGGGAAGCAAGATATCGCGTATGACGATGGCGCTCACGAATCCGATTGCCGTGCCGACCAGCAGCGCGGACGCGATGCGAAACAAAAATGTGTCGCGCACGAGGTACGTGAATACAAGAATCGTCAACAGCGCGGCGAGCCACACGCCCAGCGCGTCGCATAAACCACCGGAGCAGAAAGAATTGAATAAAGCGTCCATTGTCGAATGTCGCAGGTAGAGCGTAACCAAGCCAACACGCGCGACGCGCTGCCTGCTACTTGCTTCCTGAGCCGCGTTTTAGCAACCCCATCACGTTCGCCGCAATAATAATTGCCGCGAGCACGAGACTAACCAACGAGAGCGCATCCACTGTTTTCACTGCCTGTCCGGTTTGATTGGACAACAATTCCAATTCCGCCGCGCCCGTGAGTCCGCGCAGTGACGCCTGTAGCTGTTTCGCGTTCACGTAATTACGCGCTTGGGGTTCCACCAGCGCCGTCGTTGCGCCGACGATGGGCGCATGAATGTTGGGTTGGACTTGTTCCATCCACGCGCGCAAGCTGGCATCCTCGCCCGCGACCAGAATCACCAATGCGAAATCGTCCATGCCGCGTACAGTGCGCGCCAATGGCGACGCGTCCCAACGTGTCCCGTTCGCGTCCACATAATTTGCCGGGACCCATCCGAGCGCGAGTTTTTTCAAGCCGCTCTCGTTGCCAAACACATAACCCAAATTTACAAATTGAAACTTGGGCTGCGTTTCCTGTGCGCGTGACAACAGAGTCTGCGCCATCGTCGCGCCGAACGGATTCGAACTCACCGCCACCACATTCACTTGACGCGCGACCAAATCGTTGAGAATGGCGCGGGCGGCAGGGTCAAGTTCCACCGCTTGCCCCGGCGTGTAATCAAAGGCGAGCAGCACCGTTTCATTGGGCGGAACACTCACAAGTTGGTCATAAAAAAGCGCGCTTGCCGATTTCGATGCGTCGAGCCCCAGTCCTGCTTGTTCGAGTCCAAAGAACAAGGGAATGAGCGCGGCAAGCAGAATCGCAAGATAAAAAAGATGATTTGCTGTAAAGAGGGCGCGTCGTTCTGCTTGCGGCTCTGTGCGCGCGGTCGGCGTCAACGGTTCCGCGAGCAGAGTTTGAAAAATCCGTCCGCCGTCACTGCGAACCGGCGTCGGCGTGGTCAGGGTGTGCGGTTCGGTGATGGCAACCGCAAGCGGCAAAATTCCACTCACGCCCGCGAGCGGTCCCGTTGTCTCGATAACCTCGAACGGGTCACGCGGGGTTGCGCCAAGGGGTACTGCACCTGAAAACCAATCGGGCAATTCAAGCGGCGCTGTAGTTTCTGCTTCGCGGCTTTCGTCACCGGACGGCTCGGCTTGTGCTTGCCGCGTTTGGACCGGGGCAGGTGGCTCACGCAGCCAATCGGGCAAATCGCCGCGCTCGTGTTCGTCCAATTCGGGCAGACTCGAGAGGAGCGAACGCGATGGCGCGGGAACGCCTGTTTCCAAATCAAGGTCAGCGGGAGCCATTTCGCGCAGCCACGGCGGCATTTCGGTTTCGTCGCCGGAAATTTCCGGTTCGCTGGAAACGGCTGGTTCTGTCGCGGCGGACGGAAGAATTTCGCGCAGCCATTCCGGGAGTTCGCCGCTTTCCAGTGGCGGTTTGGAAGGCGGCTCTATCGTTTCGGCAATAGGCGGCAATTCCGCGTGCGGTGGTTCCGCAGGTAGTTCCGCTGCAAGGGGTGGCTCGATTTCAAGTCCGCTGACCGTTGGCGCGCTCGGCTCAATTTCGGCAGTTGGCGTCGGAGCGTGTTCCGCCGTTTGCGGCTCGGCGGCGAGAGGCGCGGACACCGCCTCGGCGGGCGCTTCTGCAACAATATCCGACGCTGGCGGTGGCGCGGGTTCCGACACGACTGCTTGTGCGGGCGCTTCTGCTTGAGATGCCGCGAGGGGGGGGGGTGTTTCTGCGACCGCCTCGACATCCAGCCCCAACAATTTCCGCGCGAGAGCGATTTCGTCGTCAACGGATTGGACGCTCGGAGCATTTGCTTCGAGCGTCGCTTTCATTTCGTCCGTGACTTGTCCACCAATGTCACTGTAATCGTAATCGTCGCCGGTGAGTTTGATTTCGCTCAACTGCGGTTTCGACGGCGCGGGCGGCGGCGTTTCGATTGGCGCGATGGATTCTACGGCAAGCGGTTCGGACGCAGTGATTTCAGAAATTTCGGGCGCGGTGGATTCCAGTTCCGCCACAGGTTGCGAAATTTCAGAAGGAGCCGTTTCGGATTCGGCGTGGGTTTCAGGCGGCGCGGGAATTTCAGAGATGGCAGGAGTTACAGTGTCGGTTGGTACTTGTGCGCGCGGCGAAACGGTTGGCGTTGGCGCGGGAATTGTTTCCTCGACCTCCAAGCCCAACAATTTCCGCGCGAGGGCGATTTCATCGTCAACGGATTGGACACTCGCGGCGTTTGCTTCGAGCGTCGCTTTCATTTCGTCCGTGATTTGTCCGCCAATGTCGCTGTAATCGTAATCGTCGCCGGTGAGTTTGATTTCGCTCAACGGCGGCTTGGATGGCGCGGGCGGCGGCGTTTCGATTGGCGCGACCGCTTGTGCGGGCGCTTCTGCTTGAGATGCCGCGAGGGGGGGGGGTGTTTCTGCGACCGCCTCGACATCCAGCCCCAACAATTTCCGCGCGAGGGCGATTTCGTCGTCAACGGATTGGACGCTCGCGGCATTGGCTTCGAGCGTCGCTTTCATTTCGTCCGTGACCTGTCCGCCAATGTCGCTGTAATCGTAATCGTCGCCGGTGAGTTTGATTTCGCTCAACTGCGGTTTCGACGGCGCGGGCGGTTCGGAGGCGGCTTGTGCGGCAATGGGTGGCGCGGCTTTTTCGGATTCTGTTTCCACATCGCGCGAAGCGGCGGCTTGTTTGTTTGCTTCGGCTTGAATCTCACGCAACCATTCGGGGACCGCAGTGCTCGATGTGTCGGGCGTCGCGGGCTGTGGTGTGGGCGTTGATTGGGACGGCGCGGTTTTGTTCAAGCGCTTGAGCCATTCCGACGAAGGACGCGCAAAGGAAGGACGCGACGAGCTGGGCTCACCTGACGGAGGTTCGTTTGAAAGCGCTTCGGCATCTTGAGCGAGTTCGGGTGGTGTGAAGGGCGTAATATTTTCCGGTGTGTCGGCGGGCGTTGTTTTTTCTGATGAAGCGGAAAAGGTTGTCGTCAAGCGCGAGCCGCAATTGGAACACGCCGTCGCCTCTTGCGGATTCGCCGTGCCGCAAATGGGACACTGGATATCCGTTGAAGGCGCGAGCAGTGCCGCACAGTTTTTGCAAAATTTGCTGTTCGGCTTGTTAGGCGTGCCGCATTGCGGACAATAAATCATGTTGAGAGGTGACAGGTGACGGGTGACGTGGAAAACCCCATCACTCGTCGCGCGTCACGCTTTATTCTGAATAAGGACGGTCAATCCCCGTAAGTAAACGCAGACCGGTCGCGATGATGCCGAGCGCGACGCCGAGCAAAATGCCGCGCACGCCTGCCAAGGCGGGAACGTTAACCACCCAATCTCGGGCGGCGGGAATCAACGGGGAAAGGACTTGGAGAAACGGCGCAGAACCGACGAGGACAACGAATGCGGCAAGCGCAAACAATGCCATTTCCCACGTACGGACGCGCAGGGCGCGATACATTGCCGTGCCGATGAAAAAGACCAACAGCGCGAGAAAAGATGCTTCGAGCGGCTGGTACACAGAGCGCAAAATCCACTGCGCCGCGCTGCCGGAACCGCCGGCGGGCAGCACCAACAAGAAAACAATCAGGGCGGTGGCGAGAATCAAAATCGAAAATGGTGTCTGCGCGTCACGCTTGACAATGCGTCGGGTGTGAAACAAAAGCAGATTGGCGAGACCGAGCAGGAGCGCGAACGCCGCGACAATCGCGCCCCACGCGATGAGCAACGCGACGATGCCGCTCAATCCCTCGTTCGTGCTGAATTGTCCGAGCAGGACAACCAAACCCACGCCCATGGCGACGGCGACAGGTACCAGTTGACGGCGCAAGAGTACGCCCAAATTGATTCGTGGCTGCATCACAAAAAGCCCAGCGTGCGCGCAATGACAACGAGAATGACGACGACCACGACAAAGACGCGGAAAATATCTTGCGCGATGAGACTCGTATAATGTCCGATGCGTTCGAGCAGATACGCGCCCGATGCGTAAATCTCTTCGCCCAAAATCGGCTCGGTCATGGTGAGATAGACGAACGGCAAAACACTTGGATTGCTCGTGCCGCCGATTTGAAACGCGCCGCGCTGCGCGCCGGGTTCCGCCATCAACAAAAATTCATCGCCAAACGCGCCGAGCATCACGTTCGCGGTGACGGGTTCGTGATTCAAAATGTCCATCACGCCCGCGGCATACGGCACTGCACTGCCATTGACGGGCGGCGCAATAAAGCGCGCATGTTCCACGCGATGTTCGTCCGGATAACCTTGTCGTTCGTACGCGCGGCGCAGTTGGTCCAACGCAGCGGGCAGCGCGGTCGGCTCGGTCACAGTCACCAATGGCGGAATATCGCTGTTCGCCGCGCGGTCGGCTAAAAATTCCAACGTGTACAAACCTGCCAATGTGTCGGCAGTTTGCGCGCTGCTGACGCCTGCGGTACCCACCGAAACATGCACTGCCTGTCCCGTTTCTGCCGCGCGCGCCATCAATTTTTTCAACGAATCGTACGCGGGAATTGCGCGCAAGCGCGGACCCGTGCGCGAACGCGGCGCGCGATAGAGAAAATAAAAGAACGGAATCAAAAAGGGCAAAAACACTGCCAGCATCAACGCTTGCTGGCTGTTGATTCCTGAAAGCGCGGAGAGGTCAGACAGAAAGGGCATGGAGTGTCAGTACCAAAATTTGGACGCGCACGCGATGCCTCGCGTCACGACGGCAGTTGCGTTTGCGCGGGGTGCGCGTGATGTTCCAGCTGCGCGATGAGCAGTTCGATGTTTTGCGGGTCTTCCAGCAAGAGAGCAAAATCGCGCGCAAAGGAATCTCCGGTCATCATGCCGACGAACGGCTGCGCGGCGATTACAAGTTGACTGCCGAGAAACGCGAGCGGCGCGTGCATTGCCAGAAAAAAAATCGCGGGCTCGCGTAGATTCCATCGGCACAGCTGCGCGGCAACGCGCTCAATCAATTCGCGGCGGCGGGTGTCATCCAAATTCGACATTTCAGCAGGTAACGCATGGCGACAGTCCCCGTTGGATTGTTGTGTGCCACAAACTCAAAGCTCGTAACTCACGTTACGCAGAATTGTCATTTCGAGCGGTCTTGCGAGAAATCTCGGTGGAAAAAACTGAGATTTCTCACAGAGTTTACCCCGAAGGATGGAGGGGTTCGAAATGACATGCGTAAGGTGAACTCGTAATACAGCAAGCCCGGTTTGCGTCGCCGACTGTCACCTCGCGCTAGTATAACATAATCATATTTCCATTGCCACTGCCAAATTGTCCCAAACAAGGCAACTGCAAAGTCGCGCCAATTGTCATTTCGAGCGGATGCGAGAAATCTCAACCTTTCGTGACAAATGAGATTTCTCACAGAGTTTACCCCGAAGGATTGAGGGGTTCGAAATGACACAGGACTTTCGCTCAGTTGTCATTTCGAGCCGTCTTTGCGAGAAATCTCAGTGGAAAAACCGAGATTTCTCACTCCGTTCGAAATGACAAGCGAAAGTCCTATGACATATCCTTGTCAAGGGACTTTGCAGTCGCCTTATTGTCCCAAACGACTTTTTCAAAAAAAAACGGCGCATTGCTGCGCCGTTCCGTTTTATTTTGTCCAACTCAACATTCGTTCGCCTTGAAAACTGTACTGCAACGCGATTTGGTCGGTCACATTTTTCAACACTTGCTGCACATTGGAACCGTCCGCGTTCATGACAAAAATTTCCCATTTGCGCGAACCACTCCCAATTCCGTTGCGGTCCGAGAGAAACAGAATTTGTTTGCCGTCGGGTGACCACACGGGCGCGACGTTGTTTGCGTGTGTGAAATCGAGATAGTTCATGCGCGTCAGCAAGTGTCTGTCGGAACCGTCCGCGTTTGCAATGGCAATTTGCCATACGGGCGGCTGCCCCACCATCATCACAATCTTGGCGCCGTCAGGCGAAAATTGCGGCGAGCGCACCTGAAGCGGGTCATAGGTGCCAACGCCCGGACGCAAATCGCCGATGAACGGTTCGAGAGACGGTGTGCCCGTCGTAGATGTTTTGACGATGCCAAGCGCCGTGTCATTGTACGCAATCGTCGTTCCGTCCGCGTTCCACGTTGGCGTGAACGCGTGATTGGTGGTGGGCACGTCGCGGTACGCGCCATCACGCGCGTCGAGCAGACCGAGCTTCCATTGCGAATCGGCAGGGATGTTGAAACAGCGCGCGCCAAAACAAATTTGACCGCCGCCTTTGACCGCCGTCTGACGCGTAAACACTAACGTCGCATCGTCGGGACTCCAATCGGGTGAACGCGGTTCGCTCGTGCCGTACAATAATTTTTCACTGCCGCCGGATGCATCCACTGTGAAAATTCCGGCGACGGGTCCTTGCCGCGCGAGTGCAATGGCGTTTCCCGCGTGATTCCACTGCGGGTCCATGCCGAAACTAATGCGCTGCAAGTTCGTGCCGTCGCCGTTCACTGTGTACAGATTGCCGCCTTGCGCGTCGAGCAAGGCAATTTTTCCATTCACGCCTTTACCAATCGGTGTATCGTTCGGAAACGGATTTGGAATCGCGGTCGGTTTCGGCGGCGCGGTCACGATTCCCGTCGTCACATTTTCTCCCAACGCGCGCACTTGTACACTCACCGCCGCGTCGCCGTCGTTATACACCACCGGATAAAACGTGCCGTTGAAATGGAAACGTCCGCTCCAGCCGAGCGCGTGATTTTGGACGGAACTCCCCCAACCGACCGCGTTCAATTTTTCGCCGCTGCCCCACGCTTGCACCGCTTGCGGTGTGTACAGCGCGAGCCGCAAATGCGACGCGTCATTCGCATCGAGGGTCACGTCAATTTGTTTGTTGTTGCCGCCATAATCGAAACGGAACCACAACGCGGAATGCGGCGCAACGGTTTGCGCTGCGCCATCCGCCCAGAGTGCGTCATTCGCGCCGCCTTGCGCCAAGCTCACGCTTGCCAACAGCACAAACAATGCAGTAACCAAAATTGCAATTCGGAAATGTTTCATATAAAGCCGCGTCGTAACGAATTCCTTCGCACAACGATTGAATTCGTTACGACGTTTTTTTTATTCCGCCGCCGGTGCCGCAGCCGCCTGTGGTTGTTCCACTTTCGGTTTACGACTGAACCGCATTTGCACCGCGTCGAGCAGCGCATACGCAGTAGGCACGAGCAGCAATGTCAAAACTGTCGAAGTAATCAGACCGCCAATGACGACGAGCGCGAGCGGTTGTCGGAACGAGCCGCCGGTGCCGAGACCGAGCGCGACGGGAAGCGAACCGAGAATCAACGAAAGCGATGTCATCAACACGGGACGCAGACGAATCGGTCCCGCGATGAGCAGTGCCTGGTCGCGCGGCACGCCACTACGCCGCAAGCGATTGGCAAAGTCCACGAGCAGAATCGAATTCTTGGTCACGAGACCAAACAGCATGATGATGCCAATCATCGCGGTCAGGTCAAAGTTGATTCCCGTCACCAACAGCGCGAGGAACGCGCCGAGCAGTGACAGCGGCAGCGCCAACATCATGATGATTGGCTGTGTGAACGAGCCGAACTGGGATGCCAAGACCATGTACACAAACAGCACCGAGAGCAGCAGCGAAATGAACAGCGAACGAAACGATTCGTTAAACTGCTGGACCTGTCCACCAAATTTCACCGACACCCCCGCGGGCAGCTGCAATTTATCCACGCGCGCTTGAATCTCATCGGCAACGGTTTGCTGCGCGCGTCCGAGAATGTTTGCGCCGACCGTGATTTTGGATTCGCGATTCAGCCGTTCCAACGCCGTCGGTCCCGACGCGTTTGACAACGTGGCAACATTGCGGAGCGGCACCACTTGGCCCGTCGCCGTCGTCAATGACAAATCGAGAATGTCCTGCAAACGCGAACGGTCTTGGGGACGCAAGCGTACGACAATATCCGCTTCCTTGCCCGGCTCGCGGTACCGCGATGCGGTATCGCCATTGACCAACGTTCGCACGGTCGAACCGACGGCGGCAGTGGAAAGTCCGAGCCGCGCGGCGCGTTCGCGGTCAACGTCAATGTGCAGTTCCGGTTTGCCGGATTGATAGCTGCGCCCGAGGTCAACCAGCCCCGGCACATCTTGAATCGCATCCAGAATTTGCTGCGACGCGGTTACAAGGTCGTCCACCGAACCGGTCGTTTGCAAGTTCATTTGAATCGTGCGTCCGGTGACACTCGTGCCGCCGCCGGCGAATCCGCCCGCGCTGAACGCGAGCCCCGGCGTTCCTGCCAATTTTTCACGCAATTCTTTTTCGACGGCGTTGTACACATTCGCTTCTTTGAGTTTCACCGTGAACGACGCGCGTTCGGGTGTGCCCGCGCCGCCGACGGTGACGAAAACATCTTGCACGTCCGGGAGCGCGCGGAGTGTGGATTCGATTTTGCGCGCTTCGGCATCGGTCGCGTCGAGCGGCGTGCCCGGCGGCAAAAGAATTGCCAGACTCAACGTGTCCTGTCCCGTGTTCGGCAAAAAGTTGAATTGCAAAAAGGGAAGGCACGCGAGAATTCCCAGAAAGACGAGCGCGCCAATTCCCGCCGTGATAATTTTGTGATGCAGTGTCCAACGCAGCGCGGTGCGATACGTGCGGTCGAGCCAGCCCAAACGCGCCGTTACGGCTTCTTCCAATTCCATATCGCCGTGCGCTTGTTCGTGCGCGGCGGCGAGCTCTTTTTCTTCTTCGGGTTTGAGTTTACGCTGCTTGAACCAGTACGCCGAAAGCATCGGCGCGAGCGTGAATGCTTCGACGAGTGAAATCAAAACGGCGGCGGTGACGGTGAGACCGAACGATTGAAAAAAGCGTCCGATGATGCCCGACACGAACGCAATCGGCAAAAAGACAGAAACGACGGTGAGCGTCATTGCCACCACCGCAAGTCCGACTTCATTCGTTCCATTCAGCGATGCGGTCTTGGGGTCTTCGCCGCGTTCCATATGACGGAAAATGTTTTCGCGTACCACAATCGCATCGTCAATCACCAAACCGACCGCGAGCGATAACGCGAGCAGCGTGAGCAAATTGAGCGACAAGCCGAGAAATTGCATCGCCGCAAAGGTCGCAATGATAATCACCGGCAGACCGACGACGGTGACGACGGTATTTCGCACATCGCGGAAAAAGAACAACACCACCAACGCGGCAAACAACGCGCCGAGTCCCAAATCGAACAACGAATCATTCACCGATTCGCGAATGAACGTGGATTGGTCGCTCGCGACGACGATGGTGAGATTCGGATTTTCCGCGCGGATTTTTGTCAATTCCGCTTGCACCGCATCCGCGACGCCGACGGTATTTGTCCCCGATTGTTTCTGAATCGAAATCGCGATGCTGTCCGTACCGTTCAAGCGGCTGTATGTTTCCACATCGGCAAAGCCATCCGTGACGGTGGCGATGTCGCGCACATACACGGGAACGCCGCGCTGCGTCGTGACGACGACGTTATTGATTTCTTCCAGCGAGGTGAAATCGCCGGGCGTGCGAATCAAAACATCCTGTCCGTTTTCCTGCAAACGTCCACCGGTCAAACTCGCGTTGGCTTGCGCAATGGCGCCGGTCACTTGCGCGGGCGCAATGCGGCGCGCGCGGAGCGCGTCGAGATTCATATTGACTTGAATCTGCCGCTGCAAACCGCCCGTCACATTCACTTGTGCCACGCCGGCAATGCGTTCAAAACGCGATTTGATTTTGTCATCCACAAAGCGGCGCAGCTCGTCGGGTTTCAAGTTGCCCGTCGTGTCCGTAACGCCGAGCGTCATAATCGCCACTGCCGAAAAATCAAAACGCTGTACGGTCGGGCTCAACGCATCGCGCGGAAAGCTGCCGCGAATGGCATTGATTTTTTCCTGCACATCTTGCGCGGCTTTTTGCGGGTCTGTCTCCAGCGTGAATTGAATCGTCACCAGCGAAAGATTTTCTTGCGAAGTGGATGTGACAGTATCCACGCCGTTGAGCGAACTCACTGCTTCTTCAATCGGTTTCGTGATAGAGCGTTCCACATCCGACGCGCCCGCGCCGGGATACACGGTGCTGATGGCGACAACCGGAAACGAAATATTGGGCAGCAAGTCTACCGGCAACGAAGTGAATGCGAGCGCGCCGACGACGACGGCGGCGAGCACCACCATCGTAATCAGAACAGGTTGCGTAATCGAAAGCTTGGGTATGTTCATAGGTCAAGACCTCACCCCATTTGCCAACCACAAGGCGCGCTTGGATTTCCTTGCATCCGCGCCGTGTTGGCAACCACTCCTTGTCAAGGAGCGGGCGGGAGAGGTTTTATTGCGCCTCGAATTGGACTGTTGCGCTGAGCCCGGGATAAATATTTGCGTCGGTGCTTGTCACGTCGAGCGTAACGGGCACACTCGTCACGCCGCCTTGCGTCGTCGCCCACAGACCGATTTTGGAAACGCGCGCGGTCAACGTTTTTTCACCCAACGCATCCACAATCAACGTTGCGTTCTGTCCCACTCGAATTCCGCTCAACGTGATTTCATCCACATTCGCGACCACTTGCATCTTGGATAAATCGGCGAGCGTCACAATCGGCACGCCGGGGTTCACATACTCGCCCACTTTTGGACCGGTCAAAACGACGGCGCCGTCAAACGGCGCGGCGATGGTGGCATTTCCCAAATTCGCTTTCGCGAGGTCGAGCGCAGCTTGTGCCTGATTCACGCCGGCTTGCGCCTGCATGACTCCTGCCTGTGCCTGAGTGATGCCCGCTTGCGCGATGGCGAGATTTTCGGCAGTGGGGACTAACGATGCCTGCACCGATTTCGCCTGCGCGAGCTGCGCGGCGGCTCCGGCGAGTTCCGCAATCGTCGGATGATTTTTGGCGAGGTTGTATTGCGCGAGCGCGGCTTCGTACCCCGCCGTCGCTTGTTGCAATCCAACCGAAGTGGGCAGCATTCCCGAGTACGGATTCGTTGCGCCGCCGGCGCGGTCATATAACGCTTGCGCCTGGTCGAGCGCCGCTTTCGCGCGGTCAAGATTTGCTTTGGCAAGCGCGAGGTCATCCGCCGTAGGTCCTTGCGACACGCGCGCAAAATTGGCTTCGGCTGCTTTGACGGCAGCGGCTGCCGCCGCTACCGCTTCGGCGCTCGCCGGCGTTTGCGTCTGTTTCAAACGCGCCTCGGCGGAAGCGACCGCCGCCTGTGCGGTGTTTACTGCTGCTTGCGCGGACGCAACTGCCGCCTGCCCTTGCGCGATTTGCAATTCCAGCAGTGTGGTATCGAGCGACGCCAACGCGTCACCTGCTTTTACCTTGTCCCCTTCTTTGACCGAATATTCCTTGAGGCGTCCCGGCATTTGAAAGGCGATGGCGGCTTGATTGGCGGAAACAAAATTGCCGGTGACGCGCGCGCCGCTCGCGCTGTCATTATTGATGACGGTCGGGAATGGTGTGGGCGCGGGCGGCACGGCTGTGGCTTGGACTGCGACGGCGGTGGGCGCGGGGTTGCTTGATGCGGGCGCGTTCGCGCACGCGGCGCCGACGAGCGCAATACTCAAAATGACAAGCACGAGCGCAGGCAAGCGGAAACCGCGCGTCGCGCGTCCAAACGGATTGACGTTCATAAATTCATTGACTCCTTGCGGAAAGGTTTTGGGGGTTGAGTTCTTGCAGAACGCGAATCGTTTTTTGAAACAAGGCAAGCAGCTGTTCGCGTTCCTGCGCGTCAAAGTGCGACAAAAAATCCGCGAGACGCGCGTTGAAAAATTCGACGGCAGTGTCGTACAATGCTTTGCCTGCGCGGGTGAGCGTAATGCGCACCACGCGGCGGTCTTGCGGGTCTGCCACGCGTTCGACAAAACCGTTTTCGACCAACGCGTCCACCAAACGCGTCGCGCTGCTCAGCGGTGTTTCCAACACTTCGCCGACTTCGCGCATCGTGATGGGTTCTTGGCGCAAGGTCAAAAGGGCGGCGAGGCGGTAGAACGCGAACAAGACCACTTTGTCAAATTCGGGACCGGCGGCGAGATTGTGGCGGCGTAATTTTTCGCGCGCTTGCACCATGACGGCGGGCATTGTGGATTGCAGGCGCGGGAGGAGAAACATGAGCGCTTCCCAACAGGTACGCAGCTGTTGGATTTGGATGGCGCGCTCGGCGCTCATTCGTTTAGCAGGCATATATTTCCAAGGTGGAAATATTCTATGGCGGAATGTTCTTTTGTCAAATTTTTGCGGGCGATTGAAATCGCGGCAACATATCGCAAGTGAACCCGCGTTCACTAATACTACTTTGTCATTTTACGGTTGGGCGATTCAAATCGCGGCAACCCAGTGCGAAATCGGCCTCCGCCGATTGAGATTTTGCATAATTTTGAGCCGTTTCAAGTCTGCGTAGGCAGACTTGGCTATGCGTTGCTGCGATTTCTAATCGCCAAGAATTGAACTGACAAAGTAGTACTCATCGGCGGACGCCGATTTTGCGATGTGTTGGCGCGAATTCGATTCGCATACATCGCGAGGCAGTTTGCGACAAAAAGAGTTTTGGATATAATTCTCGCCGTCGGATATCGGCGCAGCAACTGGGCGCGGCGATGTCCGTTTTTATTATGGCGTTGCCCGCAAGGCGACGCAAAGGAAGCACGCTCATGGCTGACAAGCCCGTTTTTCTCACGCCGGAGGGGCGCGAGAAAATTATCAAAGAACTCGAATTTCTCATCAACGTCAAACGCCCCGAAGTTGCCGAAGCCATTCACTCTGCCAAAGAAGAAGGCGACATTTCGGAAAATTCCGCGTACGACGCCGCCAAAGAACAACAAGCCTTTGTCGAAGGCAAAATTATGCAGCTGGAGCAAATGCTCAAAAACGCTGCCATCATCGAATCACAAGAAGCGACCGGCGTGGTGCGTCTCGGCTCGCGCGTCAAAGTTGTCGAGAAAGGGACCAAAGACGACGAAGAATACCAAATCGTCGGGTCTGCCGAAGCCGACCCGATTAAAGGACGCATTTCAAATGAATCGCCCGTCGGACGCGCGTTGATGGGCAAGAAACCGGGCGACGTGGTGACCGTCAAGACACCCGCCGGCGAACGTCAGCTCCGTTTGATTCAAGTTTCGTAAGCGGAGAGGACACGCGGTGAGCCCCGGACACGCTACGCGTGTCCTTTTTTATTTCGCGCGTGTAGGGACAAAGCATTGCCATGCGTTCGCGCCTCGAGCGCACACGCGTCGGTCAATGCGTGATGCTTGCCCATTCTCTTGTTCGCCTACGCTGCGGATTGTTGTATCCAAGCATCTGTGCTAAAACCCAAGTCTATGCGGAACGACGATTTTGCAATTGATGTACAGCAACTGACCAAACGCTATGACGCCCTCATTGCAGTGGACGCGATTTCGTTTCACGTTGCGCGCGGGCAAGTGTTTGGTTTGCTCGGACCGAACGGCGCGGGCAAAACCACCACCGTCGAATGTATTGAAGGTCTGCGCGTGCCGGACGGCGGCGTAATTCGCGTGCTCGGTCTGGACGCGCGGCACGAACCCAAGTCGCTCAAAGAACGAATCGGGATTCAATTGCAAACGACGGGACTGTATCCAAAACTCGCGGTGCGTGAAGTGATTGAATTGTTCGCGTCGTTTTATACGCGGCGTCTGCCGACCGCGCAATTGATTGAAATGACGGGGCTGCAAGAACGCGCCAACGCGCGCACCAAAGATTTGTCCGGCGGACAAAAACAACGCTTGTCCGTCGCGCTCGCGCTGGTGAACGACCCCGACTTGATTTTTCTCGATGAACCGACGACGGGACTCGACCCGCAAGCGCGCCGCAATCTGTGGGATGTCATTGAACATTTGCGCGCGCAAGGCAAGACCGTTTTGCTCACGACGCATTACATGGAAGAAGCGGAACAATTGTGTGACTGCATCGCCGTCATGGACCACGGTAAAATTATTGCACTCGATACGCCCGACGCGTTGGTGCGCGAAAATTTTTCCGAACAAGCGATAGAGTTCGAGTCCGCGCAGGCACCCGCGCAGGAATCTTTGCAAAACATCCCCGGCGTCACGCGCGCGGAAATTCGAGACAAACAAATTACGGTGTTCACTACCAACGTTCCCGTAACCATGGCGGGACTGCTCGCGCTTTCACAGCAAAACATTTTGCATTTCGACAATCTCGTCGTACGCCGCGCGACATTGGAAGATGTGTTTTTGAAATTGACGGGTCGGCGTATTAG
>JAKOPZ010000305.1 GCA_029778615.1 Chloroflexota bacterium | reverse complement strand
TGTATGTGCGAAATGGTCCGAATCCGCGCTATCAGCCGAAAGGACGTTATCACTGGTTCGACGGCGATGGGATGCTGCACGCGGTGCATTTTGAAAACGGACGCGCGAGTTATCGGAATCGCTGGATTCGCACGGAAGCGTTCAACCGCGAAACCGTCGCGGGCGATTCGTTGTGGACAGGCGTTTTGGAAAATCCCGCGCACAATCCGAGCGACATGCGTTTGAAAGATACGGCAAACACCGATGTGATTTTTCACAACAATCATTTGATGGCGTTGTGGTATCTGTCGGGCAAGCCGTACAAAATTGACGCGCGCACGTTGGAGACATTGGGCGTTGAAGATTTCGGTGGCGCGTTCCGCGCGAAAATTTCCGCGCATGCAAAAGTGGACCTGCGAACGGGCGAGATGATGTTTTTCGATTACGCGCCGCGTCCGCCGTACATGTGGTACGGCGTTTCGGGCGCGGATGGAAAACTCTCGCACTTTGTTCCCATCGAATTGCCCGGCGCGCGCATGCCGCACGACATGGCGATTACGGAACACTATTCGATTTTGATGGACTTGCCGTTGTTCGCCGACCCCGAAGCGGCGAAAGCGGGACGTTATAAAGCGCGTTTCTTTCGCGATTTACCAAGTCGTTTTGGAATCGTCGCTCGTCACGGTGCTGGCGATACGGTGAAATGGTTCGATGCCGCGCCGTGCTACATTTATCACAGCGTGAACGCGTGGGAAGAGGGCGACGAAATTGTGATGCTCGCGTGTCGCGTGGATACGCCCGAACCGCCCGCCGAAATTACGGGCGACTTGAATCGAATGCTCGCGTATTTGCGCCTCGACGCGCATTTGTACGAATGGCGCTTTAATTTGAAAACAGGACAAACGCGCGAACGTTCTTTGGATGATGAGAACACGGAATTTCCAACCGTGAACAATTACGCGCTCGGTTGTCATTCGCGTTTCGCGTATAACGTTCACATCAATTCCGAACGCACGTTGTTGTTTGATGGACTCACGCGTTATGATTTGCAAGAGAAGCGTTCGGACACATATTGGTTCGGCGACGGACGTTTCGGCAGTGAAGCGCCGCTCGCGCCGCGTCCCAACGCGAAAAGTGAGGACGACGGTTACATCGTTTCCTTTGTGCATGACGAACGCGAGAATCAAACGGAAGTGGTCATTCTCGACGCGCAAAATGTGACGGCGGGTCCGATTGGGCGCGTGTTGATTCCGCAGCGCGTGCCATTGGGCTTTCACGCGTGTTGGGTCGCGGAGGCGCAGTTGCCGGAGAAAGTAGTCAGTAGCCGGTAGACAGTAGTCAGTTGATAGTAGTCAGTAGACAGTAGTCAGTAGTCAGATTTGGATCTCGGATGGAGGAATACTTTTGCACAAGTTTCGAGAGCTCAAAGTGTGGCAGCGCGCGATGGCGTTCACCGTAACAATTTATCGGGAATCGCGCGCGTTTCCTTCTGAGGAACGCTTTGGGTTGACCAGTCAAATTCGCCGCGCGGCAGCATCTATTCCATTGAACATCGCAGAAGGTTCGGGGAACACATCGAAAAAAGAATTTTGCCGCTTTCTCGAATACTCTCTGCGTTCCGGTTATGAGGTGATGACCGCGATTGATATTGCGCGCGGGCTCGAATATTTCACCAATGCAAAAGCCGATGAACTGATAAGCGAAGCAAGCGAAATTTCAGCAATGCTCGTCGGCTTGATGAAATCACTCGGTTGGGTCAGCAGCAACTAATCTGACTACTGACTACTGACTACTGACTACTGACTACTTCCAACCCTCCTACATGTCTAATCCATTCCCCCTTCGTTCACACACCTACCAAAATCACCACATTGACAGCACGCGCTGGGATGCGTTCCAACCGCGCGCGGACGACATTGTGATTTCCACCTCGTACAAATCCGGCACAACGTGGATGCAAGAAATCGTTGTGCAGTTGGTGCATCATGGACGCGATGTGCCATCGCGCAATGATGTTTCGCCATGGCTGGAACGGAATCGCCGCCCGCTGGGAGAGGTTCTGCAAGAATTGGAACAGCAGACGGCGCGACGCGTCATTAAATCGCATCTCGCGTTGGATGGCTTGCCATATTTCCAAAACGTAAAATACATCATCGTTGCGCGCGACGCGCGGGATGTCGCCATGTCCATGTGGAATCATTATTCCAACTATACCGAAGCGTTTTATATCGAAATGAATAATTCGCCGCGCCGGATCGGTCCGCCGCTGCCGCATTGCCCGCCAACCATTCACGAATTTTTTCAAAATTGGATGACGCACGGTTGGTTCCCTTGGGAAAGCGAGGGCTATCCGTTTTGGGGGAATTTGCATCATACGCAAACGTGGTGGGAGTTTCGACATTTGGAAAATATCTTGTTTGTGCATTTTGCGGATTTGCTGCGCGACGTGCGCGGCGAAATCGCGCGCATTGCCAACTTTTTGGAGGTTGAGGTCACGCGCCGAGAAATTGAAACGATTGCGCCGCGCGTGACGCTCGATGCAATGCGCCGCGCGGAACAAGAAACGGACAGCGGGCTTACCGATTCGTTCCAAGGCGGCGCGCAGACCTTTTTTTTCAAAGGTACGAACGGCAGATGGAAAGGTGTTTTGGGTCCGGTGGATTTGCTTTTGTATCGTCAAGCCGTAACGCGTGTGCTGTCAACGGACTGCGCGGAATGGTTGGAAAATACGAGTGAAGAGTAGTCGGTAACGGTAAACGGATTGCTGTGACAAGGGAGTTGTTCATTAGCCGTTGGCTCACCCGCAGCCAATGAAAATGGGCGCCGCGTCGTAACAGCGCGTCGTAACAGCTCGTAGTAACGTGCGATGAACGACAGCGCCTCAATCGTTTCCCCGGGCGGACGAATGAATTCGTCACTACAAAACATTTTCAGTGGAGTTCGTCATTCGCCTTGCGGCGCACCAACAGTTGGATGAAAATGGGAAGGCATGATTCCATCTGCGTCC
>JAKOPZ010000304.1 GCA_029778615.1 Chloroflexota bacterium | reverse complement strand
GGGTCTATTGTGCCGAAATCACCATCCGCAAAATCGAAGCGGACCAGCTGCGTCCCTCGCGCGAATTGGCAGATTTGATTGTGGACGCCGTGCAGGTTGCGCCGATGGAACGCCCGCGCACCGTCGCATGGGCGCGCGAACGTTCGGGCGCGCGCGGGATGCAAGCGGTCGCCTGATGGCGGCGAATTTCAAAATATTTGTTAGACCCACTCGAAAACATTTGACAAGCATAACCCAGGACAAGTTGCAGGATAAAGTGAATTGAGCAATCTGCGCGGCATTGAAACGGGTCTGAAACGGCGCAGCGATGGCACGCCGCCGACATTCTTGGATCGCGGGAAAGCAGTGAGCGAATTATTGGTCGCGCTGCTCGATGAATTGAAACCCGAAACGTCCGCGCCGAAAAAAGACCAATCTGTCCCACGTGAATGGCAGCTCTACACGATTCTCTACAATTCGTACGTTCTCGAAGAACCCAATCGCGAAGTGATGGCAAAATTGTATGTGGGCGAAGGGACATTCAATCGCGCGCGCCGACGCGCATTGCGCGCAGTCGCCAAATCGCTCGCAGAATTGGAAGCGAGTGCGGGTAGATGTTTGTTATAATCCGCCCGTGAAATTTCGATACGCGATTGCTGCATTGTTCTTGCTCTTGTCCGGCTGCGCCGCGCTCACCTCGACGCCAACCCCCATTCCAACACTCACGCCTGTTCCCGCACCGACGCGTCTTCCGGAAACCCCCATTCCCGAATTGACCGCCAAGATTTTTCCCGACGCGGAACAAACTTTTAGAAATGTTTCGGGACGCGCGCCGTTCACGGTGACGTTCACGGCGAACGTGACAGGCGGTGTGCCGCCGTATACGTACGCGTGGGATTTTGACGGCGACACGAAAACGGACAGCGCGGAAATTTCACCCCCCCCTTTTGTGTACACACACGCGCAAGCGTACAATGCCGCGTTGGTGATTCGTGACGCGAACGCGCACGAAATTCGCACCACGCGTCGCATCGTCGCGTTCGGTTCACCACAACTGCCGAATTGGAAATACGGCATCACCGCGCATCTCGAACGCCGTCGTCCGCCGTACTATCCGACATTGGCAGATGTCGAACGCGCCGCGCAGTTGATGCAAGACGCGGGGATTCAAGCTGTGCGAATGGATTTCAATTGGGACATGCTCAATCCGACGCGCAACGAATGGAAGTTTGAGGATTATGATGCAGTGGTAAAAATTGTGCGCGCACACAATTTGGAATTTCTTGGCATCATTGATTACGTGAGTTGGTGGGCATCGTCGGCGCAAGATTCGCAGGATTGGCGCGTGCGTTTGTATTCCGAACCCTTGAACGATTATGATTTCGCGCGTTACACGTACGAGGTGGTCAATCATTTCAAAAATGATGTGCATGTCTGGCAGATTTGGAACGAACCAAACACCACAGGATTTTGGAAACCGAAACCGAATCCCGCGCGCTATGTATCGCTTTTGCAAGAAGCATATCTGGCCGCGAAATATGCCGACCCGAACGCGGTTGTGATGTTCGCGGGCATGTCGAGCAACGGCATTGAAGGCAATGACGATTCGGGACTCGCGAGTAATTTCATCGAACGCGCGTATCAAGCGGGGGCGCGCGGGTATTTCGACGCGATGGCAATTCATCCGTACATGCTGCCCAACAGCGGCATCGAAACCTTGCGCGCGAAAATTTCTGCGACGCGTGAATTGATGAACCAGTACGGCGATGGAAACATTCCGTTGTGGCTCACCGAAATTGGCGTGCCGAGCGACGCGCCGTGGTGGGCAACCGCGCCATTGCAATCGGAAGACGATGTGGCGAATTGGTTGAAATTGGTGTACACGGAATTGTGGGATTTGACGCCGACGATTTTTTGGTATCAGTTACAAGACCGTGACGTTGGGAATGACCCCGAAGGACATTTCGGAATTTTGCGCGCGGATTTTTCCGCGAAACGCGCGTATGCGGTGTTGAAAAAATTGACGCAAGAGAAATGAGGGGAATAATGGAAATGCGCGCAATGCGTTATAATCGCCGCTGACGCCGCCGCGTCGAGGAGAAATAAAATGTTGACCCAAACTCCCGTTGTGGAAAAACGCATCGTTTATCCTGAAAGCGATGGGAAACCCATGGCAGACAACACCAAACAATTTCGCTGGATTGTGACCATTGAAAGCGGGCTGGAAGCGTTGTATGCGAATGACCCGAATGTGTTTGTGGCAGGAGATTTGCTTTGGTATCCTGTCGAAGGGCATCCGGAAATCCGTGTCGCGCCGGACGCGCTCGTGGTGTTTGGACGCCCGAAGGGCGACCGGGGTTCGTACTTGCAGTGGCTCGAAGAGGATGTTCCACCGCAAGTTGTTTTTGAAATTCTTTCGCCGGGCAACACGTTCGCGGAAATGCACCGCAAATTGCATTTTTATGAACGTTATGGTGTTGAGGAATATTATTTGTATGACCCCGACGACGGTGAGTTGAGTGGTTGGATTCGCCGCGACGACGCGCTGGAAGAGATTCAAGAAATGCGCGGGTGGACGAGTCCGCGTTTAGGTGTGCGGTTTGATTTGGATGGACAAGAATTGCGGCTCTATCGTCCCGACGGCGAACCCTTTGCCTCCTATCTTGAAATCATGGTGCAGCGCGACCAAGAACGCGAACGCGCAGATCAAGAACGCGAACGCGCAGCCCAAGAACGTGAACGCGCGGAACTCGCAGAACAACGCGTGCGCGAACTCGAAGAACGGTTGCGCGCATTGGGTGAAAATCCTGCAACCGGAGCGTAACATGTTTCGATACGTTGTTCTGTTCCTGTTGGCGGTTACGCTCGCCGCGTGTGCGGTTCCAACACCCCCCCCCACCGCCGCGCCGACATCCGCGCCGCCTGCGCCGACGGAAATCAATTTGCCCGCGCCCGCCGGTGTCACCGTCGTCGCGGAAAATTTGTTGCAGCCGCGTGGTCTCACCTTTGGACCGGATGGTTCGTTATACATTGCCGAAGCAGGCATCGCGCCGCCGCCGGGACAAAACGTGGCAAATTCGGGACGCATTACGAAAATTGCACCCGACGGCACGCGCAGTATTGTTCTCGACCAAATCGCCAACACCGGTTCCGAATTCAACGGCGCGCTCGGTCCGAATGCCACCGCGTTCATCAGCGACACGTTGTATCTCGCAACATCCGCGCCGGATGGCGGACGCGGCAATGCGAAATCCGGCGTCTATCGCATCAATGCGAACGGCACAACGGAATTGATTTCCGACCTCGGCGCGTTCAATGATGCCAACAAGCCGCGCTATATTGATTCCGACTATGACCGCGCGAATCCGTACGACATGGTGGCGTTGAATGGCAAACTGTATATCGCCGACGGCAATATCCAAGTCATTAACGAAGTGGACCCGTTCGCGCCCATCGGACAAAATACGCGCCGCGTTGCCGACATGTCGCGCGGACATCCCGTACTGACAGGCATCCTCGCAGGCAACGATGGAAATTTATACGTCACCGAATTTACGCACGGACCTTATACGGAAGCGTATTCCGAAAACGTCGCGCAAATTTATCGAGTGACCGTAGGCGGGCAGGTGACAACCATTGCGGATGGCTTGACGATGGCGATGGGTTTGGCGCAAGCGCCCGACGGAACATTTTACGCGTCGCAATTCGTCAGCGATTTGGACCCGCAAGGAAATTTTCTCGCGCCGGGCAGCATCGTGAAATTGCGCGAGGGGGATTCCACTACGACAACAGTCATTGCGAATCTCGCCTATCCGACCGGCGTCGAATGGGGACCCGACGGTTATTTGTATTTTGCCAATTACGGTGTGACGATTCCGTGGAATGGACAGCAGCGCGGCGCGGTGTATAAAATCAAGCCGTAAAAAAAATCTCGCCGACGAATTTCGTCGGCGAGATTTTTTGGAATTATTGAACCTTGAAACTCCACCATGCCGATGCCTTACACCCTTTGGCATTGCACGCTTTGACCTGCCAATAGTACGTTTTGTTTTTGGGCAAACTTTTGGTGGTGAATTGGCTTGTGGTCAGGTTTTTGTTTTCCTGCATTTTTGGACCGGTAGTGGAATTTTGTCGCACAATCACTTGATAGCGCGCGGCGCAATTGCTATTGTTCCAATCGAGTTTGACTTTGGTTTTGGTGCTGGTGCTGCCATTGGTTGGTTTGGTAAGTTTGGGCGCTGCGGGTTTGGCTTGGCATGGCACGTTGACCGAAACATTGTAACTGCCTGTTTCGTTTTTGTAATAGTTGTGAATTTCCAAATAATACGTTCCTGCGTCCAAATTCTGCTCAATCGTAAAGTCGCCGCTGCTGTCATTGCTGGTGATAGTGAAACAGTTCAGGTCACGAAGGACTCCAACAGTATCCATGTTACTTGTGCTAAATGCCTTGAAACTTCCGGCTGATGGCATCACTATTTGGAAAAAGTCCTTGTCGCCATAGACTGAAAGTTGCCCTGCCATGCTCGTGCCGCTATAACTGGTCGAGGTCGCGCAGTTATTACCATGGTCATCATCGGCAAAATCGCTTTCGACATGAAAGACATAAGGTCCCTTGTCCGTTTTATAATAGTTGCGCACTTCTACATAGTACGTGCCTTGTGTGAGTTCTCTGCTGATGAGAAAATTACTGCCTGTTCCACCACCATCGGCATATTGAATCGAAAAGCAATTCGAATCGCGTAGTTCCCCCACGGTGTCCATATTGCTTGTGCTATACACTGTCACTAACCCATCACTGGGCAAGTCAAGCCGGAAAAAATCTTTGTCACCGTAAACAGATAAGTTTCCTGAAGCTTGACTCATGTGAGCATTTGCAATTGAAGCGGTCGTGCAGTTATTCCCATGGTCATCTGTTGCAAGGTCACTTTCGACGTGAAATACATAGTTCCCTGTGCCTGTTGAATAATAGTGACGCACTTCAACATAGTAGGTTCCTGCGCTTACCCAACGACTTATTTGGAAATTCGCCCCTGTTCCGCCCGAATCATCTGTTTGAATGGATATGCAGTTTGAGTCACGCAGAGTCCCATAAGTGTCCATGTCGCTGTTGGTCGTTACTATCAATTGCCCGTCGCTCGGCATTTGGATTTTGAATACATCCTTGTCGCCTGCAGGCGAAATGGCACCGTTTGTGTTGCTGCTGGGGCTCACGTTCGTTGCGGTCGCACAGGTATCACCGTGATCGTCTGCCAGTGCGGGTTCGACCATGCCAACTACTGCCGAAATAAGGAACATTGATACGATTACAAATCTTGTTATTGAGCGCATCACAACCCTCCATCATTTGTGTCCAGCCCAAAAACCTGCCAAGCCCAAAATAGATTGCCTTGAGTTGTCTTTTCAACCGTTTTGCACCGGATTCATTCGTTCCGCGAGCGAACCAAACAAATAGCCCGTAATCGAATACTGCAGCGGAAATAAAATTGCCAACACGAACGGCACAATCGCAAGCCCGACGAGACTCGCGGCAATGATTCCACTAATGGTGACGAAAAGTGTGCCGGTCAAAATTTCCATAAACAGTAGGGACAACAACATGATGGCATTGCCGGGAATTCGTCGCAGGTTGCCCACGACATCGAAAAAGACAAAGGCGTTACTCCCCAAGGCATAGCGTATCATGGCGATACGATAAAACGGGTAAGACAGCACGACATAGAGCAACGGCAAAATTCCGCCAACCGCTGCCGCAAATAATCTGTCAAAGCCAATTCGCGCGAGCAGTACTGCGAACGAAATTGTGTTGTTCCCCGTAAAAATGCGCTCCAACACCCATCCCAAAATTTCGAGAACGGTGGCAAGTGTGGAAAAACTGGTGAGGAAAAGCATTACCGCGAGCGGTAACAAATAAATCCCTGTCATAATCCACAGCAGAATGCCTTCGGCGAAAAATCTGCCAATGTCACCAAAATTCGGCAGCGG
>JAKOPZ010000303.1 GCA_029778615.1 Chloroflexota bacterium | reverse complement strand
TGTATGTGCGAAATGGTCCGAATCCGCGCTATCAGCCGAAAGGACGTTATCACTGGTTCGACGGCGATGGGATGCTGCACGCGGTGCATTTTGAAAACGGACGCGCGAGTTATCGGAATCGCTGGATTCGCACGGAAGCGTTCAACCGCGAAACCGTCGCGGGCGATTCGTTGTGGACAGGCGTTTTGGAAAATCCCGCGCGCAATCCGAGTGACATGCGCCTGAAAGATACGGCAAACACCGATGTGATTTTTCACAACAATCATTTGATGGCGTTGTGGTATTTGTCGGGCAAGCCGTACAAAATTGACGCGCGCACGTTGGAAACATTGGGCGTTGAAGATTTCGGTGGCGCGTTTCGCGCAAGAATTTCCGCACACGCAAAAGTGGACCTGCGAACGGGCGAGATGATGTTTTTTGATTACGCGCCGCGTCCGCCGTACATGTGGTACGGTGTTTCGGGCGCGGACGGTTTGTTGAAACATTTTGTCCCGATTGAGTTGCCCGGCGCGCGCATGCCGCACGACATGGCAATTACGGAACATTATTCGATTTTGATGGACTTGCCGTTGTTCGCCGACCCCGACGCGGCAAAAGCGGGACGGTACAAAGCGCGATTCTTTCGCGATTTGCCGAGTCGTTTTGGCATCATCGCGCGTCACGGCGCGGGCGATACGGTGAAATGGTTTGACGCCGCGCCGTGCTATATTTATCACAGCGTCAACGCGTGGGAAGAGGGCGACGAAATTGTGATGCTCGCGTGCCGCGTGGATACGCCCGAACCGCCCGCCGAAATCACTGGCGACCTAAATCGAATGTTGGCATATTTGCGACTCGACGCGCATTTGTACGAATGGCGCTTTAATTTGAAAACGGGACAAACGCGCGAACGTTCGCTCGACGACGAGAACACCGAATTTCCGACAGTGAACAATCACGCGCTCGGTTGTCATTCGCGTTTTGCGTACAACGTTCACATCAATTCCGAACGCACGTTGTTGTTTGATGGACTGACGCGTTATGATTTACAACAAAAACGTTCAGACACGTACTGGTTCGGCGACGGACGTTTTGGGAGTGAAGCACCGCTCGCCCCGCGTCCCAACGCGAAATCTGAAGACGATGGCTATATTGTCTCTTTCGTGCATGACGAACGCGAAAATCAAACCGAAGTGGTCATTCTCGACGCGCAAAATGTGACGGCGGGTCCGGTCGGACGCGTACTCATTCCACAGCGCGTGCCGCTCGGTTTTCACGCGTGTTGGGTCGCGGAGGCGCAGTTGCCTGTAGTCAGTAATCAGTAGCCAGTAATCAGTCGTCAGTCATCAAGAAACAGGATTACGATTCACTTTTGCCATTGCTCACCACCCATGTTTCCAACGCGAAAACACATTTATCAAAACCATCACATTGACAGCACGCGCTGGGACGCGTTTCAACCCCGCGCGGACGACATTGTGATTTCCACCTCGTACAAATCTGGCACAACATGGATGCAGGAAATTGTTGTGCAGTTGGTGCATCATGGACGCGATGTGCCATCGCGCGATGATGTATCGCCGTGGCTGGAACGGAATCGCCGCCCACTGGAAGAGGTTCTGCAAGAATTGGAACAGCAGACCGCGCGACGCGTCATCAAATCGCATCTTGCGTCGGATGGCTTGCCATTTTTCCAAAACGTAAAATACATCATCGTCGCGCGCGATGCGCGTGATGTCGCGATGTCCATGTGGAATCATTATTCCAACTATACTGAAGCGCTCTATATCGAAATGAATAATTCGCCGCTCCGCATCGGTCCGCCACTGCCGCACTGCCCGCCGACGATTCACGAATTTTTTCAAAATTGGATGACGCACGGCTGGTTTCCCTGGGAAAGCGAGGGGTATCCGTTTTGGGGGAATTTGCATCATACGCAAACGTGGTGGGAGTTTCGTCATTTGGAAAATATCTTGTTTGTGCATTTCGCGGATTTGTTGCGCGACGTGCGCGGCGAAATTGCGCGCATTGCCAACTTTTTGGAAATTGAGGTCACGCCTCAAGAAATTGAAACGATTGCGCCGCGCGTGACGCTTGATGCAATGCGCCGCGCGGCACAACAGGGAGCCGACGGGCTTGCCGATTCGTTCAAAGGCGGCGCGCAGACCTTTTTTTTCAAAGGTACGAACGGCAGATGGAAAGACGTTTTGGGTCCAGTTGATTTGCTTTTGTATCGTCAAGCCGTAACGCGTGTGCTTGCGCCAGATTGCGCGCAATGGTTGGAAAATACGAGTGACCAGTAGTCGGTAACCAGTAATCAGCAATCAGTTTTTATTTTCACTGAACACTGAACACTGAATACCGATTACTGATTACTGTGACAAGGGAGTCAACGATGATTCTTAGAGATGAAAACACAATTCGCGAATATACCTCGCAGGGTTGGTGGGGTGATGAAACGTGGACGCAAATGCTCGCGCGCCACATTGTCAACAAACCCGACGCGGTGGCGGTGGTTGACCCATTGAATCGCGCGGAATTTACCGACGGCGCGGCAAAGCGTTTGACATGGAGTGAGTTGGGACAGCTCGCAGAAAATCTCGCGACGCATTTGATTGAAAATGGAATTGGCAATGATGACATTGTCATTGTGCAATTGCCGAATATCGTTGAACTCGTCGCGTTATTTTTTGCCACCGCGTATGTGCGCTGTATCGTCTCGCCGCTGCCCGTTCAATTTCGCGAGTACGAAATCGAACAAATCGTCAATCAATTGAACGCGAAAGCATTCATCACCGCGACGCGCATTGGCAAACACAATCACGCAGAGATGATTCAAAATTTACGCGCCAAGTTGCCATCAATCCAAACGATTTTCGCGTTCGGCGAAAATGTTCCTGATGGTGTTGTGGGACTCGACGCGCTCATCGGGCAAGAATATGACCAACAAGTCTTGAGCGCGCACAAGGCGATGACACCAATCAACGCGAACGAGATTATCACGATTGTGTGGACGAGTGGGACAGAGGGAAAACCGAAAGGTGTGCCGCGCAGTTACAACGATTGGCTTGTGCCCGGGCTCGCGACAAGTTTTGCCGCTGACCCGCGCGAAGGATGGCACATTCTCAATCCGTTTCCATTGGTGAATATGGCTGGCATCGGCGGCATGTTCATGCCGTGGTTGTTGAATGGCGGCAAAATGGTTTTGCATCAACCGTTTTCGATGCCAACGTTTTTGCAACAAATCGCAGTCGAACAGATTGAATTCACCGTCGCGCCGCCCGCGCTCCTCAACATGCTTTTGCAAAAACCTGAAATTCTCGCGCAAGCGAAATTGGATTCGGTGCAAGTGATTGGTTCGGGTTCCGCGCCGCTTTCGCCATGGATGGTGAAAACGTGGCAAGAGCAATACAAGATTCCCGTCATCAATTATTTCGGTTCAAATGAAGGCATCACTATCGTCGGCAGTCATCATGATATTCCCGACGCCGAACTGCGTGCAGTTTACTTTCCGCGTTTCGGCGTTGAAGGTTTCACGTGGGCGAACGCGGTGGGCAATTGGATGAAAACAAAATTGACGCGTCCCGATGGTTCCGAAATTACGGAACCGAATGAGGCGGGGGAAATGTGCGTGTGGGGTCCTGCGGTGATGGCAGGGTATTTCAACGCACCCGAAATGACCGCGCGGACGATAGATGCGGACGGCTATTATCACACGGGCGATGCGTTTGAAATCGCGGACGTGAACGGCGAGAAAAAATATTACAAATATGTCGGACGCATCAAAGACATTATCAATCGCGGCGGCATGAAAATTTCGTCTGAAGAAGTGGAATCGCTGCTGCAAGCGCATCCCGCCGTGGCCGAAGTC
>JAKOPZ010000302.1 GCA_029778615.1 Chloroflexota bacterium | reverse complement strand
TAGTCTCCAGTCTCTATCTTTGCGTCCCGAAAATTTCGTCGGCATTCATTTTTTCTCGCCCGTTCATAAAATGCCGCTCGTCGAAATTATTCGCGGCAGGGAAACGTCGGACGGGGCGATTGCTAAAGCGTTCGACTTTGTTTTGCAAATCGGCAAGACACCAATCGTGGTGAATGATTCGCGCGGGTTTTATACCTCGCGCGTTTTCGGAACGTACGTGAGCGAAGGCATGATGCTGCTTGCCGAAGGACAACATCCGCGCGCAATTGAATCGGCGGGCATCAAAGCAGGAATGCCTGTCGGTCCGCTCGCGGTGAGTGATGAAGTGAACATCGGTTTGATTTGGCACATTCGCGAACAGACGCGCAAAGATTTCGAGAGCGAAGGAAGAATTTTTCCGCGCGACGCGAGTGACCGCGTGGTAGATTTCATGGTCAACACGGCGAAACGCACGGGCAAATTGCAAGGCGCGGGATTTTATGAATATCCCGCACGCGCTCACCCTCAACGCTCGACTGACAAGGAGGGTGATGGCGCGCGGCCAAAAGATGAGAAAAAATTTTTGTGGCGCGAATTGCAAAATCATTTTCCACCGTCCGATGTGGAATTGTCACAGCAAGAAATGATGGACCGCTTGTTGTTTGTGCAATGCTTGGAAACGGTGCGGTGTTTTGAGGAAGGTGTTCTTACGTCGAGCGCGGACGCCAACATCGGCAGTATTTTCGGTTGGAGTTTCGCGCCGTATTCGGGCGGCACACTGCAATTCATCAACGCGTACGGGATTGAAAAATTTATTGCGCGTGCGCGCGAACTGGCAGCAAAATACGGCGCGCGTTTCGAGCCGCCGCAGTTGTTGCTGGAGATGGCGGAGCGAGGCAAAGGATTGAGTAGTAGGTAGCAAGTAGTAAGTAGCAAGTAGCAGGGATGCCCTACTACCCTGATACCTGCTACCTGCTACATCCAAAAAAATGAAACGTCCAATTTTTGACCAAGAGCATCAAATGTTCCGTGAAACAGTACGCGCATTTATTGAAAAAAATGTGACGCCCTTTCATCCGCAGTGGGAAAAAGACGGCATGGTGTCGCGCCAAGTGTGGCGCAAAGCGGGCGACATGGGATTTTTGTGCATGGATGTCCCCGAAGAGTACGGCGGCGCGGGGATTCAAGATTTTCGCTACAACGCCATCATCGCCGAAGAATTGTGGGCGGCGGGCGCGACGGGCATCGGTTGGGGTTTGCACACGGATATTGTTTTGCCCTACCTGATGCATTACGCGAACGAGGAACAGAAAAAACGTTGGCTGCCCAAATGCGTGACGGGCGAATCTATCATGGCGATTGCGATGAGCGAGCCAGCAGCGGGCAGTGACCTCGCAGGCATTCGCACGACGGCGGTGCGCGACGGCAATCATTACATCGTCAACGGCTCGAAAACATTTATCACGAACGGCATCATGTCGGATTTGGTCGTAACCGTCGTGAAAACGAATCCCGAACAAAAACACAAGGGCATTTCGCTGTTGATGCTCGAACGCGGCATGGAAGGTTTTGAGCGCGGACGCAAACTCGACAAGATTGGATTGAAAGCGCAAGACACCGCCGAATTATTTTTCGACAACGTGCGCGTGCCGTGCGAAAATTTGTTGGGGCAAGAAGGCAAAGGATTTTATTATTTGATGCAGCAGTTGCCGCAAGAACGTTTGCACGTCGCCATTGGCGCGATGGGTGCCGCAAATGCGGCGTTTGAAATGACGTTGAAATATATTCAAGAGCGTCATGCGTTCGGCAAACCCGTCGGCTCGTTTCAAAATTCGCGTTTCAAGATGGCGGAAATGAAAACCGAAATCGAACTCGGTTTCGCGTTCATTGACAAGTGCATTCTCGCATTGAACGCGCGCGAATTGACGACCGAAGAAGCGAGCATGGCGAAATGGTGGGCAACTGATTTGCAAAAACGCGTCACCGACCAATGCTTGCAATTGTTCGGCGGCTACGGCTACATGACGGAATATCCCATCAGCAAAGCGTATCTCGACGCGCGCGTGCAGTCCATTTACGCGGGGACGAATGAGATTATGAAAGAGGTGATTGGGAGGGGGTTGGGTTTATGAATTTCAAAATTCCGAAATTTGGAAAATTTCGGAATTTTGAAATTCAGCCACGCTCTTTTTCTACCTGCGCGATCTTCGGTTCAATGATTTGTTTAGCAAGGTCAGTTTGACCAATGGATTGCCATAGGACAACCGCTTGGCGATAGAATTCCAATGCCTCATTCCAATTCTTTTCATCGGCAGCGCAATCGCCAATCCGATATAACGCGCGCGCTTGGCTGTAATTGTCACCAATCAATTGATAGAGTTTGAGCGCAGATTGCAGCGACGTACGCGCCTTGTTTGTTCTACCTGCCGTTCTCTCCATATCACCGAGCGCGAGCTGACTATTCGCTTCGCCCAAGCGATCTCCCACCGCACGGAATAATTGCAACGCTTCATCATAGCGCGCCAACGCTTCATCACGCTTGTCGAGAAACTGCAACACGTCGCCCGTCGCCTTTAGCGCATTCGCACGCAATTGTTTATCAGCTTCCGTATTTTCTAAAGCTTGTTGGAACGCGCTCAAAGCTTCCGCTTGATGATAGATTCGGTTTTCCTCTAACCCTCGAAAGAAATATGCCAACCCCTTTGTGCGCCCCTCGAGTTCCCGCTCACGCACATGCTCCAAGACGCTCTCGCTCAAAGAATTCAGTTCCGCGTAATTGAAAGAGTCATTCCAAGCCGCCCCTTGTTCCCAAAACTCTTTTGCGCCTTGTTCAGGATTCGCAATGACTCGATGATAAATTGATTCAATCCGATTCTCGGTTATTTCATCTTGTCCAAAATAATCCGCTGCTCTTTGCGACAGCACGCGATATTCGTCTCGTTTTTCATTCCACAAATGTTCAAGCATCACCTTGCGCGTCAATTCGTGAATGTTGTGTCCTCGTCCTTGAAAGACTTCGACAAATGGTAAGGTCTGCAAATCTGCATAAAGCCGCGCGGATTGTTGCGCGAATTCGGGACGCAGCGCCGCCAAAATTTTTTCATCGAACCAATGGGGAATCGCCGCTGCCCAAACCATCGAGCGCAAATCGTCAGGCAGAGAATTCAACAAACTCTCTGTAATAATCCAAGTCCGTTCTTGTGCCGATTGCGCGGCGGCAAGGCGCGTCAAATAATCCATGCTCATAAGCCCAACTCCGCCGCGCGTTTCAAGAGCGCCGTCGTCATGCCCGCAGGGTGTCCATCAAAAATCCAGCACAAGGTCTCTATCTGATGTCGTTCAAATTCGATGCCCGCGCGCTGCGCGCATTCGTGCCACGCATCCACATCTCGAATGCTCTCTAGTTTGCGATGCACAAAATCGTCCATCCACTCCACACTTGGCGTCGGCACATGCTGTCCCGCAATCACGACAATTACATTTGGCGAATGTACAACCGCCGCCAAAAATTCTCCGCCAATCCATTTCTTGAGTTCCTCGCC
>JAKOPZ010000301.1 GCA_029778615.1 Chloroflexota bacterium | reverse complement strand
CTGCGCGTAATAGGTCACAAAGCGCACGCCCTTGCCGGATTGGAAATTGAGATATTTCATTTGCGGATGAAGCACTTGCTGCGCATTGAACGGTGGAAACACCGGCAGCGGGTCCGGAACGTCGGTGGCTTGCACCGACAACAAAGTTTTCAACGCCAACACTTCTTGCGCGATGATGGGGTCCAATTCTTTGAGCCCCTCGACCGGATACACGCGCACTTGCGGCTGAAATGGATTTACATCGGGCGAAACCGTTTCGCCATTGAAACCGAAAGCGATGTGCGCGGGCGCGCCGCCGCCAAACGCGGGAACATTTTTGTCGAACTTGACGGCGGGCATTGCCACACCTTGCGCGGACTGCGCCAACGCGTTCGCGAACGAAAACCTCACGTCTTGAAATTCTGCCACATGGGTTTCATCATTTTGCGCGGCGGGTGACGGAGTGGCTTGCGCTTGTGCGCTCGCGGTGGTTGCTTCGGGCGCGGGTGTCGGCGTCGGGAACAACGGGGTCGCGTTAATCGAACGCGCCATATTTTCCAACAACGCCAAGTTGGGGACCATGCCCGCGGGCGGCAAACTGTCCAGCGTGCTGACGAGATTGCTCAGGTACGTTTTGTATTCTTTGACAAACGCGTCGTACTCGGCGCCGGAAATGTCTTTTGCTTCAGGCAGCGCGGGCGATTCGATTTTCCAAAATGCGGAAACGTAATAGTTGCCATCGAGCGTGATACCTTGAAATGTCCAAAACACTTGGTCGGGACGAATGGGTGAAACATCTTGCGCATAGTACGTGATAAAACTCACGCCTGTCCCATTCACAAAATCAATTACGCGCGCTTGCGAATGAAACACCTGGGACGCGGGAATGATGGGAAAGACCGGAATTTGTTCGTCAGGGGCGACAGTTCCATCCGCAAGAATTTTTTGCAAAGATTCAATACTCGCAGCGATGGATGGGTCGAGCGCTTTCAACCCTTCGACAGGATACACATACACTTGCGGTTTCGTCGGGTCAAAAAAATCTGGCAGGTTTTGATTATCGAAAACGAACTGCATCCCCTGCGGCGCGCCGCCTCCCAACGCGGGCGCTTGTTCCACCGGGCGCGCAGCAAGAAAAGTTGCTTGCGCGGACTGCGCGAGAGATGAATCAAAACTGAATGACACGCCTTGAAAATTTTCCGACACCAGTTCCCCCGTGCCGACGCGCGTCAAGGGCAGACCCGCGCTTCCATACTGTGACCGGTCATACTCGACTGTAACCAGCTTGTCGCCTTGAAGCGCCCACGTGATGCGGTTGTCTTCGGGCTGTCCATTGTTTTGCGTAAACGTGACAACTGCGTTGCTGCCATCTTGAACCCACGTGCCGCTTTCGACATTGGGTTGCCCTTTGCCGATGAATTGCGTACTCATGGTTGCCGCGCCGTCGAGCGCGAGGTCAAGCGTGACCACGCGCGCAATCGCATCGGCGGCGGGCAAAATTCCGCTGTACGAACCAATCAATTTGGAATCGGCTGTCACGGGCGCAACGGGCACTTGCGTCGCGGCGGGCGCAATCGCCGTGGCGACACCTTGCGGCGCGGCAGTGGGCGTTGGCGGCGCGTTCGCAGGTTCAGGCGTCGCCGTCACCAATCCTGCCGTTGGCGCAACCGTCGGCACTTGAAGCGGCGCGCGCGCGGGCGTCGCCAAATTCGGCGCGGGACTCGCGCACCCAATGACCATTATTGAAAAAACGATGATTCCCAACATCAAGACAAAACGCATGACAATCTCCAGTCTTTAATCTCAAATTTCATTCACTGCACTCGCGGCGCGCAGCGCCGATTCGATGGAACCTTGAATCCACGCGTGCGCGAGCGACGCGTGTTCGCCTGCGAAATGAATTCGTCCTTCAGGTTTGATAATGTCGGCGTACAATCGCGTCTGTTGTCCGGGTTCAAACATCGCAAACGCGCCGCCCGCGTGCGGGTCATCGTGCCATGACCACGACGCGCCGCCTTCGT
>JAKOPZ010000300.1 GCA_029778615.1 Chloroflexota bacterium | reverse complement strand
GTTCGCACCCACGCGCCGTCCACCAGCCACACCGCGACTTTGCCGCGCTGCGCGAGTTTCTTGAGGTCCGGG
Organism: Chloroflexota bacterium; assembly: GCA_029778615.1. Taxonomy (GTDB): domain Bacteria; phylum Chloroflexota; class Anaerolineae; order UBA4142; family SHND01; genus SHND01. The sequence continues at coordinate 21,957 of JAKOPZ010000300.1, read as the reverse complement.
AGTTGTCGTTTTCGAGGCATAGTTTTTTCTCCACTCTTGTTAAGGCGACTGCAAAGTCCCTTGACAAGGATATGTCATTTCGAACCCCTCAATCCTTCGGGGTAAACTCTGTGAGAAATCTCGTTTGTCACGAAAGGTTGAGATTTCTCGCATCCGCTCGAAATGACAATTGGCGCGACTTTGCAGTTGCCTTGCCACTCTTGTAACGAAGGATTGACGCGCGATACATCTGAAAATAAAATACCGAAATCATAAATCCTTTCCCGGAGGTCAATCTATGGCAGATGCCGACACGATGGTCAAGACGGATGTGAGCGAAGCGCAAATCGCCGTGCATTGGAAGGAAGAAGATTATTACTATCCGTCCGAAAAATTTGTCGCGCAAGCGAACATGAACGACCCGAACGTGCTTGACCGCTTTACGCTCGACAAGTTCCCCGATTGTTTTCGGGAATACGCGGACATGCTCGATTGGTTCGAGCCGTATCACACCGTTCTCGATACGAGCAACGCGCCGTTTTGGAAGTGGTACGTCGGCGGAAAACTCAACGCGTCGTACAACTGCATTGACCGTCATCTCGACCAGTACGGCGACAAAGCCGCGTTTATTTTCGTTCCCGAACCCGAAGACGAAGGTGAGACGCGCATCACTTTTCGCGATTTGCATCAACGCGTGAATGAGGTTGCGTCGTTGTTACGCGCGCTCGGATTGAAAGCGGGCGACCGCGTGACCTTTCATCTGCCGATGACGCCCGAACTGCCGATTACGATGCTCGCATGCGCGCGGCTCGGCATCATTCATTCCCAAGTGTTTGGCGGATTCAGTGGGCAAGCGTGCGGGACGCGCATTCAAGATTCCGGCAGCCGCGTTTTGGTGACGATGGACGCGTATTGGCGCAATGGCGCGCTGATTGACCACAAAGCGAACGCGGACCTCGCCGTGCAGACCGCGAACGAATTGGGACAAGAGGTGGATAAAGTTTTGGTGTGGCAGCGGTATCCCGGCAAGTACAGCGCGAAAACCCCGATGGTCGAGGGGCGCGATTTTTTCATGAACGATTTGCTCCAAGAGCATCAAGGAAAAATTGTCGAACCCGAAAAGATGGATGCCGAAGCGCCGCTCTTTGTAATGTACACGAGCGGTTCGACGGGCAAACCGAAAGGCATTCAACATCGCACCGGCGGTTATCTCGCGTACGTGACCGCGACTTCGAAATGGGTGCAGGACATTCATCCCGACGATGTGTACTGGTGCATGGCGGACATTGGTTGGATTACGGGACATTCGTACATTGTGTACGGTCCGCTGGCGTGCGCGGCGACGGGCGTGATTTATGAAGGCGTTCCCACGTTTCCCGATGCGGGTCGTCCATGGCGCATTGCGGAAAAACTTGGCGTGAATATTTTTCACACCGCGCCCACTTCGATTCGCATGTTACGCAAAGTCGGTCCCGAAGAACCGCGTAAATACAATTATCATTTCAAGTGCATGACCACCGTCGGCGAACCGATTGAGCCCGAAGCGTGGCGTTGGTATTATCACGAAGTGGGTAAAGAGGAAGCGGTCATCACCGATACGTGGTGGCAAACGGAAACGGGCGGCTTTTTGTGCAGCACGCTTCCCGCGCTTCAGCCGATGAAACCCGGGAGCGCGGGTCCGGGAATGCCGGGAATTCATCCGGTAATTTTGGACGAAGATGGAAATGAGGTGCCGCGCGGTTCGGGACGCGCCGGCAATCTGTGCATTCGCAATCCGTGGCCCGGCGAAATGCAAACGATTTGGGGAGACCCACAACGTTACGTGGACACGTACTATCGCCGCTACAATCGCGACAGCAGCAGCAAAGATTGGCGCGATTGGCCCTATTTGGCGGGCGACGGCGCGATGGAAGCGGACGACGGCTATATTCGTATTCTCGGACGCATTGACGATGTAATCAATGTCGCAGGACATCGGCTCGGCACCAAAGAAATCGAGTCCGCCTGTCTCACTGTTTTTGAAGTCGCGGAAGCGGCGGTCGTTCCCGTTGCGGATGAAATGAAAGGGCGCGTGCCCGTTGTGTATATCGCATTGAAACCGGGCATTGAACCGAGCGACGATATTGTGATGCGCGTGGTCAAAGCGAACGAAGAACTCATCGGCAAAATCGCGCGTCCGAAATTTGTGTATATCGTTCCCGACATGCCGAAAACGCGTTCGGGCAAAATCATGCGTCGCGTGCTCGCGTCCATTTCCAATCGCCGCGATGTGGGCGATGTGACCACGCTGGCGAATCCGGGCGTGGTGGACGAAATCCGCGAAATGGTTCAGGGACAGGACAAAACCGTGCGCGCCGACGCCCTGCCGGAAGACATTGCCAAGTTTGGGCAGAACGAGTAAGAGACCGGAGATGGGAGACTGCCGCTCTCAAGGTGAGGGCGGCAGTTTTATTTACTCATGTTACGCAGTAGCTGTCATCTCGAGCGGTCTGGCGAGAAATCTCGTTTGTCACGAAAGGTTGAGATTTCTCGCGTCCGCTCGAAATGATAATTGGCGCGACTTTGCAGTTGCCTTGCAATTTTTAGCGGCTTCATTGACCTCCTGCGCGATTTCAATTAGAATCATCCACCAATGCGCAAACCCGCGCATATTCCCCCGTAATAAGGTTGACCCGGTGCATCATTAACCAACTTGTTGTGAGTGCGTGTTGAGGTGAGACCGATTTCTCAACAAGTTTTTGCGTTGCGACGCCGAGAGCTTGGTTAATGATGCAATAAGCGCACGCGAAAAAAATCTGCGGCATGATTTGAAAGCGGGCATGTTGGCAGTCGCCGCGTGCAAGTACAGTATGTTTTGAGCTGCGCGTTTTGTTCCCATGAATGGTACACGCCGCTGACGGAGTTGTGATGACGAGCCGATTGGCATCCGCCTTGTTCGCGGCGTTCTTCTTTGCAGCAATGTTGGGACTGGTTACAGTTGTCCCCACTGCCGCCGAGCCGAGCAGCGGACTCAGGGGCGAATATTTCAACAAACAGAATCTGCAAAAACTAAAGTTGACCCGCATTGATGCGGAAATCAATTTTGACTGGGGGAAAGCATCTCCTGACCCGGCGATTGACCCCGATACATTTTCGGTGCGTTGGTCCGGCTGGGTCGTGCCGCGCTCCTCAGGAATACATCGCTTTATTGTAAAAGCGGATGATGGCGTGCGCGTTTGGCTCGACCGCCAGCTGGTCATTGATACGTGGGACAATTCCTTTGCCAAGACCGCGCGTGCCAAAATTGCCCTCCAAGCCAACAAAAAATATCCTATTAAAATCGAATACTATGAAAAGCGCGGTGATGCAGCAATCTCTCTCGAATGGCAAAGCAAAAAACATGCGCGGGAAATCATCCCTGCCGAACAATTAATTCCGGCAAAACGTACCCCAAGACCGACGCGCACGCAAACAGCCGCCGCGTCACCCACGGAACCTTCAACCCGTGAACCTACCATAACGGGTACCAATACACCCACGCGGAAACCATCCCGCACCCAAACACCAACCAACACGCCCAGACCCACGCGCGTGCGTACCGATACACCAACGCTGACGCTTACTGCCACGCGTGTTCCCACGCGCACCAAAACGCCAACCGCGACAAACACCGACACGCCCACGCGCAAACCGACGCGCGTGCGTACCGATACACCAACGCTGACGCTCACCGCGACGCGTGCCCCGACGCACACCAAAACGCCAACCGCGACAAACACCGACACGCCCACGCGCAAACCGACGCGCGTGCGTACCGATACACCAACGCTGACGCTCACCGCGACGCGTGCCCCGACGCACACCAAAACGCCAACCGCGACAAACACCGACACGCCAACACCCAAACCGACGCGCACACAAACATTTACAGCTACGCCAACATGGACGAATACGCCTAAACCGACGCGTACGCCCACGTTTACCCGCACATTCACTCCAACCCGTACGCAAACCTTTACGCGCACTCCTACACGCACCCGCACGGGTACCCCGACGCGTACCGGGACTCCGACGCGAACATTTACACCGAGCCCAACGCCAACCGCGACATCATTTGTTTTTTACGGCGTGGACGAGGGCGGTCAAGTTCTCCAAAACGCAGACGCGCTTGACCTTGCCCAAAACATTGGAGCCAATACAATGCGGACCGGCATTTCTTGGAAAAGTATCGAACCGGTTAAAGGCGAGTTCCATTTTGAAGTCTTTGATTCCAGTTTGAATAAAATGCTCGACGCAGGTTTCACCCCCATCATCTTTGTTGCGGTGAACCCGGACTGGGCTGCCAATACCTATTGCGGTCCACTGGATACTACTAACCCCGATACACTCGATGCCTTTTCAACGTTCATGTACGAGTTGGCGGCACATTACCCGCGCATTGAATGGTGGGCACTTTCCAATGAACCTGACAGGACCGTCTATCCGGTCACGGAACCGGATTTTTCCGGATGTTTTGGCGACCACATCACGAATGACATTAATGGGAACGGGCTAAATGACCGCGCGGATTACGCGCGCATGTTGGCGGCGGCGTGGAAAGCTGTCCACTCGGCTAACCCGAACGCGCGTCTTCTCACCGGCGCGATGGCATACGATTATTTTGACGCGGCGACCGCGCCTTCCTGGTACTTGCCCAGCAGTGGTATTTTCAATTATTACTTTTTGCCTGAACTCTTTACCTACATGCAAACTCATCCGCTCCCGGACGGCGAGAAATACTTTGACCTTTTGATGTTCAATCACTATGATGTTTTTTCCCCCAAATGGGAAAAGGTCTCGTCAAAGGTTGGCATTCAGGCAAAAGCAGACATGCTTGACCAACTGATGTCAGATTATCAGCTGCACTATCCGATGTATGTGGGAGAAAGCGGCGTGGATTCAAGCGGCGTGGGTCTGGGGGAACAGGCAAATTGCTTGTGGATGAATATGGTGCGCGCGCGTGCGTATGGTTTGAGTGGAATTGTGTGGTGGACCTTTCAGGATAGTCCGGCAATCAATTGGCATTACGGTCTCGTCACCGACACCCTGACGCCCAAGCCATCGTACAGTGCGTATCAAGTCTTGATTCGGGAATTGGGCAGCTTGGCGTTCAACCGCGCGCGCACAGCGACCACCGGTTTTAGCTCCATTGAAGCGCATGAATTCAAAAGCGGCGCGACAATCAAAACGGTGCTGTGGTCTTCGGCAATTGAAACCCAGCCCGCCAAAGTGCCGTGTGCAATGACGCGCTCGAATCGCACGGCGACCTTTGGTTCCAACATCGTCAAATTGCGAATTGTGGATGTGACGGGAACGCTGACGAATGTGAACGACAATGGCTCCGGGGATTTGGATGCGCGCGTCGGTTATATCGCGATTCGGGTTGGGAGCAACCCGCTCATTGTCCAATCGAATCCGTAAGTGGGACAGTATGTTGTCAGGGGGTTCAATCAATCCGCGCGAGATGAGGTCATTCAATGTCCGTGCAGTTGCTCTGCCACAAGCGCTTGCACTGTTTCCAATTCCACTTGGAGTTCGGCAACCAACGCCACCATGTCGGGTGAGAACGTACTGCTTTGCCTTTCCAAATCTTGCGCGAACTGTGCCAAACGACGCGCGCCCAAACTCGACGCGCTGCCGCGCAGCGAATGCGCGATGCGGCGCACTTGTTCCCGGTCGCCTTTTTCTACCAACAGATTCAAACTTGTCAGTTGGGCGCGTGCAGCCGCAAAAAATGTATCAAAGATTTCTACCACCGCGCCTTCACTTTCCGGAAACTCGAGCGTTCGCATGGTATGCAGAACGCCCAAGTCAAGACTGGCAAGTTGTGTCGCATCCGCGTTATCGTCAGCCGACGCGGGAGTTGACAAACCGAGTGCGGTGTCGTCGTTGGATAGGGACGCAGGCAAAATGAGTGCAGACTCCATCCCGGACTCGGTTTTTGTGAGCCAGCGCGCGAGAATCGTTCGCAATGCCTGCATGACGACCGGTTTCGTCAAATAATCATCCATCCCCGCCGCAATACATTTTTCGCGGTCCCCTTGCAGCGCGTTCGCCGTCATTGCCACAATCGGGACATGTTCGCCGCGCGCTGCCTCGAACGCGCGAATCGCGCGCGTTGCCTCAAAGCCGTCCATCTCGGGCATCTGACAATCCATCAACACCAAATCATAGCTCTTGTTGGCTCCGGAAAATTCTTGCACCGCCAGTAATGCCTCGCGTCCATTGCCTACCGTTTGCACCGCGCACCCTAATTTATAAAGCTGCAGCTGCGTTAATTTTTGATTCGCCGCGTTGTCTTCGGCAAGCAGAATCAGTCCCGAATATCGTTCGGCGAGCGCGAGGGGCGCAAACATGGGCTGCGCTTCGTCAGCAAGTGGCGCGTCTACAACGGGCAGGCGCAACTGAAACCAAAATGTAGAACCAACACCTTCTGTACTCTCCACATGAATTTCGCCGCCCATCATGTCCACCAGGCGTTTCGAAATGGCGAGTCCTAGACCCGTACCGCCGTACCGCCGACTGATAGAGCCGTCCGCTTGCACGAACGGCAGAAACAAATTCGCTTGCGCTTTTTCGGACATGCCGATACCGGTATCGCGCACCATAAAGCGCAGCGTGACATAGCCATCATCCGGAGCGGACGCGTCGCCCGTCATCGTTTCCACGCGCAGTTCCACGTGTCCCTGCGCCGTAAACTTGTACGCGTTGCTCAACAGATTCAACAGAATTTGACGCACGCGTCCCGCGTCGCCCTCCACCACGCGCGGCACATTGGGCGCGATTGCGTACCCGACGCGGACAGAGTTCGCAGGCGCGGCAGATTGAGCGATTTCCACCGCGCCCTCTACAATTTCGCGCACGTCAAAAGGAATTTGTTCCAGTCCGATTTTTCCCGATTCGATTTTGGAAAGGTCCAAAATATTGTTGATGATAGCGAGCAGCGCGTCCGCCGATTCGCGCGCGGTGCGCGCGAGCTCGCGCTGTTCGGGATGCAGCCCCGAGTCCAAAAGCAGCTCCGTCATGCCAATGATGCTGTTGAGCGGCGTGCGAATTTCGTGACTCATCGTCGCGAGAAATTCCGCTTTGAGCCGCGCGCCTTCCAACGCTTGGTCGCGCGCCTGCGCCAGTTGTTGCTCCATTTGTTTCTGCGCGCTCAAATCTGTGAGCACCACAATCGCGCCGCGATAATCTTCGCCCTGCCCGCGCGGAACGCCGGTTGCAACGACCGGAATAGGTTCCTGCTGCGCGTTGAGCAACTGATGCTCGTACGTGGTGATTTCACCTTTGCGGCGCTGTGCGCGCGCCGTTTCCAAAATTGGGTGCTCGTTTTCAGAGGTCACATCAAAAGAACGTTTGCCGAGCAGTTCACTCGTCGTGTACCCCAACATGCGCGTGATAGCAGGGTTGGCATATTCCACTCTGCCCTCGCTGTCGGTGACGACGAGCCCTTGCCCCATGGTGTTCAGAACTTGCTGCGCAAAGTCGCGCTCGCGGCGCAATTCTTCTTCAACGCGTTGTTGTTCCTGCACCATCACCTGGAGTTCGCGCGTCTTGGTTTGCGCGTCGAGATGCAGCGCTTCCAGCTCGCGGCGCGTTCGCAGCCGCACATAAAACACCGCGCCGGAAACGGCGCCCGCGCCAACCAAGTTGAGTTGAACAAAATTCAAAATCAGAAACTGATTCACCATCAGCGCCACAATCAGCCAACTGATGAGCGTGCCGACAAGGAATGCAACATACCAACGCGGCGCGGCGATAAAAATCCCTGCGGCAATGATAGCAAAAGGCACGCCGGGACCTTGCGCTAAATCACGCGAGAAATACACGCGCAGCAGCGCGAGCGAAACGCCCAACGCGATAAAAAGTGTGACCAGCGCGTCGAGCCGTTTGACCGGCACTTGGCGGCGGAGGAAATACAAGCCAAACCCGTAACCAATCAACGCGAGCGCGGCAGCATACACTGCCAAAATCCATCCATACGTTGGAGGGGCAAACAAAAAATGGGCGACGGTGTAAAAGGAATACAAAACGCCGACGCCCAACAAAAGCAGCGGAAACATTTTTGCTTCGGCGCGATCCACTTCGCCGCGTCGAACGGGAGCAGTCGAGGACGCATTCTCTGCAGGAGACAGCGATGGCGAAGGAAGGTCTTGCGGGTTCATAGAAAAAGTACCTATGCAATTATATCAACTTTTCGATGCCTCGCTGCATGATGGATTTTTTATATCGGTGTGCCGAGAATTCCGCTCGCGCGCAATGCGTCAATTTCGTCGGCGTCCATGCCGAACGCGCGCAACACGTCAGTTGTATCCTGCCCAAAACGCGGCACGCGCCCGTCCGTGCGAATCAACGCGCGGGCGCGCACCTGCGGATGCTCGAACGCTTCGCTCACCGCGAGCAGCGGCTCCAGGCAACAATCCACGTGCGCGGAAAATTCTATCCATTCCGCGCGCGTGCGCGTGCGGACCAGCTCTGCCACACGCGGGATTGCCTCACTGTCGAATTGAAAATCAAGCAGGTCGGGACGTTCCGCATGAACACAAAACGCGCGCCAAAAGTTGGGCTCCAACGCGCCGAGTGAAATGAATTCACCATCGCGTGTTTCATAAATGTTGTAACAAGGGTACGCTCCCGTCAACGGCGTTGCATTGCGCGGCGGATTTTCACCTTCGGCGCGGTACATTGCGCCGAGCACTGTTTGCATCCAATCTATTGCCGCGTCAAACAATGCCACGTCGAGAAAGGTTCCCACTCCGGTTCGTTCGCGCTCTAGCAGCGCCGCCACAATCGCGAGCGCCGCGTGCATCCCGCCCGCGAGGTCGGCAACTTGAACCGGCATCGGCACCGGTGTTTCGCCGCAGCCGCCATTCAACTGGGCAATGCCCGCAAGCGCCAAATAATTCAAATCATGTCCCGCGCGTTTGGCGTACGGTCCCGTCTGTCCATAGCCGCTCAACGCGCAGTAAATGAGACGCGGATTGCGCGCGTGTACCGTTTCATAATCCAGCCCGCGCCGCGCGAGCGCGCCCGGGCGGAACGATTCCACCAATACATCCGCGCGTTCGCACAAGCGCAATAAAATTTCGCGCCCGCGCGCATCGTCAAAATCAAGCGCCACACTTTTTTTGTTTTGATTGTTTTGCGTAAAGACCGCGCCTTCAAATTGGTCATCCGCTAATTCCACGTATGGAGGCATCGCGCGCGCATAATCGCCTTCGGGCGGGCGTTCGATTTTAATGACCTCCGCGCCCAAATTTGCCAACAGCTGCGTCGCGTACGGTCCCGGCAACAGGCGCGATAAATCGAGGACCCGCACCCCGTCAAGTGCTTGCATTACCGTTTCTCCATAGATTTTGGAAATACCCCTGTAACAATTTTCGCGTAGGTTTGACACAAAGTGTATGGAAAGGCACTCCCACTCTGTCACAAAATTTTAACAACCGGCAAGGTAACATTTGCGCTTGCCGCGCACACTATACATCTATACGGTGGGCAATAAAAACCGCGCCCGGCACGTCAGGTTTGTGATAATTCCAAGAGGAGTCGTCGAATGAACCGCATCACCGAATTGTTTCGTTCCAAAAGTACGCCCCCTGCCATTCCCCATCTTCACGATAACGTCCCAAATTTTACGCGCCCTGCCGCCCCGCTGGCGCCGCGCGCGCTGCAACTTGAAATTTTTGTCGGCGGACGTTGTCCCATCTGTCAGGCAAACAAAGGACAAATCGAACAACTGCGGCGCGATTTACCCGGCGTCACTATCCGCGTGATTGACTTGGATGAACCGGGCACGGTCAAACCGCGCAACCTCATCGCGATTCCCAGTTTCTTTTTGAACGGACATTTGGTCGCAACCGGCAATCCCGAAGTGAGCGAGCTCAAAAAGTTCATCGCATCGCTGTCCAATTGATTGCCATAGCGCATCCGCCGCGTTACCAAAGCATTACCAAGATACAACAAAATAAATATTGACTTGACTCGCATTAATGCTATTCTGTTGTACAGAATAGCTAATTTTATTGTGGAGGTCACGTTGTCTTGCGCCCCTGCATGAATGACAATGTGATTATCCAAGGGGGAACAACTGCCGCTGTAAACCAGCGGCAGTTGTGTTGTACCGGTGTAGTGTACAATTGCTTTCTTTTGGTAAAATATATCCATGCCCTATCCTTCTGCGCTCGACCCACTCTTTGCTCCCAAGAATGTCGCCGTCATCGGCGCGTCGGACAAGCCGCGCAGCGTCGGACGCACCGTGCTGCGAAATCTTATGGATTCGCCGTTCGGCGGCGCGATTTATCCCATTCATCCCGCGCAGCCCCAAGTGCTCGGCATCAAAGCCTACGCAAAAATTTCAGACGCGCCCGAGGCGATTGACCTCGCAATCATTACCACCCCCGCGCATACCGTTCCCGAAATCGTACGCGAGTGCGCGCAAGCAAATGTCAAATGCGCCATCATCATTTCGGCGGGCTTTCGCGAAACAGGCAACGCGGGGGCGCAAATGGAACGCGCCATTTTAGAAAACGCGCGCGGCATGGAGGGGACAACGCCGCTTCGCCTGCTTGGACCGAATTGTCTCGGCGTCATGCGTCCGCATTCGGGTTTGAACGCTACCTTTGCCAACGCGGTCCCGCGCGCAGGCGACATTGCCTTTATCAGTCAAAGCGGCGCGCTCGGGACTGCCGTATTGGATTGGAGTATCCGCGAAAACTTTGGGTTCAGCGCGTTCGTTTCTATCGGCTCGATGCTTGACGTGGGCTGGAGCGAATTGATTGATTATTTCGGCGCGGATGAAAAAACCAAAAGCATCGTCCTGTACATGGAAACGGTTGGAGCGGCACGCGCGTTTCTTTCGGCGGCGCGCCAGGTGGCGGCAGACAAACCGATTATCGTACTCAAAGCGGGACGTTCTCCCCAAGGGGCGCGCGCCGCGCAGCGACATACCGGCGCAGAAATCGAAAACGACGCGGTGCTCGATGCCGCCTTTCGACGCGCGGGCGCGCTGCGCGTCGAAACCATCGCCGACCTGTTTGAAATCGCGCAGGTGTTGGCAAAACAGCCGCGTCCGCAAGGACCCCGTCTCGCCATTCTCTCGAACGCCGGCGGACCCGGCGTGCTGGCGGCAGATTCTCTCATCGCGTACGGCGGCGCGCTCGCGGAATTGTCGAATGAAACCGTCGCGCATCTCGACGAAATTTTGCCGCAGACTTGGAGTCACGCCAACCCGGTAGACCTGCGCGCCGACGCGGAACCCGCGCACTTTGCCAAAGCGCTCCAAGTGATTGCCGAAGAACCCTCTGCCGATGGCGTGCTTGTCATTTTGACACCGCAAGCCATGACCGACCCCACTGCCTCCGCCGAAGCATTAAAACCCTTTGCCCAAATGCGCAAGCCACTGCTCGCCGCGTGGATGGGCGGCGCCGAAGTCGAAGTCGGCGCGAATATTTTGCGCGCGGCATCCATTCCCGTGTTTCAATATCCCGACCAAGCCGTGCGGATGTTTGATGCCTTGTGGCGGTACACTGAAAATTTGCGCGCGCTGTACGAAACGCCCGCGCCGCTGGATGATTCGCCGCGTGATTCTGTGCGCGTGCGCGAATTGATTGCCCGTGCGCGTGCGGAGGGACGCGTCATTCTCACCGAAGATGAATCGCGCCAAATCCTCACCGCCTACGGAATTCCATTCATCGAAACACATCTGGCAACCACTGCCGCGCAAGCCGCCAAACTCTCCGACGCGCTCGGCTATCCTGTCGTGATGAAACTCAACACCGACAAATTGATTCGCAAGGTAGAATATGGCGGTGTGATTCTCAATCTCACCAGCGCGCACAATGTCCGTACAACCTTTCGCGCGGTCAAAAATACCGTCACCAAATTATTGGGCGCCGAAAAATTTCAAGGCGTACAGTTACAACCGATGCTCAATCTCAAGGGCGGCTATGCGCTGCACATCGGCTGTACACTCGACCCGCAGTTCGGACCGATTTTGCGTTTCGGTGCGGAGAAACGCCCCTTCCCCGCCGACGCGGACAGAAGCCGCCTCCCCGCCGATGCCACCGCCATTCTCGAACGCGATGCGCGGTATCGTGATGACGCGCTCGCCCTGCCGCCGTTGACCACCACGCTCGCGCGCCGCATGATGGAAAGCACGCGCGTATATGAAATTTTGCGCGAAGCGCATGTGGATTTATCCGCACTGGAACAAGTGTTGACGCGTTTCAGCGCGCTCGTCGTCGAACAGCCGTGGCTCAAAGCGATTGAAATTCATCCGCTGATGGTCCTGCCCCCCGCAAACGCAGGCGAACCAACGCGCGTGCTTGCGCTCGACGCGCGCATTCTTTTGTACGACCCCGTCTTGAGTGAAAGCGAATTGCCGCAGCCCGCGATTCGTCCGTATCCGTTACAGTTCGTTTGGAAAGCCCAACTGCGCGATGAAACGCCCATCGTCATTCGCCCGATTCGTCCCGACGATGAAGCCCTGCTCGTTCACTTTCACGAAAAATTGTCCGAGCAATCGGTCTACTTGCGCTATTTTCACGCCCTCACGTTGTCAGACCGCATCGCGCATGAACGGCTCTCGCGCATTGCGTCCATTGATTACGCGCGCGAAATCGCGTTGGTCGTCGAACGCGCAGTGGAGCAAACGCGCGAGATTCTTGCCGTCGCGCGCCTCACGCGGCGGCGCGCTTCGCCGGACGCAGAGTTTGCCATATTGATTCGCGATGATGTTCAAAAACAGGGCATCGGCACCGTGCTGTTGGAAAAATTATTAGAGGTCGCGCGCGCAGAGGGCGTGGCGCGCGTCGTCGGCGAAATTCTGCCGGAAAATTTGGGCATGAAGCGCCTCGCGGAAAAACTGGGTTTTGAATTGACGTACGATATTGAAAACGGCATCACGCGCGCGGAATTGAAGATAGCGTAAACGACAAATTTTTCAACGCGCGTTCGTTTCCAAGCCCCACTTGTAACGCACCGATTTTTCCAGCGGCGAAAACACCGCGCGGTCTACCGCCAAACCCAACGCAATAATCACCAGCATCACCGCCATCACCTGCGCCAAATCGTTAAGGTCGCGTCCCATCGCGAGCAATTGCCCCAAACCGAGCGTGATGTAAATCAATTCGCCCGCCATGAGCGAACGCCACGCAAAGGACCAGCCGAGCCGCAAGCCGGTCAAGAACGACGGCAGCGCGGCCGGAAAAATCACATGGCGGTACAAATTCCAACCGCGCGCGCCCAAGTTGGTGGACGCGCGCAAATACGCGGGCGGCGTATTTCTCACCCCCCCCTCTGCCGCAATCGCAATCGCAAGGACTGCACCCATCACCACCACAAACAAAATCGCGCTTTCGTTCAAGCCGAACCAAATGAGCGCGAGCGGCAGCCAACAAATACTCGGCAATGTTTGTAAACCGCTCAACACCGAACCGAGCGTATCGCTCAAAAACGCGACGCGTCCGATGAGCAAACCGAGCGGCAGCCCAATCAACACCGCAATCCCAAAACCGATGACGATGCGCGTCATACTGACCGCAATGCCAATCGGATACGAACCGTCGGCAAAACCGCCGACCAGACTGGACGCGACCGCGAGCGGCGAAGGAAAAATATAAGGCGGCCAGATTCTCAGTCGAAACAAAATTTCCCAGATTGCCGCGAGCGCGCCGAAAAATATCAATTGGCGCGTGATTTTCGTCAACAGTGTTGTTTTCATGTTACGCCTCCTCGCCGCGTTCGGCGGCGCGCACGCGGTCAACTTGTACGCGCAGCACTTCGCCGATGGTGCGCGTGTATTCCACCAAGCCAAAATCTTCCATCGCGCGCGGGCGCGGCAGCTCTATCGGAACATCGCTGACAATGCGTCCGGGGCGCGCGGACATGACCATCACGCGGTCGCCGAGCCGCACCGCTTCGCGCACATTGTGCGTGACAAACACAATCGTTTTTTGCGTGCGCGCCCAAATCTCTTCCAACTCGATGTGCAGCACATCGCGCGTCTGCGCGTCGAGCGCGGCGAACGGTTCATCCATCAACAGGACGGCGGGGTCAACGGCGAGCGCGCGCGCGAGGGCAACGCGTTGTTTCATCCCGCCCGAAAGTTCGTGCACGGCTGCTTCGTGAAAACGCGCCAGATGCACCATTTTGAGATAATGCTCGGCGATTTCATAGCGCGCTTTTTTCGGAACGCCCTGCATCGCCAAGCCAAACGCCACATTGTCAATCACGTTGAGCCACGGAAACAACGTCGCGTCCTGAAACATCAGCACGCGCGCGGTGCTCGGCGCGTGAATTTTTTCGTCGTCGTCAAAAATCGCGCCGTCGAAATCATCGTCCAAACCGGCGATGAGTGAAAGCAGGGTAGATTTGCCGCAGCCCGAAGGTCCGAGCAAGCAAAGAAATTCGCCGCGCGGAATTTCAAAGCGCAGATTGTCAAGCGCATGAATGACGGCGCGGCGCGTGCGGAAAAACTTCGTGAGCCCGTCGACGCGCAATTTGCGCGGCAACGTCGGCGGATGCGCGGCGGTGAACGGCTCGGCGGATGTAACAGTTGGGAACATTTTTCATGAATGAACAGTGCGCGCAAATCTGCAGATATGCGCGCACTGTTTTTTTTCACTGCACTTGAGCAAGTCCCTGTTCCGCCAGCACTTGATTGAGCAGCGTCAAATCGTAAAGCCGACTCAGGTCAGGTTTGGTCTTGCCGAGAAAACCCAACTCGTACGCATGGTCTGCGGAAAGAAACAGCGACGACGCGAGGGGCGCGTACGTAAAATCAATGCGCGACCACGCTTCATCCAAGATATTCTGCTTGAGGGCGGCATTGGTGAGCCGTTTGATTTCGTCGTTCGCCAGACGCTTTGCCGCGTCAGGATTTTTTTGAATCCAATCGGTCACCTGCACGTGCGCGGTCAACCACTGCTTGACGACATCGGGATGCTCGTCCAAAAATTTTCTCCGCACAATCACATTCGTAATGACAAACTTTTTGTCCGCCCACAAATCCCGTTCGTCCAAAAAAATTTGTCCGCCCGCTTCGTTCACCAAACGCGCGCCCCACGGCTCGGGGACCCACGCGCCGTCGAGTTCCTTTTTGGCAAAGAGCGTGAGTGTGTCCGCATTCTTGGTCGGAAGAATTTGGACGGTGCCGCCCTTGTCCGTCGTCTTGAGATTGTTTTGCCGCAAGTAATAACGCGCCGCGACATCTTGCGTGTTGCCCAATTCGGGCGTGGCGATTTTTTTGCCCGCAAGGTCGGCAGCGGTCTTGATGTTCGCTTCGGGACGCGTGACAAACACCACGCCGCCGCTCGCCGCGCCCGCGAGGATGCGCAGCGCGTCGCCGTTCGATTTCACAAATCCGTTGACGGCAGGACTCGGCCCGATATATCCGATATCAATTGCGCCCGCGAACAACGCTTCGATTTCGGACGGACCGGCGTTGAACGTTTTTGCATCAATCGTCACGTTCGCGCCGAGCGCGTTTTGAAACGCGCCGTTCTGGATACCGATTAATGCTTGTGCGTGCGTGATGTTGGGAAAATATCCGACGTGAATGGTAAGCGGTTGCGAAGCGGTGCCGGGATTCGTTTGCGGCAGGGGAGCCGCTTGCGGCGCGCAGGCGAGGAGCAGCGCAAATAACACGGCAATTGCAAGTGCCAAGCGTAACATAACGTCCTCCTTGTGAATATCCATAATTCCTAGTGGAATAGTATAGATTCAGGCGCACAAAAAAACGCGCGGCACGAACCGTGCAGGCGCGCTTATTTGCGCGCGCGCCGCGACAGCTTGGCGCGGCGCGCAGCAGCCATCGAACGCGTCTTGCCGCGCTGTGCGGCTTGCGCGAGCGTCGTATCGTCAAGAATATCGGCAATCGCGTTGCGGACATCAAGCATCACGAGCCGCAGTCCGCACGTGTTTTGATCCTCGCACTCGCAGCGTTCGTACGCCATTTGACTCACACAGCGAATCGGCGCCAGCGGACCGTCCAGGATGCGGACGATTTGTCCCAGTGTGATGTCTTCGGGCGGGCGCGCGAGATAGTAACCGCCCTGCGCGCCGCGGCGGCTCTGCAGCAGCCCCGCGTTTTTGAGCGCGAGCAAAATCTGTTCCAGAAATTTCGCCGGAATCTGTTCGCGTTCGGCGAGTTCACGAATGTGAATCACGTCGTCGCTGCCGTTCGCCGCGAGGTCAATCAGTGCCTTGAGTCCGTATTCTCCGCGTTTGGACAATTTCATAAGAAGGACCGAAGAGAATCTATACTAAACCACTAGAGTTAGTGATATTTCAAGTCTACGCAAAATGTCCCGCGTGTCAAACCGCGCCAACATTACAAATTGGTGACGCGCGCCCCCTTCTGCCCATGACCGTATCGCTATACGTATTGACATTGGAACATCCGTTCTGATATAATCAGAACAAGCGTTCGATATGCACAAGCGTCTCCATCTCCAAGCCGACCAAATTGAATGGCTGCTCGCCGCGCACAAGGCGCCCGCGCGCGTGACCGGCGGACGCGTCACCGCGCGCACGATTCAGTTTGATTTGTCCCCCGCGCCCACCACCAAAATCAGCCGCGTTGAAAATCTTGCCGCAGAAATTGCGTTGCTGCTTCAAGTTTCTTCCGCGCGCGTTTCGCGCGAAAACGGCGCGCTGCATATTGAAATTCCGCGCAGTGACGGGCGCGCGCTGCGTTTCCTCGAATTGTGTGCGCGTGCCGAACGCGATGCTTTGTTTATGCGCGTGCTGCGAATGCCGGGCACTGCCCTGCTCGGCATTGGTGCGGATGGCATTCCGGTGCTGCTGCGTCTTGGCGTGTCCGATGTGCCGCATGTGCTCGTCGCGGGCACGACCGGTTCGGGCAAAAGTCAGGCGGCGCGTACGCTGCTGGCTTCGCTCGTACTGTATCAGCCCGCGCGTGAAATGCAGCTGCTCGTGATTGACCCCAAGGGCAGCGATTTTCATGCATTTGCTGCCGCGCCGCATTTGCTGTGCCCGCTCGTGCAAACGGTGGACGATGCGGCAGACCGTCTCGAATGGCTCGCCGATGAAATGGAACGGCGGCAAACGGCGCACGTGCAGCGCCCGCGCATTGTGGTGTTGATTGACGAACTCGCGGATTTGTTGATGCAGGGCGGCAGCGCGTTAGAGAATCTGGTTGCGCGTCTCGTGCAGCGCGGCCGCAGCGCGGGCATTTGCATTGTCGCATGTACGCAAAAACCGACGGCGGGCGTTTTGGGAACCTTGGTCAAAGCCAATTTCCCGGTGCGTCTCGTCGGCAAAGTGACGAGCGCGCACGACGCGTTGGTCGCGGCAGGCGTGGCAAAATCGGGCGCGGAAACGCTGGCGGGGCGCGGCGATTTTTTGTTGATTGCGAACGGCGAAAAAGTGCGCGTGCAAATCGCGCACTTGCCCGTGAGCGATGACGACGCGCTGCGGCAAAAGTTTTTTCGATGACTCGCGCGCAGGAACGAATTCATTCGTTATTGAAACCAATGAATTGGTTGCTGCCATTGGAAACCAAAATGATGTGGCGTACCGGAATCGTTTTGGCAGTAATTATCGCGGCGGCGGTGCTGGCATATCAAATCGGCGCGCGGCTTTCGGACGATGCAATTATGACCATTGTCGGCGTCGCGTGCGGCATCGGCGCGAGCATTCCCGTTTCGATTGGTCTGCTCATCGCGCTGACTCGCGAGCGCAGTGTTTCCGCAGCGGCAGAGTATGAAGAACCGGAACCCGCGCCGTATCAAGTCTATCGTTCACCCATGCCGCCGCAGGCAGCACCCCAGTCGCCGCAAATCATTGTCGTTGCGCCGCCGCAACAACCGCTCGCGCAAAATTTCACTCCGTACGGAAATTATTTGCAGCCGCCGCTCAACACTGCTCTCCCCGCGCCAATGCAAGAACGGACTTTTAAAATCATCGGCGAAGATGATGGTGACTAAAAAAATCGGTTGGCTCAAGCCAACCGATTTTTCGCGTGTTCCGTGCTTTGGCGTTGCCCGCGCGTGCGTCCACGAGTGTCATTTCACGCGTTCCGGGCGTTCGTACGTCGCCCCGCGATAATCGTGGAGTGGTTCCACTGTAACCAACACCGGAATAAAACGCGCGGCATTGGCGCGTTCGTCAGATTGGTCCGCAAAGGGCACCCCCTTGAGTTCGTGCACGCCATGGCGAATCGGGTCGTACTCGGTGACATCATAATGTTCGGGCATTCGCGCAAACATGATGCGTGTATGTTTGCCTTCGGCAATCGGAACACCCTGCTGCAACCAGCGCGCGACCCAACGCGCTTCCGCCTCCGAATTGAATGGAATGCGTTCGCGTTCCATCGCATCCAACAACGCCTGCCGAATCCATTCTATCTGCTCGGGTTGATAATTTGACCCGGGCGCGTCAACGAGTTCTAAATATTGGTCCACCAAACCACGCAGTTCCGCGCTCGGGCGCAGCGATGACACCGCGAAATGCGCCTTTTCAGTCGTCTGATGTTTCGATGTGTCTTTACCCATCCGATTCCCTCCACACGCAAAAGATAGAGTCCTGCCCAAGTTCCGGTCAAAAAAAATCGCCGACTGTCCGGCAAGGGTGAAACATTTTCGATGCGGACGTGCGGCGCACAAAATGCAGGCGCGGGATAATAATAGGCGAAAACGCGGCGTGCGTCTGTCAGGAATTTTTGATACTTGAGGTACAGTTTTCTTTCGTTAAAGTGAGGTGATGCCGTGCTTGATAGCAAAACGAATCAGCGTTGCCAAATCGTGAATGTCCAACTTGTGCATCAAACGACTACGGTAGGTTTCGACGCTTTTGGGGGAGAGCGACAACAGCTGCGCGATGGCTTGATTGGATTTGCCTTCGGCGAGGAGCTGCAAAATTTCGCGCTCGCGTTGACTCAAGCTGGCGAGGGGATTTTGATAGGGGCGGCTCTGCAGCGAATGGTCTGCCAACGCATCGGCGACCGGCGGACTCAGGTAACGGCGGTGGCTGTGCACAGCGCGAATCGCGTCCGCGACCTGGCGCGCGGCAGATTCTTTTAGAACATAACCCAGCGCGCCGGCATCCAACGCGCGCAGTGCGTACTCGGGGTTCGAGTGCATGGAAAGCATGACGATTTGCGCGGACGGCGCGGCTTGGCGAATTTGGGCAATCGCATCAATCCCATTCAATTGCGGCATGGCAATATCGAGCACGACCACATCGGGTTGTAATTTTTCCGCGAGGCGAATGGCTTCCGCGCCATTTGAAGCGTCGCCGATTACGCGCAAGTCCGTGTATCCTTCCAATGTCACGCGCAGTCCGTCACGCACGACGGCATGGTCATCCACCAGTATCACCTTTATCATCGGCTACCTCGGCACTTGTACCTGCACCAATGTTCCTTGCCCAATTTTGCATTCGACCCAGAGGCGTCCTCCAATGGCTTCGGCGCGCTCGCGCATATCCACCAAGCCTACGCCGCGCTGACTCGCGTCGCGGCGCATCGCCGGAAAATCAAAACCTACACCATCATCCTTTATCGTCAAAATGACCTGTTCCGGATTCGCGCGCAGCACAATCTCTACGTGTTGGGCGCGGGCGTGTTTGGCAACATTGGTCAGCGCTTCTTGTGCGATGCGAAAGAGCGCGGTTTCAATGGCTTGCGGCAAACGCGTTTCCAGCTCGTCCGTTTTGACATAAACGGGGATTTCTGTCCGTTTCAAAAATTGACCGGCATACCAACGCAGCGCCGGTGGCAGTCCCAGGTCATCCAAAATGGACGGACGCAGGTCTGCCATCAGATTGCGAATCCGTTCCACAATGTCCTCAACCAGCTGGCTGGAGTCCGACAGGCGATTGCGAACCGTATCCAGAGTGTCAGGGGCAAGTTGGCGTTCAATGAAATGGAGGTTGATATTGAGCGCGGTGAGATTTTGTCCCACCATATCATGCAGCTCGCGCGCGAGCTGGCGACGCTGATTTTCTTCGAGTTCGATTTGGCGGTGCGTCAGGGCAAGCAAACGTGCGCGCGTGGTATCTACAATTTCGTGCAGGCGCATTTGTTGAAGCGCGAGGGCGAGAATGTTGGCAACCTGCTGCGCGGTTTCCAGTTCCACGGGTTCCGGCGTGGTAGGCGCTTGGGCGTACAAATACAGACTGCCAAACCTTTTTCGCGCCACGCGCAGCGGCAGCACCAGTTGCGCGTGAATGCCCGCCGCTTGAAACCTTTCAATGGTTGCCGCGGGGAGGTTGGCGTCCCGTATCTTGGGGACGATTTCAATTTCTTGCGGCAACGCCCGGCGCGCGCCGTTATTTGTGTGAAACGGACGCAGAGCTAGATTCAGACCAAAATTTTCCGGGAGATTCGCAGCCAGTACGCCCGGCGCACGTCCGCGTTCTCCGGCAAGAATGATGGCGGCGAACGGATAAGGCAAAAGTTCCGGGATGTGTTGAATGACGATGTGGGCAATCTCCTGCGAAGAGGCGGCGGTGAGAATGGCTTGGTGAATCAAATTCAAACGGTGCAATGATTCCAGTCGCGCTTGGTGTGGGCGCGTGCGCGCGGCGGATTTGACTGACGCTTGACGCGTCGTTGACAATTTGCGGTTAGCGGTTTGCTTGTGAGTTTTCTTGAGCATGGCGCAGTCGTGCTAGAGACCAAAAGATTATATAACTCAAGTTGCGACCTTGCGATTTGAATGTCCATGAATTCTGTTCTAGAGTTAGCGGTGACCAAACTCTAATCTCTGGAGGAACTCATGGACGAACGTATTATAGCGATTTACTGTCTTTGCGACGATTGTCTCAAAGCCTTGCATCATGTGGAAAATCCTCAATGCCAAATGTGCGACGCCGAAGTGATGACTACGGCGATCGTTGCCGCGGTCTTCTTTCGCGGCAATTTCGAATCAGCGACAATCGAATAGTCGCTCATTGAAGACATGTCTGACCACATACGCCAACCGTCTTGAATGGCAATCAACACCCCCGCATCAGAGAGTTTTGCCCAAGTCGATTTGCTGAAGGTGCGGTCCCCCTCGAAATAACGCAGAATACCTTGAACATTGTCGAACCAATTTACCCCGCTCATGCCTTGGAACGCTACTCGGGATAAACTCCATACCGCGCGCCATAATACATCAACCCCGCGCTCGCGTCTCGCCGCTGTCCTGACACGCCATCACACACCTCGCGACTCGATGGGCATTATGTGTGATGGCGTGTCACCCGTGAACCCAAAATCCATCGGCACCGTTCCTGTCGTGCTGCGAATTCCACCATACGCATAATACAGTTGACTGCTCGTGGATGTCCCCGCGCTGTTTGTCGTCGCGCTCGTTGAACCCAAGTGGTCGCCGTGCAGAAACGTAATGGTGCTGCCGACTCTCATCGCCACGCGCTGTTTGCCAAAATAGTAATACTTGTTCGCGACGCCGTTCGTCACCTCATAGTAATTCCCCACATAATACGTTGCCGTGCTACCTGCTACCTTCTTGACGCGATTTCCATCGCCGTTCCTTCACTCTGTTCAGGATAAACTCCAAGATACGTCGTCGTGTTTGCGCCGACGGTGATGCTGGTCAGACGATTCTCGGCATCATACGCTAACACATCACCATTCGCGCACGCGGAACTTGTGGCATTGCGCCGCGTCAGGTTGCCGTTCAGGTCATAGCAATAGAATGCCGTGCCTACCTGCGTCACCGCGTGCGGTTTCTTGTCGTTGGGATTGTTGGGATTCACATAGTTGTAACTATACGACACATTCCCATTGTTATCGTTGCGCGTGAGGAGGTTGCCGATGGGATTGTAGGTCCACGAGTGCGAATAGACGTTCGGGATGCTGGCGCTGCGCAGGCGATTCAGGTCGTCATAGGTGAACGTCGCCACTTCGCTTCGCACCGTGTCCGTAATCGTGGTGACGTTGCCGACCTTATCATAGCCGTAACTCAAGTTTTGGATGCCGCCGCTCGTGAC
>JAKOPZ010000299.1 GCA_029778615.1 Chloroflexota bacterium | reverse complement strand
TTAGGTTGAATCGAGTTTTACCAAACGCGCCGCGCGGCGCGTTTGGTCTTGTACGACAGTAAGGCGACTGCAAAGTCCCTTGACAAGGATATGTCATTTCGAACCCCTCAATCCTTCGGGGTAAACTCTGTGAGAAATCTCATTTGTCACGAACGGTTGAGATTTCTCGCATCCGCTCGAAATGACAATTGGCGCGACTTTGCAGTTGCCTTGTGTACGACAGAATTTTATTTGACACACCTTTGGCGCGCGAGTATAATTTTTGCTCTTGATGCCCCCAATACAAAACTGGCATAGAAAGGGGGGGATTTTGAAATGACCCAAGTTGTTGTTGACAAGAATGAATCATTTGAAGCGGCATTAAAACGCTTTAATAAAAAAGTCCAAGAGGACCGCATTCTATCCGAAGTGCGGCGGCGTCGTTTCTTTGAAAAGCCGAGCGTGGAGCGTAAAAAGAAAAAAGCTGCCAAGAAACGCAAATCTCTCAAAGAGACTGCGCGCAGCGACGAACGCGAATAAACCTTGTCGGATGAAATAGAAAAACCGGCACGCCGGGCAGAGTGCTAGTAAAATGCCTGCGTGCCTTTTTTTTTCTAGCCCGGTTGGGATTGGGGAAGGGCACCCGCTCCTTTTGCAGCAATGGCGTATCTGGAACGTTTCGACGAACGCGCTGAACTGAAACTCAGTCGGCGCGAAATCACCACCGCACTTGGCATCGCGGCGGCAACCGCACTGCTGTTGGGCGCGATTTTCGCGGTTGAATTTTCATTCCTCGCGCCCGCGCAAGCGACAGCAACCGACCTCGCCGTCGGCAAAGCGAGCCCGCTCACTATTCTCGCGCCCGCGCAGACGACCTTTGCCAGTGAATTAGAAACGGACAAGGCGCGCGCGCAAGCAGCACGCGCGGTGGCGGACGTCTATGACCCGCCGGATGCGAATATCGCGCGCGAACAGATTCGGCGCGCGGCGCGCGTGGTTGATTTTCTGGATACCGTGCGCGCGGACCCATACGCGACGGCAAGCGACAAAGTGGAATGGGTGCAAGCGATGCCGGGCGTGCAGGTCTCGCGTGATGTGGTCAGCCGCACGCTTGCGCTGGACGCGTCTGCATATCGCCAAGTCATTAGCGAGACGCTGTATGTGATTGACGCGGCGATGCGCGATGAAATTCGCGTGAGCTCGCTGAACGCGGCAAAACAAAAAATTCCTTCGCGCATCTCCCTCGTTCTTTCTGCCAGCCAAGCCGACCTCGTAAATCAGTGGGCGCAGCCGTTCATCGTGCCCAACACAAAACTCAATACGGAAAAAACCGAAGCCGCGCGCGCAGAGGCGCGCGACAGCGTGGGAGTGGTCTATCGCACGCTAAAGGAAGGCGAAGCAGTGGTGCGCGCCGGCGAAATCATCACGCCCGAAACGCTGGAAGCCCTGCGCGAGCTGGGGTATTTGCAGCCGCCGAGCGATTTCGGCGAATACGTTGCGGCGTTCTTGTTTGCCGCGCTCGTGATTGCTTTGGGTGCAACGTATGTGGCGCGCGTCACGCCTGCGATTTTGCGTCAACCGCGCGTATTGATGATTCTCGCGCTGCTCATTCTGCTCACCGCGTTGGGCACAAAAATTGTTTTTCCAGGACGAACGATTGTTCCCTTTTTATTTCCGTTTGCGACTGCAGCGATGTTGGGCGCAGCATTGTTGAGCGTGAGTATCGGGACCGGCGTCGCAATCATCGTGACGCTGTGCGTGGCGTACATTACGCGCGGTTCCGTCGAGATGACCGTTTTTGTTTTGATTGGCAGTCTGGTGGCTGCCATCGCGCTTCAGCATCGTGAACGGCTCACGAGTTTCTTGTTGACGGGCGTTTATGTGGCGTTTGCGAATGTGGCAACGATTTTAATTTTTGGATTGTTCTTGCGGCAAGACGAATTGTCTGACCTTGCGCTGGTGGGCGTGGCAGCTGTGGGCGGCGGCGCGTTTACAGGACTGATTGCGCTCAGCAGTCAATTTATTTTGGGCAAAGCGGCAGGCATTACGACTGCGCTCGAGTTAATTGACCTCTCACGTCCGACGCATCCGCTTCTGGAAAAAATTTTGCGCGAGGCGCCGGGAACGTATCACCATTCCCTCATCATCAGCAATCTGGCGGAACACGCGGCGCAGGAAATTGGCGCGGACGCGTTGTTGTGCCGCGTCGGCGCGTATTATCATGATGTCGGTAAAACCTTGAACCCTCAGTTCTTTGTGGAGAATCAATTTGACGGCGTGAATCCGCATAATGCCATTGAACCACGCTTGAGCGCCAAGATTTTGCACGAACATGTAACGGAAGGCGACAAGTTGGCGCGCAAATATGGCGTTTCCAAACGCGTGCGCGATTTTATTTTGCAGCATCACGGCACGACCCTCCCGGTTTATTTTTTTGAAAAAGCGCAAGCCAAGTCGCCCGGCATCCCCCTTGACGAAACTGAGTTTCGTTATCCCGGACCGAAACCGCAAACGCGCGAGTCCGCGCTGATGATGCTGGCGGATGGAGTGGAAGCGACGACGCGCGCCGAGCGTCCTTCCAATCCACAAGAAATTCGCGCCATCATTGACCGCATTATCGAGATGCGCATCCGCGAAGGACAATTGGACGAAGCCGAAATCACCCTGCGTGATTTGGATGTGATTCGGATAGCGTTTCTCGAAGTCCTGCAAGGGCTGTATCACCCGCGCGTAAAATATCCGACGCCCAAAACGCCGGCAGCCATGCCGACGCAAATGCGCCCCGAAGAAGCGGTGGCAGAATTGTGATTCAAGTGAATGTGGTGGTCGCTCGCAAATTCGCGCGGCGCATTTCACAAAAAGAATTGCGCATCGCCGCAGCGCGCACACTCGTCGCAGAAAAGCCGGACGCGTTTCACACATTGTCCATTGTGATTGTGGGCGACCGCGCGATGAAAGACTATAACCGTCGTTTTCATCACGTGAACGCGCCGACGGATGTGCTCTCGTTTCCCGCGCCACAGCGCGACGATTATTTGGGCGATATTATTATTTCGTACGAGACCGCCAAAGAAAATGCGCGGCGCGCGGGATGGCGAGTGCGTCAAGAACTGGAATTGTTGGTCACGCACGGTGTTTTGCATTTGTTGGGTTATGACGATTCAACGCCGTTAAAGCGTCAAGCCATGTGGCAGCGTCAGGCACAAATTTTGGCAGACGGACAGCCAACTGCATAGCCCTTGGGCAGGGATGGATGAACGCGCGTTCATCCGTTTTTCGTTTTTCCGTGTCAGAAATCGTCGCATTCATGTTATACTTGCGCCCATCTTGCCTCGTCCGAGTGTTTGTCCTCTGAGTAAACATCATGACCAATCGCTGGGGCATTCATGCGCCAAACAACCGCCGCCCGCGCAACATGAGCGAATTCTTTGATGCGGGTTTTCAAAATTACACGGTCCTGCACGGCAACGAAAATTTGATTTCGGAAATTCGCGCCCGCTATCCCGACGCGCAAATTTTGGTGCGAATGTTTTTGACGCAGTGGGATAAACGTGACCCGTCCGATTGGGCGCGCGAGATTGCGGATTTCATGAATCGCAATCGCCCGTTCACAAATCAAGTGACATGGGCGAACGAACAGAATCTTGACCTCGAAGGACATCCGCAAGGCGCAAGTCCACAGCAACCTGTCCCCCCCCCCTCGCTCTATCAAGACATCAATCGTTGGAATATGGAAATGATTCGCCGTCTGCGCGAAGCCATCCCCTGGGCGCGCCTGCACTATCCCGCGTTCGCCAACAATCACAGCGACGACATGAATCAGGGCGGCTATATCGGCTTGGAGATTTGTCGTCCGAGTATTCAAGCCGCCGACGTGATGGATTGTCATTGCTATTGGGATGTGAATGACGGACCCCTAACGCTCGAAGGCGGACAGCGTTTTGTTTTGACGCACAACTTTTTTCCGGACAAGCCGATTTTTATTTCCGAATGCGGAAACTTTGCCGTGCGTGACCCGCGCGCACCGGAACAATATGTGACGTGGATGCACTCGCTCTATCATTATCCATATGTTGAAGGCGCAACATTTTTTATTTGGGACTCGGATGGCGCGACCGAGAACGCGCCGAATGTGATTACCGAAAGTGCCGCGCTCGTACGCACTCTGCGCGAAACGTCCAAAGACGCTCCCGCGCAGCTGCCGCCCATTCCCGTCGCGCCGCCCGTCATTTCTGCCGCGCGTCCAATGCCGCCTGCACCGTCCGCGCCGGTTCCTGCGGGTGGGACAGATTACACGGTGCTGCCGGGCGATACGCTCATTGCCATTGCGAAAAGATTTGGTGTTGACCTCGCCGCGTTGATGGTTGCGAACGCGATTGCCGATGCGCGCTTGTTACGCGCGGGACAGCGCCTGCGAATTCCGGGCGCGCAAGAGGGACAAGCCGCGCCGCCATCATCACCCCCCCCCGCATCGCCTACCGCGCCTGCGCCGGTGGTGGTTTCCGGTGGGGGCACCATTTATATTGTGCGCGGCGGCGATACGTTGAGCGCAATCGCGGTGCGATTCAACGTCACCGTTCCCGCGATTGTTGCGGCAAACCAATTATCGAACGCGAATGTCATTCGCCCCGGACAACAGTTGACGATTCCCAAACCCGCGATGGTCTTGAGTGTGGCGGAAGCGGTTGCTACGTTGGAGGCGCAAAAGCCGCAAGTTGGGGTTTTGGGTGTCGGCGATGCGAGCACGCCGGTTGTTTCCCCGCGCGAGATTCAAGAATTCCTCGCGGGCAAACGCACAACCTTTTATGTGACGCGCAAGGGCGATACGATTCCGCGCGTTGCCGCGTTGTTCAAGATGGACGCGTTGATTCTTTCGCAAATCAATCAGGTGGGGATGCGAGGCGAACTGATTCCGGGCACGCGATTGATTATTCCCATGCGATAGCTCAAACTCAACAGGGAACGCATCAGGAGGCGAGGGGATCCGATGCGTTGTTGTGTGAGTATGCAAAAACAAGGGCAGGCAAAATATTGATTGACAAACGCCTTGACTCCATTTTATAATGCGCGCACCCTTCATCCGCAAGTAGTCCCACAGATTGCAACGGCATTGTTTCTTCCGCGTGTGACTGCTTTTCCCTAGTGCATCGTTAGCCAACTTGTTGTGAGTGTGCGTTGAGGTCAGAGCGATTTCTAAACGAGTTTTTGCACTTGACGCACGGGAACTTGTTTAATGATGCACCAGAATCCGACAAGGAGGTGAGACCCAACCCACACCCCGATTCTAATTTCAGAGCGGCGCAGGTCCTATCTACTCGCGACGGTGCGATGGATTACGCGCTCGCTTTCTGCGAACCGTTTCATTCAATCACCTACAGGAGGAGAAGAGGAAATGAATAGCGTTCAACGAAAACGCATATTGCTTTTGGCATCGCTGGCAGTCATTGTGCTAATGTTTGCCGCGTGTGCCCCCGCAGCACAACCCACTCCGGTTCCACCCACGCAAGCTCCGGCTCCCACCCAAGCACCGGCTGCCACACAAGCCCCCGCTCCAACTCAAGCGCCACCTGCGGCGTCCGGGCGCGGTTCGTGTGGCACATTGAAACTCTTGTGGTGGCAAGCGCCCACGATTTTGAATCCGCACCTCGCCCAAGGCACCAAAGACTATGACGCCTCGCGTTTGGTGTACTTGCCGCTCGCGTCGGTCGGTCCGGATGGAATTCCGGATGCGTCAACCGGTCTCGCCGCCGAAGTTCCGACCAAAGACAATGGCGGAATTGCCGCTGACGGTATGTCCATCACGTGGAAACTCAAACCCGGGCTCAAATGGTCGGACGGACAACCGATTACGGCGGATGATGTGGTGTTCACCTGGCAGTACGCGTCGGACCCGGCAACCGCGGCAACTACCGCATCGAGTTTCCAGGACATCAAGAACGTCGAAAAAGTTGACGACACCACTGTCAAGATTTCGTGGAATGCGCCGAACCCGATTCCATACGTGGCTTTTGTCGGTCCGCTCGGGATGGTCATTCCCAAGCACGTTTTTGCAGACTACATAGGCGCCAAGGCGTCACAAGCACCTGCCAATCTTGCGCCCGTCGGCAGTGGTCCATTCAAAGTCGCCGAGTTCAAACCCGGTGATGTGGTGACCTATACCGCCAACGAAAACTTTTTCGACCCGGACAAACCGTGTTTTGCGAGCGTGAATCTCAAGGGCGGCGGTGACGCGACAAGCGCGGCGCGCGCCGTACTGGAAACGGGTGATGTGGATTACGCGTGGAACTTGCAAGTTCCCGCTGACGTGCTTGGCGGACTTGCTGCGGCAGGCAAAGGCGATATTGTCAATGCCGTCAGCGGCAACCTCGAACGCATTCTCATTCAACGCACCGACGTGAGTCCCGAAATGGGCGAATTACGCGGTGAGCCGGTGGATAAGGGCGGGAAACCACATCCGTTCTTGAGCGACTTGAAAGTGCGCCAAGCGTTGGCTCTGGCGATTGACCGCGAAAATATTGGCAAGATTTACGGGGGCAAGGGCGTCGCCGGAGAAGGCACTTGCAACGTCATCATCGCGCCCCCCGCGTTGATTTCGACCAAAGATAACGGGCTGTGCGAATTCAACATCGAAAAAGCGAACGCACTGCTCGACGAAGCCGGATGGACCAAAGGTTCAGACGGGATTCGCCACAAGACGGTGGATGGTAAAGATGTCAAGATGAATATCATCTACCAGACGAGCGTGAACGCCGTGCGTCAGGCAGAACAGCAAATCGTCAAAGAAGGTTGGACGCAGCTCGGAATCAACGTCGAGTTGAAATCAGTGGACGCGGGCGTGTTCTTTTCGTCCGACGAAGCGAATCCAGACACCGCCGCCAAGTTCTGGACCGACGTGGAAATGTTCACGAACGGTCCGGCGCAAACAGACGATATCGCGTATGTTCGCAGCTGGGTCTGCAGTGAAATCAAGACGAAATCCGAAGGTTGGCGCGGCAACAACTATGAGCGCTATTGCAATCCCGAGTACGATAAATTGGTGGACCAACTCACCACCGAACTCGACCCCGCCAAGCGCATCGAAATCTACAAGCAGTTGAATGACATTCTCGTCAGCGATGTAGTGGTCATTCCGCTTGTCGCGCGCAACTTCCCTGTCGCGGGCAAAGCCAAAGCTCTCAAGGGCGTCGAAGCGAATCCTTGGGAAGGCGACCTTTGGAATGCGATGAACTGGACGAACAAGTAGTACGCAGCAAGTAAACAGGACAGGCAGGTAGCCAGTACATAACTGTGGTTCTTGTACCGGCTACCTGTCACCCGCGAGCCACATGAATCAATATTTCATTCGTCGTCTCCTTTTTGCCATGCCAACTCTCCTCGCAATCAGTTTTATTATTTTCGCGGTGCTCTCGCTTGCGCCGAATGACCCGATGTCGCAGTTCGCCTTGAACCCTGCCGTGCCCCAAGAAGTGCGCGATAACATTCGGCGTTCACTTGGGCTCGACCAGCCCTGGCCCATTCGTTATGGCAAATGGCTCTATACACTTGTAACCACAGGCGATTTGGGCTTTTCTTTTTCAAGTCGGCTTCCCGTTACCGAGTTAATTTTGCAGCGCCTGCCGACCACATTGTGGGTTATTGGAATGGCATACGTGCTCTCGGTACTCCTCGCCATTCCGCTTGGAGTCATTTCCGCAGTTAAGCAGTATTCGCTGTTTGACCACCTTGCGACGACGGTGGCGTTCATCGGTTTTTCACTCCCCACTTTTTTTACGGGTCTCATTTTCATTTTGATATTTGGCGTGCGCCTCAAGTGGTTCCCTTGGATTTATGATTCCACTATCAAGGTCACCGATGCCGATAGTTTTTTGCTCGTGTTGAAACAATCGGTCTTGCCGGTGATGGTTCTCACCTTGTTTCAAACTGCGACCCTCATGCGCTATGTGCGCGCCTCAATGTTGGAAAACATTCCGCAGGACTATGTACGCACCGCGCGCGCAAAGGGCTTGTCGGAACGCGCAGTGCTCTTTGGACATATTTTTCGCAACTCGCTGATTCCGGTGGTCACGTTGATTGCGCTCGGCATTCCCACCATTTTTACGGGCGCGTTAATCACGGAACAAATCTTTCGCGTGCCGGGCATCGGGTCGCTGCTCGTCTCGTCTTTTAATTCGAGTGACACGCCCGTTATTATGGGCGTGACCATTATCTTTGCAGTCTTGGTCGTACTGTTTAATTTGATTGTTGATGTGCTGTACGGGTTTCTTGACCCGCGCATCAAGTACTCTTGACGCTCATGGCAGAATCTTCCATCACTCTCACCAGCAAGACGGCGCAGGTTTTGGCGCGCGAGCAAGAGTTTGCCCGACGCAAACCGCGCACCCTGTGGAGCGACGCGTGGAATAAATTCCGTCGGCATCGCACCGCGATGCTGGGCGTAACGATTTTGCTGTTGATTATTGTGGCGGTGCTGTTTGGTCCGTTCGTGTACACGCGCAGCGCCCAAAAACTGGATTTTGCCAGTACGAGCCAAGCGCCTTCGCTCGAGCATCCGTTCGGGACAAATCAATTGGGCCAAGACCAATTGGCGCGCGCATTGAATGGCGGCAGAATTTCGCTCGCGGTCGGTCTGATGGCAATGTTTGTCGCGATTGTCTTGGGCATTCTCATCGGCGCGCTCGCAGGTTTTTTTGGCGGACGAATTGACGCGTGGTTGATGCGCTTGACGGAACTCTTTTTATCGCTGCCTGTGCTGCCGGTTTTGATTATGACGATTTATCTTTTCCGTGACCCGTTGCGCGCAGCGTTTGGTTTGCAATTGGGCGTTTTTTTCTTGATGGTGCTTTTAATTGGATTGTTCGGTTGGATGACTGTTGCCCGCGTCGTGCGCGCGTCATTTCTTTCTTTGAAAGAAAAAGAATTTGTCGAAGCCGCGTACTGTCTTGGTGTGCCGACAGTGAGCATCATTTTCCGTCACATTTTGCCCAATGTTCTCTCGCCCGTCATTGTTTCCGCAACGCTGGCAGTGGGCGCGGCAATTATTACCGAATCAACTCTTTCGTTCCTCGGCTTGGGTTTTCCACCGGACTTTCCAACCTGGGGGCGCATGTTGTTTGACGCGCAGGACTATTTGAGTCTTTCCCCGTACATGGCAATCATCCCCGGCATGTTGATTTTCCTCACGGTCCTTTCCATCAATTATGTTGGCGACGGACTGCGAGATGCGCTTGACCCGCGTTCTCTGAATCACCCGTAAGGTATCCGCGTTCAGGATGCAAACCCTAATCGAAAGGAGGTACCTTTCACCCGACGAGAACCAGATACTTGGTTGTTGAATGCGCGCGCCCGCTTCAGGCGCCGACGCGCAACACACGGAATTGAATTTTTGCTTCCGTTTCACCACAGGTGAAATGGAATAGGAGGAGAAGAAAGATGAAACGCGTTTTTAGAAAACGCAATCTGGTGCTTGGCTTGCTGGGCGTATTGGTCGCGCTCGTGGCTGCTTGTGCGCCCGCTGCCGCGCCGACTGCCGTGCCGGTTGCGCCCACACAAGCTCCTGCCGCGCCGACGCAAGCTCCGGCACCCACCCAAGCGCCCGCGCCAACGAATGCGCCTGCTCCCACCACCGCGCCCGCGCCGACCCAAGCGCCGTCCACAGGCGGTAACAAGGTCATTACGATTTCGTACACGCAAGAAGCGAATTCGTTGAATCCGTTGTACACGAACCAATGGTTTACGTTCAACCTGTTCGATTTTTATTTGGACAACGGGTTGATTACGTTCAACGACAAGAATGAACCCATGCCGTGGATTGCCAAAGAAATTCCAACTGTTGAGAATGGCGGCATTTCTGCGGATGGCAAGGTGATTACCTTTCATCTGCGCGATGATGTGAAATGGTCTGACGGCACGCCGCTGACGGCGGATGATTATGTCTTTACATATCAAATGATAATGAGTGACAAGAATACGGTGACGAGTCGCGACCCGTTTGATACAGTCGTTGCGAGTGTGGAAGCCAAAGACCCGCAAACACTCGTCGTCACGTTCAAGGAACCCTACGCGCCGTGGATGACCAAAATTTTCAGTCACCTCAACGCGTCGGTCGCGCTGCCCAAGCATATTTTGCAGCCGGTGTTTGACAAGGATGGGACGCTTGATAACGCCGATTGGAATCGAAAACCGACTGTCGGCGTCGGTCCTTTTCTTTTCAAAGAATGGGAATCGGGTAGTCACTTGACATTCGAGGCGAATCCCGATTTTTGGTTGGGGCGTCCCAAGGCAGACCAAATTTTTATTCGCATCGTTCCGGATGATTCCGCGCAGCTTGCCGCGATTAAAGCGGGCGATGTGGATGTGGGCGTATTCATCAGCCCGTCGGATGTGCCGGATTTGGAAAAGCTCGGCACGGTGGAGATTGCCAAAGTGCAATCGGGATACAAGGAGCTGTGGAACTTTAACTTGAGCACCGACGACGCAACCAAAGGTCATCCTGCCTTGCAAGATGCGAATGTGCGCCGTGCCTTGGTCATGGCGGTAGACCGCAACAAGATTGACCAGGAACTTTTGTATGGACTGACCAAACCGGCGGTCACGTTCTGGGATGGCATGGCGCAAGCTGACCCCACCATTCAGCCCATCAAGTACGACCCCGAAGGCGCCAAGAAATTGCTCGACGACGCGGGTTGGAAAGTCGGCGCAGATGGCATTCGCGAAAAGGATGGTGTGAAACTCAAGCTGCGTTACGTAACGACAACGCGCGAAGTTCGCCAAAACACCCAAGCCATTGTGCAGCAGCAGTGGAAAGAAATTGGTGTTGACACCGAACTGGTGAATCATCCATCCGATGTCTTTTTCAACAGTTATGGAGACAAAGGACCCATCGCGACGGGACAGTACGATATCGCGGAATGGTCCGACGCGCCGAATTTCCCCGACCCGGATACCGCGCGCTGGTTGTGCAGTGAAATTCCATCCGACGCGAATCCGCCCGGCGGCAATTGGGAATTCCTCTGCGACAAAGAGCTCGACGCCTTGTTCCAAAAACAGGCGCAAACGGTAGACGCGAACGCGCGCACCGAAATATTCCATCAAATCCAAAAGATTATTGCGGACAAGGTGTATTGGGTAAGCATTTGGGATGACCCCGATTTGTGGACCATCTCCAAGAAAACATCCAACATCAAGTTTTCGGGTGCGACGCCCTTTTGGAACTCGTACGAGTGGGACAAACAATAAAATAGTGGTATCAACTTGATGCCACTTATTGCCGATGACTTGCCTTACACAAAGGCAAGCCATCGGCGCACAAGTTATGGGTCGCTTTATCATTCGCCGCGTGCTGCAAGCCATTCCTTTGTTGTTCGTTATCAGCGTCATTGTTTTTGTACTGATAATGAACATGGGTGACCCGTTGACTTCGTTTGCCGGACGGAACGGGCTGGTCAAAGGCAAAGACAGGGAGCGCTTGATTCGGCAACTTGGTTTAGACCAACCGATTTATGTGCAGTATCTTGTTTGGTTAGTGGGCAATGACTGGATGAAAATTGATTCGGATGGCGATGGCGTGGCAGAATCAAATGGCACGCGGTTAGGAGTTTTGCGCGGCGATTTGGGGACCTCGGTTGTGACGCGTCAACCCGTGTTGCAAATGATTTGGGAACGTTTGCCGAACACGTTGATTCTCATGTTGACTTCAGAGGCAGTGATTGTGGTCTTTGCGCTGGGGCTGGGTATCACTTCCGCGCTAAAACAATATTCGCTTTACGACAATGTCTTTACTGGACTTTCGTTTGTCGGCTATTCGATGCCCGTGCCATTGCTCGCGCTGGGACTGATTTATATTTTTGGCGTGTATCTGAAACGCGCGGGGCTGCCTTATTTTCCTACGGTTGGCATGTTTGAACCGTCAGTGGGCAAAACATGGGAGCAGGTGGTGTGGCATCTTGTACTGCCGGTCGCGACGCTCTCGATTATTTCGATTGCGGCATACAGTCGCTTTATTCGTTCCAACATGTTGGAAGTGATTGGGCAAGATTACATTCGCACGGCAAGAGCCAAAGGACTGGCAAATCGCACCATCACCTTGAAGCATGCGCTAAAGAATGCCGCGCTGCCGATTGTGACACTTGTCGGTTTGGATTTGGGATTCTTGC
This sequence comes from Chloroflexota bacterium, assembly GCA_029778615.1. Classification (GTDB taxonomy): domain Bacteria; phylum Chloroflexota; class Anaerolineae; order UBA4142; family SHND01; genus SHND01. Next base: position 15,722 of record JAKOPZ010000299.1, on the reverse strand, counting down.
TCGCGGGCGCGTTGGTCACCGAAACCATTTTTTCGTGGCCCGGCATGGGACGACTGTTTTATGACCACGCGTTAAAATCGGACTTGCCTGTCCTGATGGGCGTCCTCATGTTGATTTCAATTTCGGTCGTGTTTTTTCAGTTGTTGACAGATATAACCTATACATTCCTCGACCCGCGCATTCGATACCAATAGGAAAGTTGCATGGCAACGCTTGCCGAAACATTTACCCCTGCCGCTCAACCGGCGGTCCCGCATCAAGTCTATTCGCCAATGCAATTGGCGTGGCGCAAACTCAGACGCAATCGCGCGGCTGTGTTCGGACTCGTCTTGCTCGGAGCTCTCATCGCGTACATCATCGTTGGCTCTTTTGTTTTTTCCGAAGAGTATGCCAATCACAATGATTTGAGCTTGCGCCTGCAAGGTCCTTCGGCGGAACATCCGTTTGGCACCGACCCGATTGGTCGCGACATTCTCGCGCGCACCATCTATGGAGGACAGATTTCGCTTTTGATTGGTTTGGCGTCTGTGGCAATCTCGCTTGTGGTGGGCGTCCTCGTTGGCGCGTTTGCGGGGTATTACGGCGGTACGGTAGACAGCGTACTGATGCGTTTTACCGAAGCGGTTCTGAACATTCCGTCTCTGTTCTTGCTCATCATCGCCGCGAAATATGCGGGTGACAAAATCCGCAACTTTGAGCTCTTTGGACGCGAGTTCAGCGGCAGTTTGATTGTCATTATCCTGATTATCGGTTTGACGAGTTGGATGTATCTGGCGCGCATTGTGCGTTCGGAATTCCTTTCGCTCAAAGAACGCGAATACATTACGGCCGCGCACGCACTCGGCGTAAAAAATTTGCGCATCATTTTTTATCATGTCCTGCCCAACACAACCGCGCCGATTATTGTGGCGGCGACGTTGGGCGTGGCGACCGCGATTCTGTCCGAAGCGTACATTAGTTTTCTCGGGTTGGGTGTGCGCGCGCCCACCGCTACGTGGGGGAACATGCTGGAAGACGCCACGCGCTATATCGAAAACGCGCCGCACATTTGGTTTTTTCCCGGCTTGCTCATTTTGATTACGGTGCTTGCCATCAATTTTGTTGGCGATGGTTTGCGCGATGCGCTTGACCCGCGCACCTTGACACATTAAAAGCAATCATGAAAAAAAACTCGCCGCGCGGCGAGTTTTTTTGTGCGAGGCACATGCTATAATTTTTCTGAATTTAGCCCAGCGAGGAGACTATGACAACAAAATATCGCTACGACGATTTAACATGGTTGCAAGTGCGCGAGGCGGTGGAGGCGCAAAAAGCCATCCTCATCCCTATCGGTTCGATTGAAGACCATGGTCCGCATTTGCCTTTGAACACAGACAATATCATTGTCCAAGCCGTTTGCTTTGAAGTGGCGCGCCGCGTGCCCGACGAAATTTTGTCTTTGCCCGTGCTGCCGATTGGGTTTGAAGACCATCACATGGATTATCCCGGTTCGCTCACGTCTTCAATGGAAAATTTGCTGACGATTTTTGCGGACGCGGCAATCAGCGTGGCGAGGCATGGCTTTACACATATCATGCTCGTCAATGGTCACGGCTCAAATTCTTCGCTCGTCGAACTCGCGGCGCGCAAAGCAGTGCTTGCGACGGGCGCGATTGTCGGTGCGATGGCGGGCAACGCGGCAGTGGATGATGTGCTCATCCGCGATTTGATTGCGCAGCATCGCAAGTCCGAACATGGCGGCATCGGTCACGCGTGTGAATTTGAAACTTCGATGATGTTGTACTTGCGTCCCGATTTGGTGCAAATGGAGCTTGCGGTCAAAGAAATGGGCGTTCCCGATTTAAAGTATTTTAATTGGGACCATCCGAAGTCCGCCGCGTATGCGTGGATGGATTGGTGGTCGCGTTTTTCCAAGACGGGCGTCGCGGGTGACCCGACGGTCGCGACGCGCGAATTTGGCGAGATGATGTTCAACGCGACGGTGGAACGCATGATAGAGTTGATGCGCGAGTTCAAACAAATTCCCATCAAGCCGCGCCGCGACTTGCACTGAAAAATTTCGGGAAAAATTCCAGAGGCACGCGAGGGAAAAAAAACGCGGCGACCGAAGCGAGTCGCCGCGTTGCTGCGAGTGGGGGCTTGAGCCAATCCCCGCGCGAGAAATATTATGCCGCGAGTTCAAGCGCGTCGCGCAGCAAAGTGTTTGCCGTCGCGCGCAAATCCATAGCGAGCGCGTGGAGCGCTTGCGGACGGTACTGAATGTGTCGCAACCCGGCAATGTCGAACGGAATATCCTGCGCGTCTTGTACGAGCAAAATCACTTTTTTGCCCAGGGCGTGCGCGTAACCGATTTCGTAAAATACATTTGGATTCTTGCCGGTCGTATCGGCGACGATGAATTGTGCGCGCGCGATTTGGGAAAAAATCGCGTCCACAATGCGCTCCACCGTGTGAACATCTTTGGCGTGCTCGACATGGCAGCCGAGATTTTCCAACGTGGGTTTGATGGTTCGTTCGTACACGGCGAAATGTTCTTCGCGAAACGGCATCAGGACAAACGCAAAGGGTTGGCTCGTACGCTGTGTGCGCGCTTGATGGCGATTTACCATGAGGCGCAAGCGGTCCAAATCTACGCCCACATCTTGATAAAAGCTGCGCGTGCCTTCGATGCGGCGAAAGAGGTCCACCGCGAAATCGAGCTCTTTGCGTGATTCGTACGTGTCGAGCAGCGCGCGGTAGAACGTGAATTCGTCCGCGTTGCGCTTGTTCACAACAACCGGCATCCCGCGCAAGACCGTGTCGCGTTGTTCGCTCGCGAGTCCGCGTGCCAAAATTTTTGCCAAGACGGACAGGATGGCTTGTCCTTCTTCCAGTTCAACGGACGTACTCGGTACCGTTCGCATGGGCTTCCTCCAGGCGCTCAAGCAGTTTGAGCTTTTGATGAACGTTTCGCAAGCCAAGCAAAGAGACCAAGTCCTGCTTGGTGGAATCGGTCAGCATAGTTTGCAGCCATTCGCGATACGCGCGCGGCTGCGTGTTTAAATCTTGAATCGTTTGCAAATCGTGCCGTGAGAGACTGTCCTCTTGCGCAGCGGCGCCCGTGTTGACGATTTGATTGACCTGTGTGCTTGGCAGGGTCAGCAATTTGTTGAGCGCCGGCAAATCCGTGTCGAGCGGAATCTCGAGCTGTGACAAGGCATTGGCGTACAGCGAACTTTCTTCCAGTTCGGTCAAACAACCATTCGCGCGCAGTTCGCCAAAAATCGCTTGCACCAAATCAATCGGATAAAAGAGCACGCGGCTGTGTTCCTTTTCCAATGTAATCGAATGGAGAAAACCGTGACGCAGCAGTTCCACGGTCACATGAAAGGTGTGCTGCTTGACCTGGGTTTGTTTGCGCGAACGGTCGAGCACCCGCACCGGCAATTGGGCTTGCCAACCGCACGTGGACTGGTACTCGTTCGTTTCGTATTTGACTACTTGATGCGAGGCGAGCCACGCATTGAGCGCGTCGGCGGGCAGGTGGGCGTGCACCGGAATCACCATCCTGAAATTTGCCATGTGGCGGCGTTGTGCAAACTGCGTCACGAGATAACCCACCAGCAGCAGCACAATGCCAATTCCCACCGCCCAATCCACGCCCGCGCCAAAGCCCATTGCAATGAGCGCGCCCAGTACGGCAAGCAGCAACACCGTCATCCATTTGTTTGTATTCGCGAGGGTCTTGGCACTGCGTTGGATTTCCAACGTCGCTTGTGTGGCTTCCAGCGCGCGCGTGGAAATTTGCAAATGTTCGGAAAGCAGACTTCCTTCCAGCACTTGCGAAATCTCTGACGAAATGATTTGGATTTCCTGCGCGTCCTCGTCAAACAATTCTTGCAAATGGTCGGCGTCGTGGGTGATGCGTTCAATCAAATAATGCGGCTGCCACAAGGTCGTCTCGATATTCCGCAGGGCAGGGTAACTGTAAACGTTGGCAGGTTCGTCAAACGTCGCAATCTTTGCCGCGAACGTTTCTGCTTCGCGCGTGGTTTGCAGGTGCAAGATAACTTTTTGCACCATCGGCAGTTTGATATTGACGTAGGTGAGATACCGCTTGATTTGTGTCAGCATTTCAAAATGTTCGCTGAGGTTGCCTTGCAGCGCAAACGCGAGGCGGCGGCGCGGCGCAAACAAATAATCGCGGGTCTCTTTGAGAAGGGAGATTGTATGATCGAGAAAGCGGACGTACAATACGAGCGCGCAGTACTTGTAAATGACGCTGTCGTGCGTTGCCCATTCGTCCGGGTGATATTCGTTTGAATAAAACAGAAAACAGTCGCCGTTTTCGTTGGCGCACGCGCTGGAATCCGCGTTGTGCCCATCCACTTGTATGGCGAGGTCGGGAATCGCGAAACCGGCGCGCATCACGTCGGCGTGCGTTTGGTCGAGCATAATCGCTGTCACTTGCAGGTTGTACAACAGTTCGCGGACAGCATCTTCGAGCGGCGGGTCAAGCGTGACCGACTGAAATTGTTGAAATGGCGTAATGCGCGCTTGCAAAATCGCCAGCTTGTTTCGCACCGCATCCGGTGCCAACACATACAAGAGCCCCGCAATTTGTTGACGAAACGCCGGAACAATCTCATTGAGCAGCGAGTTCAACTGGACACCCGGAAGCGGCGCAATATTGAGCACGTGCTGACAGAAACCGCGCTGATTGATTTTGCCGTGAATCGGGAATACAGCATGAGAACGAAAATCACGGCTAAAATGAAAGACTGTAAAATAGCTCACTGCATCCCGCTCGACCTCAACTTGACTAATGCGAGTCGGCGGCAGCGCGCGTAAACGTTTTTCGATTTCCGCCAGTACGGTATCGGCAATCGGGAGCCAGTGGTAGATAGAGATACGAATCATACAATTCGATTTGGAAATCCCAGAATTCAGGTTATTTTTCCGTGGTTTTATGTCCTGACCTTCAGTATAGGTGTCTTCCATAAGCGTATCCTATAGGACTGTAGTACTGTAATGCCTATCCGCAATCTCCGTTTTTTTAGATATATCTTTACATAAAATACCTATATTTAGTATTGCGGCGTCATGTAATACAATATCTGGTATCACCAAAAGGCAAGGCGAGAGAGAAAGAATTTCCCCCTCGCCCAAAAAGCCATTTGACAACGTTTGCGTCAGCTCTATGTCATTGAAACGCTCGGTGTTTTTTTTTCGTTCCTAGTGCATCATTAAACAAGCTCTTTTGCGTCCAAGCGCAAAAACTCGTTTAGAAAGCGGTCTTGCTTCAACGCGCACTCACAACAAGTTGGTTAATGATGCACTAGTACTTTTCTCCCCGCACGAGTTTGCGATTTTACCCTTGTACGGACCATGGAATAGGGGAATCTGTGCCTGATATATCCGTAGTAATTGTTTCTTTTCAAGTGCGCGACCATTTGCAGTCCTGCCTCGCGTCGCTTTTGCGCGCAAGCGCCAATGTGCAAGTCGAGTGTATTGTGGTTGACAATGCATCCAATGACGACTCGGTGAAAATGGTTCGGCAAACATACCCTGAAGCCAAAGTTATTGCCAACACGGAAAATCTTGGTTTTGCAAAAGCAAATAATCAGGGACTGAAACGCGCGTCGGGGCGCTACTGGATGCTTTTGAATCCGGACACTGAAATTCCGGCACAGCAGCCGAACGCGCTCGATACGTTAGTCGAATTCATGGACGCGCATCCCCGCGCGGGTGCGTGTGGTCCCGGTCTGTTCTATCCGGACGGCTCGCGTCAGCACTCGGCATTTCGTTTTCCGGGTCTCGCGCAAATCTATATGGACTTGTTTCCGGTCAACTGGCGTTTGCGCGAATCGCGCTGGAATGGGCGCTATCCGTTTGCTCTGTACGAACGCGGCGCGCCCTTTCAAATTGACCATCCGCTCGGGGCGGCGTTGGTTGTTCGCCCCGAGGCGGTCGCGCACGTGGGGCTGCTCGACGAGGACTATTTCATTTATGCGGAAGAAGTGGACTGGTGTCTCCGTCTCAAGCGCGCGGGGTGGGAAATTTGGTGTGTCCCTGCCGCGCACATTGTTCACCACGAAGCGCAAAGCACGCGGCAGTTTCGCGCAAATATGTTTGTGGAATTGTGGAAAGCTCGTTTCACTCTGTTTCAGAAAAACTATTCCCCGCGCTTTAATTGGGCGGCGCGGTTGCTCGTCAAATGGGGCATGACGCGGGAACAAGCTCGCGCGCGTGCGGCATTGGCGCGCGGCGAGCTTTCGGAACAAGCAAGCGCGGCGCGCCTTGCTGCGTTTGAACGCGTTCGCGCCATGGCGCGACAAAAGTGATGCTTTCCGTCATCGTTCTCACCTTTAACGAAGAAAAACACATCGGCGCGTGTTTGGAAGCGGTGCGCGCATTCGCCGATGAGCTGTTGGTATTTGATTCGCAGAGCACGGACCGCACGGTGGAAATTGCGCGCGCGGCGGGTGCGCGGGTTGAAACGCGCGCATTTGATAACTATGCGAGCCAACGGAACGCCGCGCTACAGGCAGCGCGCGGGGAATGGATTTTTTTCATTGATGCGGACGAACGCGCGGACGCGGCAGTCGCGGCAGAGATAAGGAGTGAAATTGCGCGCGCGGTGGAAACTGATTCTGCGGTCGCGCTGTTTTGGATTCCGCGTCGTAATTTCATTTTCGGCAAATGGATACAGCACACGGGCTGGTCGCCGGATTATCAGCCGCGCATTTTACGCAAGGGGCGCGCGGGGTTCGACACCGCGCGTCCTGTGCATGAATTGGTCGTGACTGAGGGCGAGGTGCGATATCTCAAAAACCCGCTCACCCATTTCAATTATGAAACGCTCGCGCAATTTCGCGCGAAACAAAAACGTTATACAAAATTTGAAGCCGAGATGATGGCGCGGCAAGGCGTGCGTCCGCGCTGGCGTAGTTTCTTGAGCATGCCCGTCCGTGAATTCATGCGGCGTTTTTTTTCGCTGCAAGGTTATCGAGATGGAGTATATGGATTGGGGTTGAGTTTGCTGATGGCGTATTACGCGTTTTGGCGGCAGGTCTGGGCGCGCGAAATTTGGGACAAGCAGGAACCCAAGTGACCCCTCTGGAGAGAGGGGTCTTGTTTTTTATTCGGGGTCGGTGGTGTCTTCGGCGAGCGGCGTCGCTTCGCGGACATCCCAGACGGGCAGTGGCTCTTTGCGTCCGCGCACACGCACGGGCGAAAGTTCGCGCACGAGAATTTCCGGTGGCGCGGCTTGCGCGGTGGATGTGTCTGCCAAAATTTGGTTGTTGTTGGAGAACGCGCTGATACGCGCGGCAACATTTACGGTGTCGCCGACGAGTGTGTATTCCACTTTGCCCAGCGCGCTGAGATTACCCAGCACCGCCCAGCCGGTAGCCAAGCCGATGCCGACGCTAAAGCGCTCTTGTTCGGGATTGCGTTTTTGATATTGCAAAATGTTTTGGCGAATTTCCACCGCCGCGTAGAGACCCCGCGCACAGTGGTCAACTTGGTCGAGCGGCGCATTCCAAATCGCGACCAGCGCGTCGCCCATTGGTTTTGAAACTGTCCCTCCGTGTGCGGAAATCGCCTGCATCGCAAGTTCCATGTAGCGATTCACGGTCTGCAAGACGACCTCTGCGCGCGTCTCTTCCGGCAAAACGGCAAAGCCGCGCAAATCGGCATACAACACGGTGACAATGCGCCGCGTGCCAGTCAGCGGGACTTCGCCGCGGTCAATCGCTTCAATCACGCGCCCCAAAATTTCGGCGGGCACGTAGCGTCGAAACAGCAAGCGCAAAAATTGACGCCGCCGTTCTTCGGAAAAGTAGCGGAACGTGATAATGCTTGCTGCCGTCAGCACCAGCGCGAGCCCGGGATAAAAGATTTGAATCACAAACCCGCGATGGAACGCGTCGAACGCAAACAACATCAACCCGACCAAGTAGAACAGCGTCAACGAAACACTGTACAACAGTCGCACAAAAGGTAGTGTCAAGCCAACAAGGAGTGCCATTGCCAGTATCAACCCGAGCTGCTCGAGCGCGCTTTGAGATTGGAGTGTTTGCGGCGGAGTGCTGAGAAGCATGTTCGCCAGGTCTGCCTGCAAGTTGACGTTGTACGTTCGCGCCTCACCGAGTTGGAGTGGAATGGCATATTGTTCGGATTCGATGGTGCTATTGCCGCCGACAAAAACGAGTTTGTCCGCAAAGACATCCGGTGGAATTTCACCGCGCAGTACATCCACGTAGGAATATGTCGCAATGTCGGCGTTGGGGCTGGTGAAATTGAGCAGCGCACTGCCGTACTCGTCAAGAGGCAAACGGTATCTTTCAATTCGCGCTTGACGCGTCGGGACATCATATTCCACGTTCGACGCGCCCATGTACGCTGCTGCCGCAATCAACCCCAGCGCGGGATATGTTTTTTCCTCAAAGCGAATCGCGGCAGGAATTTGGCGTGTGATTCTATCGCCGTCCGGCGGGATGATGCGATGCCCGAGCCATTTCGCGTTTGCCACAAGTGCGTCAGACGGCAAGCTAATTTGTGAATAAACCGGAAGTGTATCGGGCAGAATGGCGACACCCGCGTCGTCTGCGGCAGAAAGCGCAATGCTCACATTGCTACTTTGTTTCAACGCGGCAGCGAACGCGTCATCATCGGGCATCGGTGGCGCAAAGACAATATCGAATGCAATCACGCGCGGCGGGGCCTGTGCCAGGTGTTTCAACAGTTCGGCATGAATCGCACGCGACCAGGGGAACGTGCCAATGGCGTCAAGCGATTTTTTGTCAATTGCGATGATGGCGATGCGTGGCGATGGTGCGACCGCGTGATACAAAAAATCTGTGGCGATTCGATTAAGCGGCGCGAGCAATTGGGTCAGCAGAATGAGGACAACAAGAAACGCGGCAATCAGACCCAGCGCCGCGCCGGCTTGCAAGCGAAAGCGCACGCGCGGGTTATTCAGCGGGGGAGGCAGGCGTGCCATGACGCCGGAGAGAATACGGTCCGCGTGTTCAAGAAAAGTTTGAATGGCGCTCATGAGCCCACGGGTCAAATGGTTCTGGGCTTAGACGTTCGCGGTCGGGGTCGGAGTTGGCGCGAGCCACGCAAGAATTTGCGAGTACCCGCGTTCAATCAATTGTGCCAAATCATCCGCGCACAGTTCATACGCCTCGCGCGGTTTGCCGTAGGGGTCGGCAATGTCGTACTCGAGACCGGTTACTTGACTGAGCAGCCGAAGCTTGGAGCGGACAAAAGGAAATTCCGCAACCAGCGCGTCGCGTTGACTGCGCGTCATCGCAATCACCAAATCAGCGGCTTGGAGCATTTCACGTGTGACCGTGCGCGCGACATGTTTGTCGAGAGAGATGCCGCGTGTTTGCATAACCTGTTGCGCGAACAATGACGCAGGTTGTCCATCCACACCCCATGTGCCTGCCGATTCTGCGCGCACGTCGGTGCCCTCACGCTGTGCGCGCGCCTGAAAAAGAGCCGCTGCCATTGGCGAGCGGCAAATGTTTCCGGTACAGACAAAGAGAATGGTGGTACTCACGGCGCGCTCATTCCGCATCAATCAATAAAAATTCCAATTCCTGAATGCGGACAATTTGGTCGTCCGTCATGTCTTCATCTTGGAGCGCGAGCAAGTCCAAGAGCTCGTCTTCGGACTGTTCAAATTCCTCCGGTGAAAGCTTGGGGCGGTCTTCGCCCAATTCGGCGTGCCGTTTCAAATAATCGCGGTATTCCGGCGAAAGACCCTTTTCCGCTTTTGTTTTGGAAGTGGAAGATTTACGCGTTGCCATAGCGAGAAAAATTATACCATTGCTGCGCGTCCCTCGCAATGGTCGTACACAAAAAATCTGCCCAACACGCGCGGTGTTGGGCAGATTCCTTTTTCAAACGTTTGATGGCGCGGCGCGCTTATTGTTTCTGCTGGCGCACGGGACCGTTGATGTTGCGGTCATCTTCCGACGCGCTCGCTCCGCTCACAACCTGAAATGCTTTCTTGGCTTTGGATATGGTGCCGTCGCAATTGACGCTGATGGTCAGTTTGTATTTGCCAAACGGCGCGGTCTGCGGAATCTTGCGCTGCAAGTACCAGTACGAGACCCCGTTCGCCACCGTGAAGGGTCCGCTCCAGTCCGCAATCTTTGTCGTCTTTTGTTTGGCAAGCCATTTGCCTGTCACATTACAACTGGGACCAGTATTGTTGATTTGGGCATAATAGCGAATCTTGTCGCCGCGCTTGAACTGCGTTTTCGCATTGTTCTTTTTGTCCGTTGTGAACACTTGTTGAACAATGACCTGACTGCTTGTGGTTGTCGTCGCGGTGGGTGTTGCCGAAGTGGTCGCAGTGGGGGTTACACCGCTGCTGCTACAGGAATAGATGCGCACATCGTCCAACCACCAGCCACGGTCGTTCACAATCGCGTCCAACGCGACGCGCCAGCGGAATTTGACATTCTGTCCCGCAAGCGATGCCAAATTCAAGCGGCTCGAAATGTAACCGTGACTGTCCGAAAGGAATGCGTTGCGCCCCGCGATGGGATTGCCATCTCCGCTTGCAATCGCGCCGTCGTACCCGTTCACTTCAAACAACGAACCGGCATCCGTCCACGCGCCGCCGTTGATGGAATACTCGACCACGCCGCCGTCATAGTTTGGGTCTTCAAACCCGTACGCGTGTGCGAACCACAAGTAGCCATTCGTCGGAATGGTCACATTGTTTTTCATGGCAACGTAGGTGTCGTCGGTACCGGAGCTGCTGGTATCGGCAAACATAAATTTGCTGCCGGAATGTGCGAACTTGTTGTCAACCGAACCGTACTGCCACAAGTTTGAGCCGACGAGCGCACCGGTTACCCAATTGCCGGAACCACTTTCAAAGTCGTCAAAGAACGCGTTGACCGGCGTTTGTGCGCCGGAGCAAATTGCTGCTTCCGAGTTGTAACCACTGTACGGTTGCTGATTCATTTCGACGGCGAGCGCCGCATTTTTTACTTGGTCGCAGTCGCCGGAAGTGATGCCTGCTGTGCCGACGAGTTCTGCACACGCCGCATTCAGTCCATCGTACAAGTCTTGATAGTCTGAACCTGACGTGAGGTGCATCGTTTGCGTGCGGTAATAAATTTTTGCGACTTTGGGAATGCCGATGCCGGTGATTGTTTTTCCGTTGAACGTAGCGCCGTCCACCATCAAGTACGCGGCTTTGTTATTGATGCCGCTGTTGATGTGCACGCCGCCGTTGTCGCAATTTGAATTGAGATTGCCGCAAGGACCCGGATAATAATTCCCGCTCGTCATCTTGTCCGGGTCACCATAGATGGTCGGGTCTTTCATACTGCGAATCGCGCCGATGCCCGGAATATCTTCGCCCATTAACCAGCGCACGGCAGCCGTGTCGGTACCAGAGCCATCGGTGAGGTCAATGAATTCGCCCCATACGTCCGAGAACGATTCATTGATTGCGCCCGACTGATAGTAATAGTAGAGCCCCGAGGTGTGTTCGGTGACGCCGTGTGTTAATTCATGTCCGACGACATCATCGGCTTGCGAAAAGCCGTCGCCGTATGTCATCTGCGCGCCGTCCCAAAACGCGTTTTGATAATTGACCCCGTAATGGACAGTGGAAATGAGCGTCATGCCCGCATTGTCAATGCTGTCGCGCCCATGATTGCTCATGTAAAAATCATACGTGTCGCCTGCGTAGATGTGCGCATTCTTGGCATCGGCATCGCCGGCGGTGCAGTTCGGGTCGGACTCGTTGCAGACAAGTGTGCCGGGGCGAGTGGTGCCATTATTAGCGGTGTAGGTGAGCCGATTCTTGGCGGTGTCCACTTGATTGAACGCCAAAGCTACGGCGCCGTTCAACGCATCTACGAGAACGAGTTCGTGTACATCGTCTGTGTTTTGGAGTGTCACATTCATGCGCCACACGAGACGCGTAAGTCCGGTTCCGGGGCGGAGCAGCATCGGATTGTAAATCCACAGTGCCGGCGCGCCCGTGTTCACCGCGCCGGCATCCACCTTGTACTTGCGCGCGATAGCGGTGCGCGCGTTGGCTTGCGCCTGCTCAATCGAAATGCGCTGCGTCGCGGCAACGTCAATGTTCGGCAAAATTTCACCACTGACGGATTCCAATTCGCGTCCATTCTTGACATTGACAATCAATTCGCCAGCCATCACGGGGATGCCGCGATAGGTCTGCTGAAAACGCACCATCGTGCTGCCGTCTGCCTGGGATTCTTGGCGCATCACGCCGAGCTCGTTCGCTTGGTCGCTGACGCCAAACAATGAACCACACACATTCAGATAACCGCGCGCAGCGGCTTCGGGTGAAGCGTTCGCATCGAGGGCGGACGGCTGGGGTAAGGGCGCCGCGTCCGGATTCGCGACAAAGCGGAGTTTGCCCGTTTGCGCGTGCACCGAAGTCTTGGCGCGTCCATTGTTCAGACATTCTGCTTTTTGTTGTACCGAGATGGCGAGGGGTGCCGCAGTGGGAGCGGATGCCGAGACCAACCCGTTGACGATGACAAGACTGCCGATAAGAATAGTGGTCACGAGTAAAGTAAATCCCGCCGCGCGTGCATTGCGGTGAAATTGAAATTTCATTTGTTTGATTTCCTCTCAAAATTCTTGGGCGAACCCAATGTTTAGAAACACTAACAAAATGGCTGTGCAAAAACGCTGGGCTGACAAATTCAATGGATGACTTGCATACCGCGCATCCGGTAAATTCATTTTGTTGGTGTTTCTTAAGGTGGAACAAAGGCAAGCCGCACCTGCCCCGACTCGCGCTTGGTTCATTGTAAAAAAAGGTGGGCAAATTTGAATCTGCACATTTGCCCACCGTGATGTAATCAATTCAATTGCGGTTCAAGCAGTCCATAGTTGCCATCGTCGCGGCGATACACCACGTTGAGGTCCCCACTGTCGGCATTCAGGAACAAGAAAAAGGAATGCCCCAACAGCTCCATTTGTTCAATCGCTTCGTCTGCCGGCATGGGGGATACCAGAAAACGTTTGGTGCGTACGAGACGCGCTTCCGGTTCAATTTCTCCTTCTGCTTCTGCCACGGCAACGGCTTCCGAGATGCCGCCATTGACGCGACGTTTGCGGACTTGTTTGTCTTTGTAGCGTCGAATTTGTTTGTCCAGTTTATTCACTACCGCTTCGACCGCTACTTTAAGGTCGGCGGCGCGTTCCTCCGCGCGAATGATGGTACCATTTTTTGAAAGGGTCACTTGCGCGATTTGGCGTTGATTCACATCTTTGGTGTTTTCCTGTGAAAGTTCCACTCGTGCCAACACCGGTTCGCTCAAGTGTCGGTCCAGCCGTTCCATTTTGCGTTTGACAAAATCTTCCGTGCGTTGCGAAACATTCATGTTCTTGCCCGTAATCACCAGCTCCATCATAACCTCCTCGACCGATTTTTCCGAAATCGGTCACAGATTCAGATTGGGGTTTCGCGCCAAATAGGGTTACCAATAGTTTGGTTATTAGTGTACACGCGGGCGGGCAAGCGTCAAGCCGTAGACTGCGCGCGCGCCCGCTTGAAACAATGCCACAGCGCACGCATCGAGCGTTGCACCGGTTGTCGAGACATCATCAATTACTAGCACAACGCGGTCTGCCACGCGCGCGGGCTCTGCCTCAAATGCGTTGGCAACATTGGCGCGCCGCGCAACGCCGTTCAAACCAATTTGGTCTGCTGTGGCGCGCGTGCGTTTTAACGCGCGTTGATAATTCAGCCCGCGCAAACGCGCCGCGCGTTCTGCCAAAAGTTCTGCTTGATTGTAACCGCGTTCTTGTTCGCGCAGTGGATGCAATGGAACACTCGTTATGAAATCAAAAGGGGCGGCGGAATTGGAAATGCCTTCTGCCACGAGCTCTGCCAGTGGCTCCGCGACATCACGGCGGCGATTGTATTTGAGCGCGTGAATGGCTTGGCGTAAAACGCCGTCATGCCACGCGACGGATTGAATGCGGGAAATGGAAAGGGGATGGGTGCGACATTCCACGCAGCTCGCGCGAGCGTCGCGCAAGGGATGCCCACAGCGGGGGCACGTGGGCGTGAGGATGCGTTCAATCGCCGCGTAACACAGAGGGCAAAGCGCGCCGTTGGTTTGACGGCAGTTGACACAGCGCGCGGGAAAGAATAGGTCGAGCAGTTTTCGACCCCACCCCTGCACCTCAGCATTGAGACGACTTGGTTGGGGCATTATCCAATTTCCAAAACGAGAATATCTCCCGTTTGTGTTTGTGTTTTTGCTAACGTTCCTATGGGTAATTCTAGCACATTGCGTACCCCGCGCACAAGAGGACCCAAGCGCGCGGGCGGCATGGCATGCGTCAGCCGCAGGACACGCCCGCGCGCGTCAAGATAAACGACGTCAATTGGAATACGCATCCCGAACGTATGAATTGCGCTTTCATTTTCCAAGAGCAGTCCAAATCCGTCGGGCAAAGTGCGTTTGCCCATCAAGCCCTTGAAGCGTGTCCAATAAGTATCGGCGACCAGACCGCTTGAAACGAGAATGGTGTTTTGTGAAATATTGGTGACACGCAGCGGCTTGGGCATTCTAAAACAGAAACGCGCGGCGAAGTGTTTCGTCCCGCGCGCACTTGCGGCTTTTGCCAAAACAAACTTTCAGCGACCGATGAAACCGCCGTTCATAAAAATCAAAACTGCCGGACCCAACAAGACGATGAAAATGGACGGAAAGATAAGAAAGGTCAGCGGAATCAACATTTTGATGGGCGCTTGATTCGCCAATTCTTCAGCGCGCTGACGGCGTTTGATTCGCATCTGTTCGGCTTGAATACGCAAGACTTTGGCGATGCTCACACCGAGTTGGTCCGCTTGAATGATGGCGGCAATAAAGTTCGTAAAGTCGGGAACTTGAATGCGCTGCGCCATGTCGCGCAATGCTTCACGTCTAAGTTTGCCAACGCGAATTTCTGAAAGCGCGCGCGCAAACGCGCGACTGAGGTCATTGTCCCATTTTTCCGCGACCTTGCCCATTGCCGCATCAAAGCCCAAGCCCGATTCGACACTGATTGTCAATAAATCCATTGCGTCCGGCAATTGACGTTGAATGCGGTCCTTGCGTTGTGCGATGGTGCGATTCAACCAAAAGAGCGGCAAATAAAATCCGACAAAGCCGCCGATGCCGAGCAAGAGCAGCACCAGCGCCGGGTCCATGCGAATGATGATGGCAATAAAGGTGAGAAACGCTGAAGTAAAAATGCCAACCAGTCCGCGTACGCCCAAAAAGTCCGAGACGCTCCAGTTGTTGGGCAGACCCGCCAACTCTAGTTTTAGCCGCATCTCGTCAACGCTCTTTTGCGGTGTCGAGCGATTGAGCAAACGCGCCAGCCCGCGAATCAATGGCACGAGGGCGCGCTCGCCAAAGGGCTGTGAGAGTTCGATTTCTTCCAGCGTGCGCGGGCGCGTGCCGTACAATTGAAGGCGTTCTTCAACGGGACTGGGAGTGCTCCGCAAGCGCGCGAGCCCGACAAAAATCACCAGAATGGCGAGCGCAAAGAGACCCGCGAAAAGGAGTGGGACAAGAAATGGCATAGTGCTAAACCTTGATGTCCGTAATGCGTCGGATGACGAAATAACCAATCATAATCATGATGCCGCCGGTGAACAACATCATCAGACCGCACACCGATTGCCACATGCGCGAAATATATTCCGCATTCAAGAGGTACAT
>JAKOPZ010000298.1 GCA_029778615.1 Chloroflexota bacterium | reverse complement strand
GCGCCTGCCTCAAAACCTTTGATGGTCAGTTGTCCGTCGCCCGCAGGAATCGGACCGAGCGCGCCGAGAATTTTCGATTTGGACAATTTCGCCGCAATGACGCCTTCGACATAGCCGCCCTGGTCGGACGCGACAGTGTAGGCGAACACGTTGTTGATGCCTTTGTCTTTGAACGTATCTACTGCCGTGCCCCAGGCGAACGCGGTGTTTTGAAAATCGGGCGCGATGTCTTGCAATGGCGCGCCGTACTGCGAACCGTGCGCGATAACGAGGTCATATCCTTTCGTCGCGTAATCGCGGAGCGCGGTTGCCGCGTCGGTTACGTTAAACATGTTTTCGGAATAGACAAAATCAAATTTGTCTTTGCCCATTTCCGTCTGCATTTTTTTCAACGCGTCCACCATGCTTTGGCTGAACGCGAGGTCATTCGCCGCGCTGGGCATCACCACCGCGACGCGAAATTGTTTTGCTTGCACCGTCGGTTGCACCGCAGGCGTCTGCGCGCACGCGACGAGCGCGAGAATCGCGACGAGCGCGATGGTTAGAATAAAATAACGAGTCTTCATTTTTTTCTTCTCCTCTTTGAGAATGGTAGCAGGTAGCAAGTATCAGGTAGCACGGAACAGATTTCCTTACTACTTGCTACCTGCTACTTGCTACTCTCCTCTTTCAAACGGTTTCGTCAGCGCGGTCGGTTGAGTTACGATTTGCCGCGCCGCGAAAATCAACGCAATGATAGTCAAGAGATACGGCAACATTCCAGCAATGTCCGATGGCACCGCGATGCCAAGCGTTTGAATCCACAATTGCAGCGCGCTCACCATACTGAATAACAGCGCGCCGAGCATCACACGAAACGGACGCCATCCCCCAAAGTACACCAACGCCACCGCAATGAATCCCAAGCCGCTCGTCAAATTCTGTTGAAAAATGTTGAGCAGCGCGATGGAAAGCGACGCGCCCGCGATGCCCGCCATCATTCCCGCGATTGTGACGGTGATGTAACGCACGCGCGCGACACTGATGCCGAGCGAGTCCGCCGCTTCGGGCGTTTGTCCCACCGCGCGAATTTTTAGACCGAGCGTTGTTTTGTTGAGAATAAACCACGCGAGCGGCACACACGCAAACGCGCCATACACCAAGATATTTTGACTGAACAAAATTTGTCCGACGACGGGCAAGTTGCTCAACGCGGGAATATCCAAACGCGGCACGCCGTTAATCGCCTTTGGCGTTCCGACGAAAACCAAAAATAACAAATCGCTCAACCCCAATCCAAATAAATAAATGCCGATGCCGCTAATGCCTTGTTCTGCTTTCAACGTCACACTAATCACGGCGGTTATCACGCCCATCAACGTGCCAACCAACGCGGCGACGACGAGCGCGAGCGCGACATTGTTCGTCGTCAACGCGATATAGTACGCGGCGAACGCCGCAATCAACATCACACCTTCCACACCCAAATTCAACACGCCGCTGATTTGACTAAACATTTCGCCAATGGACGCGTAAAGGTACGGCGTCGCGAGTTGAATGCCCGACGCGAGAATTCCGATGATGACGGTGGGAGCGAGGAGTTGTTCGAGCATGAGTCGGTAAGCGGTTGGCGGTAAGCGGTAAGCGGTTTTCCGGAACGAGTATTGGATGAATCGCAATTGAGGTGTGACGTTTCACGTTCGACGTTTCACATCTCGACTCCACTTTCCGCAACTGCCACATTTTGTTGTTGCGCGCGTTCGAGCATGACGCGCTGCGTCGCGCGGCGGCGCGCCCAAATTTGCGAAGCGACGACAAAAATCACAACCAAGCCGTCAAGTGTTGTCACGAACGCGCCAGGTACTTGGACGGTTCGCTGCAAACTGTTCGCGCCGGTAAGTAACGCGCCAAATAAAAATGACGCGGGAATCACGCCGAGCGGATGAAGTCCGCCAAAGAGCGCAGCAACAATTCCATTAAAACCCGCGCTGCCCGTAAAGCCCGTTGCCGAGCCGTCGGTGAACAAACGATGATTCACACCCAACACTTCCACTGCGCCGCCCATTCCCGAAAGCGCGCCGCTCAACGTAATCGCGAGAATTTGATACCGATTCACCGCGATGCCCGCGTATTTTGATGCGACCACATTGAACCCTACGGCGCGAATCCGATAACCAATGGTCGTGCGCCATAACAAAAAGTACACCAGCACCGCGACAATGACGCCGAGCAAAATTCCCAAATGCAAACGCGTCGGCACAAGACGCGGCAAATCTGCCCAAAGTGGAAAACGCTGCGTCTGCGGAATGCGAATCGCATTGTCGAGCGTTGTGGGGTCCATCAAGACGCCGTTGAGAAAGAACGTCATGATTTGGACCGCGATGGCATTGAGCATCACGGTACTCAACACTTCGTTCACGTGAAAACGCGCTTTGAGAAATCCCGCGATGCCGCCCCAAAATCCGCCGCCAATAAATCCCGCCAGCAGACCCAGCGGAATCAAAAGAAACGATGGAAGAGACGAGAGCGAGAGAACGGTGAGCGTGGTCGCGAGCGCGCCAATGACAATTTGGCCTTCGCCGCCGATGTTGATGACGCCGCCGCGATACGCAATGCAAATGCCGACGCCGACAAACAAAAGCGGTCCCGCTTTGACGAGCGAGTCCGCGATTGCGTTCGGACTGCCGAATGCGCCTTGCACCATGCCGATGTACGCTTCGAGCGGATTCGCGCCGAGCGCAAAAATAATCAACGCGCCAACAAACAATGCCGCCGCGCCCGCGCCGAGAGGAACGAGAATGTAATTGAACCGTCCGAAATCCAAACGTTGGAGGTACGAATTTGGGGGCGTAATTTTCACTGCCTTACTCTTACACCAAAACGCGGGCGAATGTCAATGTCATTTGTCACATTCCCCAAGAGAAGATTGAGGAAACAAAAAACGACAGGTGGATTTTTTACCTGTCGTCCGTTTTACCTAAATGATCTTCCATTCCTTCAAAATTGTTAACGGCTCGGGGAGCCGTTCTTGCAGCAGCCATTCTTGGCGCACATAAAATCCTTCGAGTACGGTTGAATGATATGCGCCATCTTGCAAAAGGATTTGCTTGTACGTTCCATCGTACAATGAATACCATTCTGTATATCCCGATTGCGGGTCAAACACCCAATACTCGCGCACGCCTGCG
>JAKOPZ010000057.1 GCA_029778615.1 Chloroflexota bacterium | reverse complement strand
CCGTCCCAAAGACGCCAAGGGCTTTCAGGTGTTGCCGCATCGTTGGATTGTCGAGCGCACCTTTGGCTGGCTCGGACGTTATCGCCGGTTGGCGCGCGATTATGAGCACACCGTGGTCTCCAGTGAGACGATGACCTATCTCGCAAGTATTCGGCGCATGCTCAAACTCGCGACGAATGAATTATGAAACACTCTCTTACCAACCGGCAATGGTTGTGTCCAAAAATCCTTGGTGGCGTGCGGTTCAAGTCCGACAATAAATCCAAACAGATCGCGTGTCGCATCTTTCGGCGCGGGGGATTCCGGCGCAGATGGAGTGCTGTCTTCTTTTGGCAGCGCAGTGGGCAGTTCGACAGGCGTTGTGCCTTTCTCCATTTCAAGCAGCATCGCTTCGAGAAAAGATGCTTGTTGCGGCGCGCGCACCGATTTATGGCGTGTCATAATTCCTCGTATACCTCGCGCGTCGCCGCGCGTTTTTGCAGCATCCGATACCTCCATAAAAAACCACACGTGCGGTTGGCTTGAGTCAAACCGCACGCGTGGTTGAAATTTTTGGTGCAACCAACCTCAACGCATCAATGGTGGTTAGCCAAGCTCGTCCCACAGCTCGCTCTGGATATCGGTTTGCGTCGGGGTGTGTAGTGCCTCCTCGTACACATCGTAGAGAGTCGGTATATCAAACTGCTTCGTCCATCCGCCAAGTACGCCCAGGTGGGTGATACAGATTTCCAAACTCTTTAATTCGGAACACTGAGCAGCGACTTGTTTCAATGTTTCGCGCGCCAAATTGACATGTTCGATTGCGCGTTGGATCACCGCAAGCGTTTCTGCCTTTTGCTGACGCGATAGAAAGAGCATTGGGTGGACTTGTTTTGACGCTTTATCCAACTTCGCTTACCTCCAGAAAGTGTGCGCGTGAAAAGATGTCACGCACTTCCGGGAATGTGTGGCATCCTTTCACGCTTTCCTGACCAGAGTCAATATCAGCGGGGTGCCAAAATCCGATAACCTATGCTAGAATAATATTGGCTGTTTTGGGAGGACTTGCATGAAACTGTTGCCAGCTTTCATCTTGCTATTTTGGTCCGCCGTCCAGCTGGCAGGTTGTGCGAGCTCGGCTCAGACGGTTACGCCAACACCCGTACCTAGTCTAACACGAGTGGCTATCGTTCCTAGTGCGACTCACCTTGTGCAACCTTCTGAAACGCCGACCCGCGTACCAACTGCGACCCAAACTAACACGCCAAGTCCTACCACAACGTTGACCGCATCCCCCGTACCGACGCTGACTAATACACCGACAGATACCTATACGCCAACTGTTCCACTGACGGCAACGAAGCAAGCCGCGCCGACACGCACTCGTACTCCTCTCCCGATGCTGAAAATGGTTGACGGTAAGATAGATGTTTGTTCATTGTTCTCCAAATCGGAAATTGAGATGGTTCTCGGTGCGCCTATCGGCGAAGTGAAAGCCATTGCTGGTGCAGACCCGCCAACAAGCGGTCAACCAATTCCCCAATGCGACTATCTCAGTTCAGAGACCTTCACCGGTCCTGATGGGAGTGTTCATAAGAAACATATCTCTATCAGTTTCATTCATCCAGAGTCGCAAGACTCCACGCCGATACCTAACCCCCCTCCGAGTGCAGCAGAAATTGTCGCTAGCTCAACTTGGTTCTGGGTCCCTAATGCTTTGGCGGGAATCCTTGGTATGAGTAAGAATGGATTATCCAGCGGTTTCGCGAACGGATTGAACCGATCAGGATCACGCCGCCACATTCCGCGATGGCGATACCATCCTTGATGCTCGATCTGACCATAGTACAGTCCTTTGCCCCAAAAGAGGTTGTTCATCAGTGCGCGCTGTCGAATCGCAAATCGAATCGGGACGACCTTGCGCCCCGAACCCATATCGTCCCAGCGATGCCAACCGAGACAAAGGGCTGGGCACCGTATGCATCCCTCTTGCATTTTCAGCAATTGATTCGCCAGACGCTCCGCGTTCGATCCTAAAACGATCCGCATGCTTCATTCTCTCCCGTAGTGTTTGTTGCCACCGCAGCAACAATCCGTGCCGAGCATTCGCTATATGTCGTCTCACATGCGTAAATCATGCTCACCTTCTCCCTTTCCTTTGTAAAAAAGAGTCCAGCCTAATGAAATGCCGGACTCTCGTTTGCAATTGACCTTGAGCGTAGAGCCAACTTGAGGCATACAAATGTTGGGTTGGCAATTAGAAGCGGGTTTGCGTCAATAATTTGGGGTTGGCGGTTCGGCGATTGAACGCACAGCAATGTGCCGTTCCGGGTATTCCACAAAACGTCAACCAACGTCGAATGGAAACCCAAAATCGGGACGCGCACCCTCGGCAGGAGTGATGTTGCATTTCGATGGGCGTTTGCCTACAATTTGTATGCATGTCTCCCTCTCTTCTTTCGCCGATTGCGTCGTCGCCCGCACTCGTGGGACGCGCGGCGCAATTAAATTTTCTGGCAAGCGTGCTCGAACGCGTAGCATCGGGGAATGGCGCGACGGTTCTCATTACGGGCGAAGCGGGCATCGGCAAATCGCGTTTGGCGCGCGAGACGCAAACGCTTGCCGCGCAACAAGGTTACGTTTTTTTGCGCGGACGCTGTTTTGAACAAGAGCGCGCATTGCCGTACGCGCCACTGATTGATTTATGGAACAACGCAAATTTTCAAGACGTTTCACACCTGACGTATGACGACTTGTCGCTCCCTCCACCCTCCACCCTCCCCTCTGATTCCACCCAAGACAAACACCGCCGCTTGCTCGCGCTGCATCAACGCGTCACCGCGCAATTGCCCGCGCTGATGCTGATCGAGGATTTGCATTGGTGCGACGACGCGAGTTTGGAATTTTTGTTGTATCTCGCGCGGCGCATCGAACGTCAAGCGCTGCTGCTGCTGCTCACGTATCGCTCCGACGAAATTTCTCCATCCCTGAATGGGTTTCTCGCAACGCTCGAGCGCGAACGACGCGCGCGCGAAATCCGTCTGGAACCTTTGACCGAATTCCAAGTCGCGGAAATGGTGCATGCGATTTTGAAACCCACGCGCCCACTGCGCACAGAATTCCTGAAAACACTCTATGAATGGAGCGAAGGCAATCCGTTTTTCGTTGAAGAAATTTTGAATGTGCTGACAGCGGATGAGGTGACCACGCAAACCTTGACGCGCGCGCAGATTCCGCGCACGCTTCAACACACCGTGGAAAGGCGGCTCAAACAACTGCCCGCCCATTCGCAAACGCTCGTCAAACTTGCGGCGGTGATGGGCAAGCGTTTTGATGTCGCCCTTTTGAAAAAAATGACGGGTTTGAGCGAAGACGAATTGAAAGCCGCGCTCGACGCCGCGCTTGCCGCGCAGCTCATCGTCGAAGAATCGGCGGACGAATTTTCATTTCGTCACGCGTTGACGCGCCAAGCGGTGTACAACGCGATGCTGCTGCGCGAACGCCAACCACTCCATCGCGCCGTCGCATTCGCAATAGAAAACTCGGACGCGTCCGCCGACACCGCGCGAAGCGGCGAACTCGCGTTTCATTTTTTCGCGGCGGGTGAGTGGGACAAGGCGTATGGGTATGCTTTGCGCGCGGGCGAACGCGCAGCGGAGCAGTATGCGCCGCGCGCCGCCATTGAACATTTCACGCGCGCGTTGGACGCGGCGCACAAGGTGGAAGCGCACGGACTGGATTTGGGCGCGGTGTATCACGCGCGAGCGCACGCATTTGAAATTTTAGGCGAGTTTGAATCCGCGCGGTTGGATTATTTGCAAGCGTTGGATTTGGCGCGCGCCAACGACGCGCGGCGAGATGAATGGCAAGCGCTCTTGGCGCTCGGCTTTTTGTGGGCGGCGCGCGATGCGAGCAGTACGCAAACGTATTTGGAACAAGCGTTGTATGTGGCGCGCGAATTGAACGAACCCGCGACCTTGGCGCGCACGTTGAACCGCGTGGGCAATTGGCACGCCATTTCGCTCGACGCGGAACGCGCACACGCGTTGCATCGCGAAGCATTGCAGCTGTACGAATCGCTGGATGATGCGCGCGGGCGCGCGGAAACATTCGACTTGCTGGGCATCGCGTCGCTCATCGGCGGCGATTTTGTGACGAGTGTGAACTATCTCGAGCGCGCGATTGATTTGTGGCGCGCGTTAAACGATTTGCGCGGTCTGGTGTCAACTCTCACCACGCTCGCCATGTCGAACGCCAGTTATACGGGCGACGTGATGGTGACGCCGCCCAAACGTTTGCAAGAAAAATTGCGCGTCGCGCAAGAGGCACAGCGTTTCGCGCGCGAAATTGAATACCGCGCGGGCGAAGCGTTGGCGTGCCTTGCGCTCGCGATAGCATGGGGCGGCATGGGCGAATACGGACGCGCGTTCGCAGAGGCACAGCGCGGTTTGGAATTGGCAGCAGACATTGAGCATCGGCAAAACATGACGCTGGCGCAGTGGACGTTGGGCGTGTTATATCTCGACGTGTTCGCGTTAGAACAGGCGCGCACGAGTTTGGAGCAAGCCTTGGAGAATGCGTACGTGAGCGCGCCGAATTGGGTGCCGTTGACCTTGCGGCGGTTGGTGAATGTTTTGATTTTGCAGAACGACTGGGAACGCGCGGAAGGATTGTTGAACGCGTATCTGAGTCCCGAACAGCCCGCGCGCGCGCCGGGCGAACGCGGCGTGTGGACGGCGCGCGCAGAGTTCGCATTGGCGCAAGGTGATTCGAAAGCGGCGCGCGAGATTGCCGCACGTTTGGTGACGGAGGCGGCACAATTCGAAACGTACGGCATTGCGGCGATGCCGCGTGTGGCATTGTTGTACGGAGAAGCGTTGACGGCATCACGGCGCAAAAAAGAAGCAGCGCAATTTTTGGACGCCGCCATCGAAACCGCACGCGCGCGCGGCTTGAATGCGCTGTTGTGGCGCGCGTTGATTGCGCGCGGCAAATTATTCCAAATGACCGCGCGGAGCGATGCTGCGCGCGAATTGTTCGCGGAAGCGCGTGAGTGGATTCAACAGCTTGCCGCCGCGCTTGACGACGACGCGCTGCGCGCAAATTTCTTGCTCGCGGCGAACGCGCGCGTGCCGCACAGCCGCGCGCCGACCGCAGAAGACGCGGCGCGAAAACGCTTTGGCGGCTTGAGCGCGCGCGAACGCCAAATCGCCACGCGCATCGCGCGCGGCGAATCGAACCGCGCGATTGCCGACGCATTGGTGTTGAGTCAGCGCACCGTCGAATCGCACGTGACGAATATTTTGACAAAATTGGGACTGACATCGCGCGCGCAGATTGCGGCGTGGGCAGTCGCGCGCGGGTTGTTGTAGAGACGTTCCGCTGGTAGAGACGTTCCGCCGGAACGTCTCTACAACAACGGTTTTCCTTTTCCGTACTTGCCACGATGTTGTTGCGCGGGACATGAGGTATAAGCGACGTAAATTCACGGTATGACAAATTCAAAATTTGTCCTACTTTTTTAAGGAGAAAATCTCATGTCTATGACACAAAATGAACAGCTCGCGCGGCGATTTTTTGCGGAACAAGATTTGCGCAAAGGCCCGCTCGCGCCAGAACTGTGCGCGCCGAATTATGTCGCACACATCGGAAGCAATCCGCCGCTCGACCGCGAAGGACATTCGCAATTTGGCATGATGTTTTACGCGGGTTTCCCCGACATGTATCATACAGTTGAAGAAACATTCGCGGATGGAGACAACATTGCGGTGCGCTTTACGCTGCGCGGGACTCACAAGGGCAATTTTTTGGGTGTGCCGCCGAGTGATAAGCAAGTCACTGTCACCGCAAATATCGTGATGCATTGCGTTGACGGCAAGGTGGCAGAATTGTACGGAGAATTTGACGCGCTCGGCTTGATGCAACAAATCGGCGCGCTGCCCGTGCCTGCATGATGAGCATAGCTCCTTATGCGACACAATTGCCGACCATGAAAGAATTCCAAGACTACTCTGGAGAGACCTCAATTTACATCGCCGTCGCGCCGCATGTGTTGTACGAATATCTGCAAGATTTCACGCGGCATCCCGAATGGTCGTCGAATCTTGCGCGCGTCGAAAAAATTTCGGACGACGCAGTGGGTGTGGGTGCGCGTTTCAAGACGTCCGAGGGCGCGCCGCCTGTGCCGCCGTTCGTGAAATTGAACATGATGCGCGGCTTTATCAGGGGCGTGCTGTCAGGCGCTAAGGCGTACAGTATTGCGGAAATTACCGCGCTCGAACAGAACAAACGCATTGCATGGCACGCGGTCATTCCGTTCGGCGATGGTTTTTTCAACCGTGCGGAATGGGAACTTGTTTTTGAACCGCGCGGAAACGGCACGCAGCTCACGCAGCGCTTTCATTATATGCCGCAGACGCGCGCGGCGGAGCAAATGATAGGCGCGGCAGGCGAGCATGGCATTACGCAAGCATGTGCGGTGAATTTGGAACGTTTAAAGCGCGTGGTCGAACAAAAAAAACCAAACCCGCAGAGCGTTGCGTCATCACTCCAAGACCCTGTATAAGTGAGAAACACGAATGGCATTTCACCATTCGTGTTTCTCTATTCTTTCGACAAGGGTGCGGAATGACGCGCAAAATCTTTGGGACCTCGCGGAGCCAAGAGGATAAAAACACTGAAATGCGCGTCAAAAGAGTGTGGCTTGATAGCCCGTCGTAATCGCTGGTGTGTTTTGTAGTGAATCCAAACGAGAATCGTCAGATGTGGGTGAGAACAAACCTGTCGTGATGGAGTCGCTCATAGGAGCAGAAGCGCCTTCATCAACCAAAGGTGGAATCGCGCGCTGCCGTTCAGTTTCTTGCGCTCGACGCGCAGCGGCTTCGCGCTCTTTTTCGCGAAAGAGTTCGTGCAGGTCTTGCACTTGCGCCGTGCCTTGCAGCACTTTTGCCAGTTGACTCAGCACATCGTCGGCGCTGGCTTGACTTGCCATGAGGGACGCTTCCAAGCTGTCACCATTGACTTTCACCGCCGCCGCCACTTTTTCCATAATCAGCGATACGGCTGCGCTCTCCATGGTATTGCGATAGACGAGATAGTACGCGCGCACGTCGTGGACTTGGGTCAAGCGAAGCGGACGCCGCAGCGCTTGTTGCATTGTGTACGCGCTGTAATTCGGCTCCGCGTAGATCATCGTCGGAAAGTCAATCAAGTCCAAGCCCGTGCGCACGAGTTCCATGTTCGTGATGAGAACTTTGATTCCATTCTCCACCTGCTTGGCAATCCATGCTTCGCGTTTCGTTGACGAGATGCTGGACTTGAGAACGGCAACGGGCAACCCAGCACGCGCGATCAATTTGCGGAGGCGTTCGCTAATGTCGCGCGTCCCGGTCTGGCGCAGATAGATGATGACGCCGCGTCCTTGCATCACATTCTCTTTGCTAATCCGCAACAGTTCTTGCTCTTTCGGGTAAAGCCGGTCTTCGCCCAATCCCTTCGCCACCGCGATCACGCCGCCCTGTGGATCGCGCACGATTTCCTCGCGATGCCCTGAATTGACATAGCCCAACAGAGATTGGAGATACGCGGACAGAAGGCGTTTCGGACTCTGCCCACTCTCGCGCAGTTCTTCGAGCGCTTTTTCCAATTGGAGTTGCAACTTGGCATACTCCTCTCGGTGATCGGGCGCGAGATCAAGCTCGACCAGATACTCGGTGAGTGGAACGAGATCGTACCCCAGATCGGCGAGCTGTACGAACGCGGTGTAATTGAGCAGTCGCACGATTAGTTCGGGAGAAATACCGGGTCGTTCGCGCACATACGTACGGCTGCGGCGTTTCGCTGTGTAGATTCCAAATTCATCTTCGTCGTCGACATTCCCGTTACCCTTGAAGGTAATTTCTTCAAGAATGCCGTAACGTGCCACAAAGCGCTGCATCTCATTCCAACGATACTGCGCCGGAATTTTGGGATCGAGGCGATAGAGCAGCGAAAAAAGCGTGGAACAATATCCGCCATACAACGTCCCTGTCATTCCGAGCGTATGGCGGCAAGCTTGCGCCAACGCGCTCAGCGCATAACCGACATCGGTCGAATGACCTTTCGCTTCGTGCACTTCATCCGCTAGAAACAGTCCGAAAAATCCCCGCAGGTTTCGGCGAATGAATTCAGCAATGGGATAGCGAATGGTTCGCAAGTGTGCGACATCCACCTCACGTTTCCCGCGTTGATTGAGATGCACCATTTGAAAGAATGGGCTGTGACATTGCGGACAAAAGCGTTTCTTGTTTTCAAAGTATTCGGGACCGACGAGCCGGTCTTCAGCATCGCGCGCTTCCGCACCGCAGTGCGCACAATAGATTGGCTCGCGGAGAATAATGTATCCATCGTCGACGTCCGGGATCGTGCGGAGCGATTGAAGCAAAGATTCGGGGCTGGGTTCGTAATGATATCCTGACGAGAGGTACGCTTGTTCAAGAAAATGAGGAGCAAGAATAGTTTCAATCTCCGCGTCATCGTACTCTTCATCCTCACGCTCCGCATCCCACATCGCCTCCGGCTCTCCATCCGCGCTTTCCGCGCCCTCGATCCATCGCGGCGCGTGACTTGCGATCCATTTCCACACCAACGGCGCATCCCTCTCTTGCGCGTCTTTTTTGACGAACTCGAGATGTTGTTTTTGTATATAAGCGGGCTCAGTCCCCGAACCAAGTTTCGCCATCTCTTTGGAACAAATTGCAAACGCCATCTGCTCGATCGGCAGCGTCTTCACCGTTCGCGCGAAACGCGCGACATCCGCAATTCGTTCTACGATTTCGACATACGCGCCCGGCAGAATTTCCAAAATCTCGCGCTTCCACTTGGCGACGAGATGCGCGGGACACATGATGAAAACGGGATTCGCATCCTTGCCCATCAGCGCGGCGAGTGCGGTGCCTATGGTCGTATTGTGAGTAACTACATAATCGTCCGTGACGTACAATCCATCTGGCGCATCCACGCTGATACACTGAACCGGCGCGCGGCGAACCCATTCGACGCGTTGGATCGAGCGCGTCGGTTCGCGGCGGATAGGTATTCGATAGAGGTTTGCTTTCCGCGACAACGCGAACGGTTGGATTTCGATAGGGAGTTTTATGCGAACGCGATAGGAAATTCTTCCGACGCGTTTTCCGCCCTTGTACGAATATTGCGTTCTATGTGTCGCAATAGAAGCGGTGCCGCCGAGTGACCAGACCAACTGCTGAACGTCTTTGGCGAGGTGTTCCGACGTTGAATAGAACTCGATTCCATTTTGACGTTTGTCCGTTGTGCCGTCGGTATCAAGTAATCCCTGCAACAACGCGCTCCGCTGTTTAACGCTTCCACAGAGATACTCTTGCGGAATGAACTTTTCATACGAGTTGCATTGAAGCAGACCATATTGGATCAAGGCGCTGCGAATGGCGTTCTTTTTGCCGCGTATGCCGCTGGTGATCGCATAGTCGTATCGGCTGTTG
>JAKOPZ010000297.1 GCA_029778615.1 Chloroflexota bacterium | reverse complement strand
ATTCACTCATAGTGTTTTCTCTGTTGTCTGCTGTCTGTCGTTCGGCGTCGTCTTTAACCACACGCTCACGCCCTTGGGCTGCATCGTTTCGTCCACCACCTCAATTAAACGCGCGGTCAACTTTTCCAAATCCGTTTCGTCGCGCACCATCTCCGCAAATTCCTGCAAAACTTTTTGCGCGTCGTATTTTTTGCGATAGAACCGGCGGTCAATCAAATCTTGAATCTTATTTCGCAGCGGCACAAACAATGCAGCAATCGCAAGTGTCGAGATGATGGTGATCATTTCGTTGCCTTGCAAATTCGTGAGGTTCGCAAATATCTGTTGGAGCAATATCACACTGCCGAAATAAATAATCAACAACAGCGCGACGACGAGCGCGTAGGTCAACGTTTTGCGAATGATGATGTCAATGTCCCACAAGCGATAACGCAAGATCGCAATGCCGATGGCAATGGGAATTGCATAGAGTGTCAGAGTCTGGAGAGTGCCGTTCAATGGGTCCGGGACGGCAAGTACGTTTGTCAGCACAAGAACTGCGAGCACCAAAGCAACAGCTGCCAAGAGCCACTTGATTTGCTGTCGCTCGACGTGCGCGCCGTGCCAATAGCGGAGCCCCAGTGAAACGATGGAGGCGACCAAGAAAATGACCAAGAGAATCAAACTTGGAACGGAAAGGATTGTTATTGCTTGCTGCGGAATGACGCCCAATGGATTGCGACCGACAAGGATGTCTTTTGCGCCATCATAGAGCTTTAACTCCGCTTGCAGGGCGGCAAAAGGAAATAATACCACGCCATATGCAAGAATTGCGTCAGCAACCCAGTAACCGCGCCGCGTGCGCGGTCTTCCCGTCGGAAACAGCAGAGGAATCAAAGGAATCGCAACCAGCCACACCACCGGGAGCCAGGATACGAGCCATGCAAACCAGATTGCGCCGGGGAGGGAACCGGGGTGAAGGACGAGCGCGTACATCCCAATACTTGTCGCCAAGCCCGTTATCGTGATACTGCCGGCAATCACCAGCAACAACCAGCCAATCGTATTACGGTTCTGGTACCAAACAATCAACGCGCCCACGAGCGCAAAAGGCACTACAGACATCGTGTTCGCGGCAGCATAAATCGCGTTGACGAAACCCTGCCCAAAGACATCATTCGCAAGACCGAAAGCAAGATTAAAGCAAGCCAAGAGCGCGATTCCTGCCGCCAGCAGAGCAGCAATCAAGGAAACCACACGTGAGTTGGAGCGCGACTCCGTTGTCATGAGTCGTCCCTTTCCCCCACAGCTCGCATCGCAGCATAATTCGCGCTGCCGAACGCTTCCCAGCTTTGTGACCAGAGCGCATATCCCACCGCGAACCAAAGCAGTCCCAGCGCAATCCCGCCCAAGCCGTAGGACGCCAAAAGGAAAACAAAGAACAACGGATGGAGGATGAGCAAGAGGGCGCACCAACGCGGCAATCGTTGTGCGCGCCACGCGGCGATGCCCATCACGGGAATCCACACCAGCATCGTCAAAAAGCCGGGCAGGATGAGCGCAGAGGCGTTGGTTTCACCAATAGCGTCAAACGCGACGAGTACGCCTAGCGTGATTGCCGCCATGAGCGCATTGCCGATAGTGCCAAGCCAAAAGCCGATGTTGCCGAGCAATCCAAAACTGGGGCGATGGCAGGCGCGCAGCCCAATGAATGCCACAATCATTGCCACTTCGGCGAGTGCGTGCAGCGACTCGATCAACGTTGCGGAAAGTGAGCCCAACTCGCCCGGTCCCGCGTTCGGAAAAACCAAGGAGAGTTGAACGACACCGGAGCAAGCCCAAGCCAAACCGGCGATGAATGCGCCGAGTGCGCCCCAGCGCGGCAGGTTCCAAGCAGTCATGGTAAATTCTCCTCCTCTCTAAAGTTCCCTTTGCTGCGGTCCGTCCGTTTCAACCACACACTCACCCTCTTCGGCTGCATCGTCTCGTTCACCACGTTCACCAATTCCGCCGTCAATTTCTCCAAATCCGTTTCATCGCGCACAGTCACGGCAAATTTTTGCAGCACCTGCTGTGCGTCATATTTTTTCCGATAGAATCGTTTGTCAATCACGTTTTGGACGCGATTGCGTAACGGAATAAAGAGCGCGGCGATGACGAGTGTGGAAATGATGGTGATGATTTCGTTATTCCCCACGTCCGCGATATTCGCAAAGACGCGCTGCAGCACAATGACGCCGCCGAAATAAACAATCAACCAAATCGAGACGACGATGGTGTACGTCAGTGTTTTGCGAATGATGATGTCAATGTCCCACAAGCGCGAACGCAAAATTGCGATGGCGAGAAAGATGGGCGTCACATTGAGCAAAGGGTCGGTGCTCGGCGTTTTATAAACGAGCAAAGCGACAAGATAAAGTAACAACGCCACAAACAAACCATAGAGCCACCACTTGGTCTGTTGGCGTTCGGCAAAACTCGAAACGTGGCGATAGCGATACACTTGCAAGTACGCGAGGAGAAAAAAGATGGGAGCACTGACCGCGCTGACAATCTGATTCGAATCGGCGCTTGCAGCGCTCACAAACGCGAGAGGAATGGAAACGAGAAAAATCCAGCGCGTCCATCGCGGCACAAACTGTCCATTCGGAAACGTGCAAATGAGCAGAATCCACAATGGAGTTTGCAAACCTGACCAGAGCTTTTGCGTGGGTGGAGCGCCAAAATACGCAATGAGAACATTTTCGAGAACAAAAATTCCGGTGGTTGCTGTGACCAGGCAAAAAAAGGAAACAAACAGCGCCATGCGGTCATTCGGTTTGCGCCAAAAGAGCAAGACCGCCAGCGCAAAACTGATATAGCTGCCGAGCAGGTCGCCGACGTCAACCAAAACTTGAAACGACGCGCTGAATTGTCCCAAGCCATACGGGTCGCCGAGGATGGGTTGGGCGAGACGGTTGTAATAAACAGGAATCGCCGCCAGCAAAACAATCGCCGCCAGCGCCGCGCACACATACCACGCGACATGCGCGAGAGTTAACCACTTGCCGTGCAGTTGTGTATCCGTCCTCATTGGTTTCACAAAAAACGCCGCGCCGTGAATGGCGCGGCGTGGTGCGAGAACGCTGCGGCGAGCGTTCTCTACTTTTTTCCACTCACTTTTTTTCCAATCCAGCGCAGTGGCGTCGTCACTGTATAAATGCCACTCCACATTGCCGCGTTGTGCCAGATATTTTTTGCCGCGCCCCAATTCCAACGCGGGTCAACGCACTGCGTTTTCAATTCCACTTGACCCGATGCGCCGTAATAGGACGCGAGATTGTTGAGCGTCGCCGTCCAAAACTCGTCTTCCATTTTGCCAATGATGCCGAGTTTGAAAAACGCTTCGTATGCGGGGTCGCTCGCGCGAATCAATGCTTGGACCTGCGCGTACACTTCGCCCGCTTCTTGCTCGGACGAAAACGTAATCATGCCCGCGAACATATGTCCTTGCGGCGTCATGAACGAAAATTGCTCGTCGTCCACATAAATCACACGCACGCCCGTCGAAAGCGGCATTCCGCCGGGACCTTTCAAGTTCAACACCGCGACTTCGCCCGGTTGGATTTCGGTAAGCGGCGCGTAAAAATTATTACCGCGGGGCCAAAATTTTGGAAAGTTTGCTTTCCACCCCGCGATAATGTCTTGGGGCGTTGCGGCTTTGCCGGTGGCGGGCACGCGCGGCGCAATCAATTTGATGCGGTACGTTTTCTGCCACATTTGCCCGAACCCTTGCAACGGATTGTTGAGCTGCCGCCCCTGCACGTTCAGATTCATCGAACCCGCCGGCATGTTGGCTTCGACGTTCAAACGGTCAGATGGTTTCGCCCACGCTTGTTCGGACGATTTTTGTTTTTCGGAAGGAGGAGGTGTACTCGACATGTTCGTACCTCGAATGTGGACAGGGTGACAAGGTAACAGGAGATTCACCCTGTCACCTCGTCACCTTGTCACTATTCTACCCTGCTGCGTTCAACGCGCTCGTTTCGTCGGGATAAATGCTGATGGCTTCATTCAAACGCGTGAGTTGGAAAATTTGTTGATAGTGGTCGGAAAGTCCGTAACTGAACATGCGCTGCTTTTGCCGATTTACGCGAATGAGCAGTGTGACCAAGAGCCCAATGCCCGAACTGTTCATGTATTCCAAATTGGAAAAATTGAGAATTACGGTTCGGACGCCGTTATGGCTCGCTTCTTCATACGCGCTCATCAAGGGCGTTTCTGCCGCGCCGGTCACTTCGCCGTGAATATCAATGACCGCGACGCTGTTCGAGGGCTTGCGAACGGTGAGGTTGAGTTGTGTAGTTGCCATGAGTTTGCTGATGGCGGATGGCAGATGGCTGATGGCGGCGACACAAATCGTCGCCTGCGATTGACTATCTGCTATCTGCCATTTGCTATCCGCTATTCGCCAATGCCGATTGTTCGTCGGGATAAAATTTCATAAAGTCCGAAAGCCGCGTAATGTTAAAGATTTCGACATAGTGCGGCGAGAGTCCGGTGGTCAAAAGACGCGTGCCGCTTTTGCGCGCTTGTGCGAGCAGCATCACGATGAGCGCGATGCCCTTGCTGTTGATATAACCGACATTGGCAAAATTCAACAGCACCGCGCGCGGTTTGTTGGCGAGCGCGTCGCCGTATGCTTTTTGCAATGCGTCTTCCGCCGCGCCGTCAATATCGCCCTTCAGGTCAATGACCGCCGCGTTCGGTTGTTGTCGGACAGTTGCTTCAAGAGGAGCAGCCATAAATTATTCCTTTCCGTCGAGATGCCAGATCAATTCCAGTGTGTGATGTTTTTCGTCGGTGACGATATTCATTTCGTCCACAAATTGTTTAATGAGAAACAAGCCCCAGCCGCGCGGCGATTGCATCCCTTCCAGTTTCAAATCGAGGTCGGGCGCGGGGTTATCGGGAATCGGCACACTGCCGCCTTGGTCTGTGATATGGACGGACAAAAGTTGTGGGGATGCTTTCACTTGGACTTGGACCGGAATGTCCGGATTGTTTTTGTTGCCATGTTCCATCGCATTCATGGTCGCCTCCGCTACGGCAGTTTTCAATTGTTCCATCCGCGCGGCGGGGAGTACGCCTTGCGCCGCTTCCGCGACGCGCGTCATTACCTCGCGTTCGTTGCCCTCGCCGCTGGGCGTTTCAAAAGACGCCAGCGTTTTCCAGACGCCCATTTCATTGGAAACATTGTTGGGCGCGCCTGTGGCGCGCTGCAACGTCACCAGCGTCACATCATCTTCTTGTTCCCAATTTGGTCCCGTGAAAATTTCCAAATCTTCCAGCACCGCTTCAATCAATGCCGCGCCGCCGGGATGACTGGCAACATATTCGCTCAAACGCGGAAAGCCAAACATTTCACGCTGCGGATTGTGCGCTTCAACCAAGCCGTCGGAATAAAACAAAATGCTGTCGCCGGGTTCGAGCTGCAATTCTTGTACTTCGTACGGCATCCCCGGCAAAAGACCGAGCGGCATTCCGCGCGCGCGCAGTTCGATAAAGGTATTGCCGCGTTTTACGTACGGCACATCATGTCCCGCATTGGCGTATTGGAGCAGTCCCGTGTCGGGGTCAAGAATGGCATAGAAACAGGTGATGAACATTTTGGGCGGAATGTCGGGACAAATCAGGTCGTTCGCGCGCGCCAACACATCGCCCGGGGTCATGTGCTGTTCGGACGCGCCCACTTGTGCGGAGCTGTAATCAAAAGCGACCCCGCGCAATGTGGCACGCGTCGAAGCCATCACGAGCGCGGCAGGCACGCCTTTGTCCGTCACATCGCCAATCACCAGCGCGAGGCGTCCGTCGTTATAACGGATGAAATCATAAAAATCGCCGCCGACACTGCGCGCGGGGCGATAGTGCGCGGCAATGTGCCATCCTTCGAGCGCAGGCAGTTCCTGCGGCAAAAGCGTTTGCTGCACCAAACGCGCGATACGGAGCTCTTGTTCCAAACGCTCACGCGCTTGCGTTTCGAGCTGCTGCTGACGCACCAATTGCGCGACGCGAATGGCGGGCGCGGTTTGCGTCGCCAAATTATTCAACAACACGCGGTCATCGCTCGAATAATCTTGGTCGCTCAAGCGATTGCCCAGATTCATCAGTCCGAGCAGTTCACCTTGATTGACCAATGGAATCACCAATTTCACGCCTTGCTTGTTCAAATCGCGCAGCGCGGGCGAATCCAAATTCAACTTGTCCAGTTCGACGACGCCCGGGGTGGATTGAAAATAGGCGACGAGTGGGTCATTCGGCGGCAGGTCAAGTGTGAGCAGTGTGCCGGGCAAAGGTTTCGGCGCATCCGCCGTACTCGATGCGGGAACGGAACGCGATTCCGTTCCTAGACCGGTTTTGCCGCCTCCAAAAATCCGCTGCCACAAATTGGGTTTAGGTGTTGTTTCCATTTCGCCTCCACCATACAAACTCAACGCTACGCGAGCGTTACGAAAAGCGTTACGAGATGCCTCTAGTCGGTAACAAGGAGCAACGCGTAGGGAAGGTGCGTAATCCCTGATACCTAATCCTTGCTACTCTTGTCCTTTTTCAACCACAACGTCACACTACGCGGCTGCATCGTCTCATGCACCACGTTGATCAATTCGCCTGTCAATTTTTCCAAATCCGTTTCATCGCGTACCGTCTGGGAAAATTTTTCCAACACCTTTTGCGCGTCATATTTTTTGCGATTGAAGCGTTGGTCAATCGCGCCTTGAATTTTGTTTCGCAATGGCACAAACAACGCGGCAAGGGCAAGCGTCGAGAGCGCCGTGACCAACTCGTTCGGTTGTCCGACGGCGAGCCGCGCAAAAATTTGCTGCAAGGAAATCACAATGCCAAAATAAATCAGCGCGAGCAACAGTGTAATGACCGCATAAGTCACCGTCCGTCGAACGATAATATCAATATCCCACAACCGCGCGCGCAAGATGGCAAGGGTGAACGCGAGAGGTTGAATCATCAAGCCGAGCCACCACCCCAAGCCGCCCAAGGCAGCCCACCACGGGAACGGCATTGCGGGCGGCAGATTTTGCAAATAGTAATACGGAATACTTACGAGCATGAGGACGACGTACGAGACCACAAAACCATACACAACCCATTTTGCTTGCTGACGCTCCAGCGGCGAATAGAATTTGAAATAGCGATAGAATTGCACCCCGAAGGAAATCACGAGCAAAACGCCAATGGCGACATAGATGCTCGCTGCCGTGAATGTGCTTCCCCTGACAATCTCATCGGGATCCCGTATGACGAAAAATGTACTCAGCATCAACGCGCCGGCAGCAACCACAAGCCAACGCGTCCAGCGCGGCGCAAAAATTCCATTTGGAAAAATGAGAATCAAGACGATGGTGGGAAGCGCAAAGAGGACCGCTTGCAATATCACTGCCAGATTCCCCGACGCGGGAAACCAAAAGGGCAAAAAATGTTCCAATGGTCCGACCATCAAGATTCCGTAACCGAGCAAATAAAAGGAAAGAAAGAGCGCCATGCGGTCTGTTTGTTTTTTGAAAAACAACAACGCCGCCAACGCGAGCGAAAGGATTGCGCTGGCCAGTGACAGCAACATGCCAAGCCACAAGGCAACGCGTTGAACGATGAGCAAATCAGACGCGAGGTCGCTCCGATTCACCTGCATCCAATAGCCGGGCAGCGAGCCGACCAGAATGACCAGCGACGCGACCAGCATGACCCACCAAAACGCGCGCGCAAATCTCATCGCGGACCTTTGCCTTTTTCTTCCTTGAGCCACAACGAAACACTCTTGGGCTGCATCGTTTCATTCACCACGTTCAACAATTCGGCGGACAATTTTTCCAAATCCGTTTCGTCGCGCACGGTGAGCGCAAATTTTTGCAATACTTGCTGGGCGTTGTATCTGCTTCGGTTAAAGTGTTTGTCAATCACGGCTTGAATGCGATTGCGTAACGGCACAAACAACGCCGCAATCGCCAGTGTGGAAAGGACGGTGATGATTTCGTTTTGCGCCCCGCCCATGACCAGCGCAAACACGCGCTGCAAGATCACAATACTGAAAAAATAAACCCCAAGCAGCAACGCAGTGACCAACGAGTACGTTACCGTGCGGCGAATCAGAATGTCAATGTCCCACAGCTGCGAACGCAGAATGGAAATCGCGAGCGTGATGGGCACCATCAACAGTCCCAATAAAGCAATCGTGGATTGAACCAAAGTATAGCGCGCCGCCAGAATCGGGACGGTACCCCATGCCGGGAACACAATCTGCGGCAGCATTGCCAAAAAATATGCAAAGAAAGCAAGCGTGATTCCAAACACCACCCACTTGGTTTGCTGCTGCGCGCGTCGAGTGGCGTGCAGCCGATAGCGCAAAATTTGGGCAACGATGCCGACGCCGATAAAAAGAATGTCGCCTACGAACCGCACTGCGCTCAGCCCAATTGCCGATGTAACCACAAACAGCGCATAAACGAACCCGAACAGGACATACCAAAGCGTCCAGCGCGGAAAAAATTGATTGTCGGGAAAAAACGCAAACACCAACGGCAAAATCGCAATGCCCACGTACAGGATGACTGTGACCATCCAGCCCCACTGCGGATACGCGTTACTAAACGCGAATCGTTCCGTCGTCGCGCGCACGGCGAGTAGAACCAATTCTAATGAACTCGTCAACGCGACCACGTCATTCGCCTTGCGCGTCAAGATTAACGCGCCCACTGCAATTGCGCCAAGCAACAGCAGCGCATCCACCGCGCCCAGATACAACGCGTACGCGTCGGAGCTCAAACCGAAATCTACGGTAGCGTGCCGCAGCCGCTCAAACTCGAGTGGCGCGCCGCCGGCAAAGACGATGACCGCCATCAACACCAGCGCAATCCAAAACGCTTGCGCCAAACGCAGCCAACCGCCTGATAGAACCAACTCCGAGCCGACGCGGGTCTGTTTAACCATCTTTGCAACTCATTTCTCTCTGCGTTCCCATTCCGCGCCCTGCCTCATTCCCAACTCGCGCCACGCCGCATCCGTCGCGTGCAATCCCATCTCGCGCACAATTCTGCGCGCGGCGAGTCCCACAATCGCCGCATAGGTCGGATACGCGATTTCCAGTTGCGCCAAATCCTCTACGCGCGCGTTCGCTTGCATCGCCGCCGCGACCACTTGAATCACTTCTAACGCTTGTTCCCCGACAACGTGCGCACCGAGAATCAAATTTGTGTCGCGCGCCACGAGCAATTTACAAAAACCATTCGTCGCATCGTCAATCACCGCGCGGTCAATTTCGGAATATGTTACCGTCGCCGTAACACAATCAAATTTTTCGCGCGCTTGTTTTTCCGTCAAACCCACACTGCCATATTCGGGGTCAGTAAAGCCGCCATGAGGAACAATTGTGTGATGCGATTCGATGTTTGTGTTGTGGACTGTATTCTCCGCCGCGATAATTGCTTCACTCGT
>JAKOPZ010000296.1 GCA_029778615.1 Chloroflexota bacterium | reverse complement strand
CTCGCAGGTCACGTGACGCATCACGATTACACGATGCTCCGC
Organism: Chloroflexota bacterium; assembly: GCA_029778615.1. Classification (GTDB taxonomy): domain Bacteria; phylum Chloroflexota; class Anaerolineae; order UBA4142; family SHND01; genus SHND01. The sequence goes on along the minus strand of JAKOPZ010000296.1, from coordinate 120,087 downwards.
GCGCTCGCGTTCGATTTTCGACATGACCCGAATACGTTCGAGATTCAAGACGAATACATGTTTGGACCCGCGTTCCTCGTCTGTCCCGTAACGACGCCGATGTACTATGCCGCACATTCCATTCCAATCACAACGGCAAACAAGACGCGCGCGGTCTATTTGCCATCAGGCAGCGATTGGTACGATGTCTGGACGGGCAAGTGTTACACGGGCGGACAAACGATTTTGGCGGATGCGCCGCTCGAGACGATGCCCTTGTTTGTGCGCGCGGGTTCGATTGTTCCCATCGGTCCCAAGATTCAGTTCGCCGACGAACAGCCCGACGCGCCGATGGAATTATGGATTTATCCAGGGCAAGATGGACGGTTCACGTTGTACGAAGATGAGGGCGATAATTACAACTACGAGCGCGGAAATTTCGCGATGATTCGGATTGTTTGGAATGACCGCGCGCGCCAATTGATTTTGGAAAATCGGCAAGGAAGTTATCCCGGAATGCAAACAGCAAAAACATTTCGCGTCGTCCTCGCGAAGGAAAAAGCGTTCGACCCACTGGCAGAAGAAATGCCGGATGCGCGAACTATTCTTTATGACGGAAACCAAACCGTCCTAGAGTTTTGAGCAGAACATCTCTTCGAGTCAAGATGTGGGCGACGGTACGACAAAGGCGTACGTAATAACGCTTTCAATCGTTCCCCCGGCTCGGACGAATGAATTCGTCATTACAAAATTTTTCAAGAGAACTGAATATGACAGAAAAATTTCGCGCGAGTTGGGAATCGCTCAAACAGTACACTGTTCCCGAATGGTATCGCGATAGCAAGTTTGGAATTTTTATTCATTGGGGCGTGTATGCCGTTCCCGCGTTCGGCAATGAATGGTACTCGCGCAACATGTACGTACAAGGCACGGACGAGTTCAAGCATCACGTCGCCACATACGGACCGCACAGCAAGTTTGGATACAAAGATTTCATTCCACAATTAACAGGCGCGCAGTTTGATGCGAGCGCGTGGGCGGAACTTTTTCGCAACGCCGGCGCGCGCTATGTCATCCCCGTTGCAGAGCATCACGATGGCTTTGCAATGTACGACAGCAGTTTCTCGAAATGGAACGCGGTGCAAATGGGACCGCACCGTGATGTCATTGGCGAACTCGCCGCCGCCGTGCGCACACAAGGTCTCGTGTTTGGATTATCCACGCATCGTCTGGAACATTGGTGGTTTATGAACGGCGGAATGGAATGCGAGTCCGATGTGCGCGACCCTCGCTATTCCGATTTCTATGGTTCTGCCATGCCCGCGTCGTCAGACCATCGCGACCGCAATTCGCAGCCGCCGCCGAGCGCCGAGTACTTGGACGATTGGTACGCGCGCACGCTCGAACTCGTGGACAAGTATCAGCCACAAATTGTTTATTTTGATTGGTGGATTGACCAATACGTCGTCGCACCGTATCTGCAAAAATTCGCCGCGTATTATTACAACCGCGCGGCGGAATGGCAGCACGGCGTCGTGATAAATTACAAACACGAGGCATTCCCCGAAGGCGTCGCCGTTCTGGATGTCGAACGCGGACAATTAACAAACATTCGTCCGCAGGTTTGGCAAACCGATACGTCCGTCTCGACAAAATCATGGGGCTATGTCGAAGGTCACGAATATCGCAGTGTGGACGCGCTCATTGATGATTTGGTGGATATCGTCAGCAAAAATGGAAATTTCTTGTTGAATATCGGACCGCGTCCCGACGGCACGATTCCCGAACCCGAACAAGAAATTCTGAAAGAAATCGGCAAATGGCTGAACGTGAACGGCGAAGCGATTTACGGCACGCGCCCATGGAAAATTTTCGGCGAAGGTCCGACACAAATTCCGAGCGGTGAATTTACCGACGCGCAGCGCGAACCATTCACCAGTCAGGATATTCGCTTTACGACCAAAGAGAACCTCCTCTATGCGATTGTTCTCGCGTGCGCGCACGACACCGTAACCATCCGTTCGCTTTCGTCGCGTTCTGAAATTTTGCGCGCAGCGATTTCGGATATTTCACTGGTGGGCAGCTCTGCGTCGCTGGCGTGGTCTCAGGACGAGCAGGGACTGACGGTGCAGCTGCCAAACGAAATGCCGTGCGAACATGCGTTTGCGCTGCGCGTGCGCTGGGCGGCAGAGTCTTTTTCATGGTTACCAATACCTTCGCCAGTGTAGCGCAAATTTCAAATTTGCGGCACGAAACTCGCATGGTTTTTTCGGTTGGCAAAGGTATGAATCTACGAGTCCTGCCGCGCTATGCAATCAACCATTCGATGGCATCCTCGTAAGAGGTAAACGCTCCAATCCGCAAACCCTTATTCTGTGCTGCCAGAGCAAAGTATTCGGCTTGCTCAAATTGCTCGAGCAGGCACAGTACCGCTGTTTTGCGGTGATAGGTTTTATCGTTTTGGTGAATCGCTTCTGCAAGCGCCCAGATGTCCGGCACACTTAGCTTTGGCTCGGCGCGGCGGATGTCGAGGAGGATGGCATAATCGTTCAACCCTCCCGCGGCGGCTGAAATTGCCAAGAGCAAATTCTTGCTTTGCTCGAAATCGAGAGTGCCTTCCGGTTTCGCGCGCACAAAATCTCGCGCCGGAATAATTTGAATATTGTGAGACATACATGACTGCCTTTGCATTCGCCAAAACGGTGCGCGTTCCTACGCGGCTTACAGTTACGGAGGCGGAGGAAACGCGAAATTATCTATGGCGCCCTCATCCACCGCCGCGTGTTCTAAATCGGCTCCATCCAATTTTGCATCGGCGAGACGCGCGCCCGTGAGATTTGCCTGCTGCAGATTCGCGCCGCCGAGATTCGCATCCAGCAAATCGGCGCGCTCCAGATTCGCCGCGCGGAGGTCAGCCCGCAGCAAGTTCGCCTCAATCAGAACGGCGCTCGCGAGATTCGCTCCCGCAAGATTTGCCGTACTCAGATTCGCTCCATCCAATTCCGCGCCTTCAAGATTCGCCCCATGCAGGTCTGCGCCGGTCAAATTCGCTCGGTGGAGCTTGGCTCCCGTCAAATCTGCGTTAGCGAAATTGACTCCGGCGAGATTTGCCTTGTCGAGTTCTGCGCCAACAAGGTCGGGCACAAACGTCGGCGTAATTTGTCGCGTTTGATTCCACGCCGTGACGCCTTGCATCAAAATTTGAACATCGAATTCTTTGCTCATTCTGTTACCTCCAAAAATGAATTTCGTTCCTTGATTGATTTCGTTCTTAGAACCCGAACGGTGATTCTTGGAATCCAAGCGCTGCGAAAACTTTGACCAGAATCATTCCCGCAATGAAACCGCCGATGTGCGCGAAAAACGCGACGCCTTCGCTGCCCAAACTCTGGGTTGTAATTTCCCCCACACCGCTAAAGAATTGAAGCAAGAACCAAAAACCCAACAAGAGAATTGCCGGGATACGCGTGCTAATCAAGACCCGACCAAACGGGGCGAGCGATTTGATTTGATGATTCGGAAATTCGATAATGAATCCGCCGAGTACTCCCGCAATCGCGCCGCTCGCGCCGAGCGAGGGAACGGTTGATGTTGGGTCAATCGCGATTTGTGCCGCATTCGCAAGCAGACCACAGATGAGATAGAAAATGGTAAAGCGCAGCGGTCCCAAAATATCTTCAAGCGTTGGTCCAAAGACCCACAAGTAGAGCATGTTGCCGGCAATGTGCAAAAAGCCGCTGTGCAAAAACATCGAGGTCAAAAGCGTAATGAGATATTGTCCGTGAACAATTTCGTTCGGCACCAGCGCGAATTGAAGCACAAACGCATCGCCATTCAGCATTTCGAGAATGAACACGACAACATTCAGAGCGATAATGCCAATCGTCGCGACGGGAAAGCGATACGAACGGCGCGATTCATCTTGAAGCGGTATCATGGCGTAATTCCTCTATACTTTCTTATAGAATCATGAATGCGGGAAGCATCTGTACTTGGAAACGACCGTATACGACCACCACGCAAAGCGCTATCAAGACCAAGCTAATAATGACATTTGAATACTCGTGGCGTGCCATGTGGTACACAGTGGAACCAATCATAACGACAATCAATCCAGCCGCCGCCAGCGGTGTCAGCCAAGGCAAAATTCCTGTGAGTGTTGGGAGAACCAGTCCACCCGCCGCCAACAACTCGCTGATTCCGATAAAGGTGCGAAATCCGCTCGGGAGACCGAGGGGCTGTCCGGGATGTTGCTTTTCGTGCCACGCCTCAGCAAAAGAGGGCCAGGTCGCGTAAATCCATCCATGCAGCGCAAAGACAACTGCCAACATAATTTGAACTGACCACAAGACGAAATTCATAGTTCCTCTTTCCTCCGCCCCATCGGAGGAAGCGGATGTACATCCGTTTGGGATGTCACCACTTCCCCTCGATGGTTCGCGTCGTAACTTGTCATTAGCTTGCTTGCGGCACCAGCGCGTTGTGCAAACCGCGCAAACGGATGCCGAACACAAGCATCGTGATTCCAAACAACACCGCGTAAATTCCAATCATCCACACGACTGCCACCGCGCCAGTGCCGGGATTAAAGAACACCAACACCCCGAATACAACCGAGACCACGCCCGCGAGCACCAACAACCAATCCCGTGAAATCGGCAATTCAAAGCCCGCGACGATTTCAAAGATACCCGTCATAATCGCCCAAAAGCCGACGAGATAGACGAGGGCTTGCGCGGTAATGTTGGGATAGAAAAACGTCGCAACGCCAACGGCGACGCCGAGAAGACCTTCAAGAACGTACCACACCGCATCGCGTCCGCCATAACCAAACGCTGCAAAGATGGCGAACACACCATCGAGCAACGCGTACGCGCCAAACACGAGCGCCAGAGACAACAGCGTCGCGCCGGGATAGACCAAAGCGATGACGCCGAACACGATGGCGAGAACGCCGCGCAATGCGACCACCCACCATTTGCCTGTCAAGATTTCAAACATGTCACACCTCCGGATGTGAATTTCTGATGTTCCGCACATTTGTCATTTCTCGCAGCAACGATTTGAAAACCTGTCTCGAAGCATTGAGGGATGACGTGCGAAAGAATTGAATAATAGATTGTCTGACGGAACGTCGCGATGAACTTGCATCATCTTGACGGGGAAGCGATTGAATCAAATCTATGTACGATTGCATCTGTCAGAAGATTCTTCCCTGCAATCGTTCCGTGTCCCATTTGTTCCCATCCATTTCATCAAGATTTAAACTCACCTTTGGCTTTGGCGCGTGCCGCTTCGAGGTCTGCCATTGCTTTTTCGCGTCCTTCTGCGAGGTCTGCGATTGCGCGTTCCACTTGGGCTTTGTTCTTGTTCCACGCCGCCTCATTTTCCGCGTGCAGAGTTTCAATTTGCTTCTCCACTTTTTCTGCATTCTTGCGGAGCGCTTCGAGTTCGGCATTGATGTGTGCGCGATTCTGTTCGTGAATGGATTGCACACGCGCTTGCATTTCGGCAATCTGGTTCTTGATGTGGTTGACCTGCGCTTGATAGCCCGCCTTGAGCTGCGCGTTCAATTTTTCGCGGTCAGCGCGCATTTTGGCTCGCTGCGCTTCGAGGTCCGCTTTGGCTTTTCCTACAGCATTGGCGCTGTCCGCATCCAATTTATCGCCCGCCGCATTGATTTTTGCGCTCAACGCGTTCATGTCTTGAATAATCTTGTTGCGGCGCGCTTCCAAGTCGGCTTGCATCGCGGCAAGCTCTGCGTCAATCTCGGCGGCTGCGGCTTGACCGTCCGCAACGAAATCGGCTTTGAACTGTGCTTCTGCGGCTGCCTCCGCCGCATCTACTTCGTCCATCTCTTTTGCCCATGCGCGCAATTTGGGTTCGATTTGTGCTTCCAATTCTGTCCAGGTACTCATTTGATTGCTCCTTGATTCATTTTGCGTTGACAAAATCGGAGACGGTTTCGCCGTGACGTTTCGTTTTGTCGAAACCGTCTTGCCGTGTTGCAACGCTGAATTTATTTTTTGCCGTTCAACATTTCTTCCACTTTTTTCGTTTGCTCCGGGGTGAGGGTGGTGGACAACACGACACCGCCGTAATTGCTAAACTGCGTCGCCACAATTTCGGGGTCAGCGCGGCGAATGAGCGCAAAAATCGCCGAGTCACCGGGCTGGACCAGCGTGCCGACATCTTGCACAAAATCTTCGGGGATGCCGAAATCATCTTTCCACCATGTCGCATCCAATGCGCCGCCTGCTGCGCCGAGTGCGCCGCCACTCATTGCGCCGAACGCCAACGTTGCCGCGACGGCGCTTGTGCCTGCCGTAACCGGCGCCGCAATCGCGCCCAACGTGAGTCCGACAAGCGAACCGAGAAAGCCGCCGAGCGCCGCGCCTTCGCCGGTCGTCATTTGATAACTGGAATCAATCCGCAGTTTGCCGTTGTAATCACGATACGCGGCTACCGCGTCGTCCAAATCAATGGTCCAGTCATAGTCCATGTCCACGAGGTCATTCAACACTTTGGACGCCCGGAACATGTCCTTTTTGAAACCAATCACGACTAAATTTGACATTGCAAATTCTCCTTCTTTTTGCCTTCACCAACTCACAGTTGAATTCACGCTTGCTCAAGTGAGTTGTGAGTGCTATGATTCATTCAGCAGACCTGTTGTTGGTATTTTTGTATTGGTCTGCCAAGTTTTATCGAATCGTTTGATTACCTTTACTATGGACGAGTATAGCGAGCGCAAGGGAGCAAGTCACTCAACAACACTTGACAGCTGACTTGTCATCGCTTGTCGTCGCGGCATAGTTCCGGAACCAAAAGTAGGAATTGCATGTCATTTCGAACAGAGTGAGAAATCTCAGTTTTTGCTAGAGAGATTTCTCGCAAAACTTGTCCCGAAGCATTGAGGGAACGGCTCGAAATGACAGCTGTGCGCAAGTCTTAGATTTCTCCTGCAATGCCCTCCTCACCGTATCCAGAGCGCGATTACGATTTTGGTCAGCAGCTGCTCTCCCTCCGGACTGCCAGCAATTTGACGCAAACGCGCCTCGCTGAACTGCTCGGTATCTCACGCCAAGCCGTCGTCGGTTGGGAATCGGGCGCGAGCTATCCCTCCCCTCAACATCTCAAACACTTGATTGCGCTGTATCTACAGCACAACGCGTTTCACAGCGGAAAGGAGTCAGAAGAAATTCGCGCGTTGTGGAAAATTTCGCGCGTGCGCGTGCCACTGGATGAAATTTGGCTCGCGCGTCTGGTCGCGCCGCCGAGCGATGCAGCCACAGAAGTCACTCGACAAACGCACGCGCCGAGTATTGACGAGAACGTGCGTCGAGCCGCCACTCTGCGCGATTGGGGCGACGCGCCCGAGGTCTCGAGCTTTTATGGACGCGAGTTCGAACTCGCACTTTTGAACGATTGGCTATTTGAGCAGCACTGTCGCGTGGTGAATATTTTGGGCATGGGCGGAATCGGCAAGTCGTCGCTCGCCGTCACGTTCATGCACCGCGCGGCGGAACAGTTCGATGTGGTGATATGGCGTTCGCTCCGCGATGCGCCCCATTGCGAAACTCTGCTCGACGAATTGGTGCATCTCTTGGCGGGCGAACCGTTGACCATCGTGCTGGATACGCTCGAACGACGTTTGAATCTTTTGTTTGAATATCTGCGGACGCGGCGCGTTTTGCTCGTGCTGGATAATCTCGAAAGCGTGATGGAGGGAAGCGGGCGTATGCTGCCCGGGTACGAGGGCTATGGACGTTTGCTGCGCCGCGCGGCGGAAACCAAACACAACAGTTGTGTGCTGCTCACGAGCCGCGAAAAAGCGACAGAGCTCGCGCCGTTCGAGGGGAGTCGAACACCCGTACGTTCGATGTATCTCGGACAGCTCGATGCGGAAGCGTCCGAGTCATTGCTGCAAGAACAAGAAGTTACCGGCAGCGCGGCGGAGCTAGAACAATTAATTGAACGCTACGGCGGGAATCCCCTCGCGTTGAAAATTGTGGCGCCGACGATTGCGGATTTATTTGGCGGCGAAATTGATGCGTTCTTGGAACAAGGCGAGGCAATTTTTGGAAGCGTGCGTCAACTGCTGCAAGAACAGTTCGCGCGGCTCTCTCCCGTCGAGACAAGCATCATGTTTTGGCTTGCCATTCTGCGCGAGCCCGTTACTGTGCAAGAACTCGCCGCCGTGCAGGTCAAGCCGCTCCCGCGCGCGCAGCTGTTGGAAGCGTTGGAGGCACTGCGCGGGCGGTCGTTGCTCGAGCGCGGCAAGCCAAAGGCGAGTTTTACTTTGCAATCGGTCGTGATGGAATATACGACGGCGCGGCTGGTCGAGGCGGCGGTGAACGAAATCGAACGCGGGCGGTTAGACCTCTTGGTTGACCACCGACTGCTGCTGGCAAGCGCAAAGGAATACATTTGGCAAACTCAGGCGCGCTTGATTGTTGCTCCACTTCTCGCGCGGCTGCGTAATCTGTTTGCGGAAGCGGCGGAAGGACAAGCGCGCTTGCTTGCGCTGTTGGAACCGTTGCGAGGTCGGAGCGATGAATCACAAGGATATGCGCCTGCCAACATTCTGACGTTGCTCCGCACTTGGCGCGGCGATTTGTCCGGACTTGATTTGCATCAACTCTCGATTCGCGAGGCAGACCTGCGAGATGTGAACATGCACGACACGAATCTCACGGATGCAACTTTGCGTGATGCGCGCTTTCGGGAAGCGTTCGGCTCGATTTGGTCTATGGCGTTTAGCAAGAATGGTACGTATTGGGCAGGCGGCGACCAACAGGGTCAAGTCCAGATATGGTTTTACGCGAAACGACGCGCGCAGCTTTCGTGGCGAGCGCATCACAGCGTCGTCACTTGCATTACTTTTAGCGCGGACGAGCAGCGGTTCGCCACGAGCAGTTGGGACGGCGTTATCAAAATGTGGGACTCGGTGAACGGCGCTTTGCTTTGGACAAGCCCCGTGGTGGCTGCAATCAGCAGCTTGGCATTTTCACCGGATGGGCGCGTCGTCGCCAGCGGCGGGACGGATGGTCAGATTCGCATTTGGGACAGCACAAGCGGTGGACTGCTTCAAACTTTGAACGAACATACGGGTCCGGTCTTTTGTGTGGCGTGGAGTCCGAATGGAAAAATTCTTGCGGGCGCGGGACATGACGCGCAGGTTCGACTTTGGGAGGCGGCAGGAGATGACGCGGGACTGCTCAAGCCAACGCCGCGCAAGATACTCGAAGGACATCGCAGTCCGGTGCGCGGACTCTCCTTTTCACCGGATGGTCAAACACTCGCCAGTGCAAGTTGGGACCGGACGGTCAAGCTATGGGACGTAAAGCGTGGCACACAAAAGGAGAACATTCCCATTCCCGCGCCCGCCGAAGGTTTGGCATGGAGTCCGGATGGACGCTATCTCGCGTCGGGTGAACGGGACCGCGCGTTCTGGGTGTGGGACGTCGCGCAGCACAAGCAGCGCACGACGTTTTATGGGACAATGTCGCCCGTGCGCGCGCTCGCCTTTTCACCGGACAACCGCACGCTGGATACGGCATGTGAAGATGGCAGCTTGCAAGTTTGGGATTTGGAGACAGGGCATTGCTTTCGTATTTGGCAGAGTTTTGCGCGCAACGTCCATGAAATTGCATGGAGTCCGGACGGCACGCGCATCGCGAGCGGCGGCAATGACCGACTGGTTACGGTGTGGGATGTTGCGAAACGCGAACGCCTCCATCTGTTGCGCGGTCACAAGGCAACTATTTGGGGTATCTCGTGGAGTCCCGATGGACAGTGGCTGGCGAGCTGCGGCGAGGGCAGCACCATCCGAATTTGGGATGCCGTCAAAGGAGTAAGCGAACGCGTTTTGACCGACCCTCAGCTGGCAGATGCCCAACTTTTCGCAACCGCGTGGAGTCCGGACGGTGAACGCTTGGCTGTGGCAAGTCACCGCAATGGCGTGTTGGTCTATAACATCCGCACGCAAACTTGGCAGCGAGTTGGACGCACTGATGTGCCTCCCCGATTTCGCCGCGTGGAATGGAGCGCGGACGGCAAATCTCTTGCGGCTTCCGGCGAGGGCGGCGTGATTGTGATTTGGAATGCCGACGATTATTCCTTGCGCGCGACACTTGAGGGACATCGCGGTATGGTGACAGCGCTTGCCTGGAGTCCGAACGGGACGCGCCTCGCTTCAGGCAGTTGGGGACATGGAGGCGACCAATTGTTCATTTGGGAGACCGAGAGCTGGAAGCGGATTGCTGCGCTTGACGAACCAAACGCAAGTGTTTTCGCGGTTGCCTGGCGCGCAGACGGCGGACGATTGGTGAGTGCGGGCAGTGACGGCATTCTCCGTTGGTGGAATATCCAAAACGACGAGTGCATCTTGACGCGGCAAGGACATTCGGGACCGATACACGCTCTACGTCCAAGTCCTGACGGGCAAGTGCTCGCGAGCGGCGGAGATGATGGAGCGATTCAGCTTTGGCAATTGGACAGCGGCGAACACGTAACGACTCTGCGTCCCGACCGTCCGTACGAACGACTCAACATCACCGGCATCAAGGGTTTGACTGACGTACAGAAAGTGACGCTCAAGATGATGGGTGCGGTGGAACAAGATAACGCCGAGAAAACGGCTCTATCTCGAGTTGGTGTTGACCCTAAGAAATAAGAACCGCTTGCCAATTCTGCAAGCGGTTCTTATTTCGTCTTGGGCGTTTTGGGCGGCGCGGACGCGGGTTGAATCGCGTTCACGCGGCGCGTGGGGGTTGGCGAAACAACGGGGGTGGGACGTTCGGCAAGCGCAAGCGCTTCGGTCGGTTTGTCCGATTTAGTGCGCGCGTCATTTACCGCCGTGTCGTAATCGTGCAAACAATTCCAATTGTTGTGCGCGCCAAAATATGCAGTCGAGCCGCCAATCCAAAACGGATAATCGCAGCTGTCGCCGGACTGTGCATCATACACAGCGCTGTTGTAATCAAATTCGTGCGCGAGTCCGTACGTCACTTCAAAGCAATTGTTTTTCGCGCCCGCACATTCATTGTTGTAAAATTTGATCGCCGTGCTGCCGTACCCGGCATCACCGTTCGCGTAATAACAATTGCTCGCGCGGCGGCACGAATTGTCCAGCACGAGTGTGCTGCTCACTTGCGTCATCGCCAGCGCCGAACTTTCACAGCCGTTCGCATGATACACCTTGTCCAAACCATCACAGGCGCGATTGATGCGCGCGAACGCGTTGCCGACAATGTAATCACTGCGTCCCTGCATCACCATCACGCCCCAGCCGTTCAAATCATTAAAGCGGTTGTTGAAAATTTTGTTGCTGAATCCTTTTTGCACAAACACGCCCGTTGTGCCGCCGTTGAATTGCGAATCGAACACCGCCGCGTTCGAAGTATTTTTCAAAAGAATGCCGCCGCCATAACCCAGCGCGCCGCCGATTTCGGGCGTGTGAAAACAACGCGGATACAAACAGAGCCAATGATTCAAATCGTTCTCGTGCGTCGCGCCTTCCACACGCACGCCCACAATGGTAATGTTTGTCCCTTGCACGGTCAGCGCAAAACGGCGCGGCTCGCCTTTTAATAACGCGGTGCGTTCGGCATCCCCGTACAGCGTGATGTTGTTCCCTTGCATCTCAAACGGCGCGTATGTCTGTCCCGCGCACAATAAAACAGATTCTGTAACCAGCGCGGGCATTTGGTCGGCGGGCGTACAATTTTTTGGACGCGCGGCGAGACGAATTTCCGCCGAAGGCACGTTCGCATATTCGGGAACATTCACCGCGATTTTTTGCGCGACCAGATTCGACGGCATCGGCTCAATGACCGCAGGACGTTCCTCTTCGGTGGAAACAATGGGCGTGGGCGTCCATGTGGGCAGTGGTGTCGCGGTGGGCACGCCCGTGACGACAATGTAATATATCGTCGGCGTTGCGGTGGGCACACCCGTGACGACCACATAATTTGGGACGAGCGTGTTGGTAGGGCGCGGCGTATTGGTTGGACGCGTCGCGGTGGGCGTCGCGGTTAAAGTCGCAGTGGGCGCGACAACCGTTGCCGCGAGCGCGACAAGCGTTTTATCTTTGGAACCCGCCGCGACGGCGAGCAGCGCCAAACGCTGCGCGACGTAATCTTGCTGCGGCGCGTATTCCTTTGCCAGCGCGATGATGCGTTCGGTCGTGCGCGGGTCATGCAAACGCGCCAGCCGCTGCTGCGCCATTCCCACATCGCGGTCTATCGCGTATGCTTCCGCAATCATCAAAATATAGTCGTCCTGTTCGGCGCGTGAGAGCTCGAGCGTTTGCGGAATTTCGGGGACGAACCAGATTTGCGCGACGAGATAACCGAGCGCCAGTCCGGCGACTATGGCAATGAGCGCAACGAGCAGCACGCGACGACGTTTGGAGCGGTCGTCGCTTTCGGCAGCAATTTGTTCGCGGAATTCGTCGAGCGGAAGACGTGACACTGTGCCGATTCTACAACGGCGCGCGCGCGCGGTCAATAACGCCAATGGTCATATAGCAAAAAATGAAGGATAAAGCATGAAATATGTTATTATTTGTGCCAATCTCTAGTCTCCCATCTCAAACCTCATGCCCCGCGAACTTTTCATTTCCGTAGATATCGAAACCTCCGGACCCATTCCCGGCGAATACAGTTTGCTTTCCATCGGCGCGTGCCTCGTTGGCAAAGAAGCAACACCATTCTATATCGAGGTGAAACCGCTGAATGAAAATTTCACTGCCGAAGCATTGGCGACCTCGCATTTGGCTTTGGCAGACTTGCACGCGCGCGGCACGGAACCCGCGTACGCGATGCAGCGTTTTGCAAATTGGGTAGGCACCGTATCCGACGGCGCGCAGCCGGTCTTTGTGGGATTCAACGCGCCGTTTGATTGGAGTTTCGTCAATTACTATTTCATCAAATTTTGCGGACTCGACTCGAATCCCTTTGGACATTCCGCGCTGGACATCAAATCGTACTATATGGGCGCCTACAAAACCGCGTGGGCGGAAACGAGTATGCGAAAACTCCCCCGCGAAATTCACCCGCCCGACCAAGCGCTCGACCATCACGCGCTCGCCGATGCGATTCAGCAGGCAGAGATTTTTCAAAAGTTGTTACAGAGCAGCAAATAGTACGTAGCAAGCACAAGCACCACCTGCTACCTGATACCTGCTACGAACGTATGAAACCTTTCGCGCGAAAACTCCTCGCGTGGTACGCAAAAAATAAACGCGCGCTCCCCTGGCGCGCTACGCGCGACCCCTATCGCATTTGGCTCGCAGAAATTTTGTTACAGCAAACGCGCGTCGAAGCGGTCATTCCCTATTACGAAAAATTTCTCGCGCGCTTTCCCGACGTGTTTGCGTTGGCGGACGCGCCGCTCGACGACGTATTGAAAACGTGGGAAGGCGCGGGCTATTACGCACGCGCGCGGAACTTGCATCGCGCGGCGAAACTTGTGGCGCATGAACGCGGCGGAAACTTTCCGCGCACGGTGGATGCGTTGTTGGAATTGCCGGGGGTGGGACGCTATACGGCGGGCGCGGTGGCGAGCATTGCGTTCAATGTGAATACGCCGGTGGTGGACGGAAATGTCGCGCGCGTCGTGTGCCGCGTGTACGGCATCCGTGAGGACCCGAAAGCGCGCGCAACACAGGAACAACTGTGGAAGATTGCAGCGGATTTATTGCCGAAAGGGCACGCCCGTGAATTCAATCAAGCGTTGATGGAACTCGGCGCGACGATTTGCATACCAAAGAATCCGCGCTGTCTGTTGTGTCCTGTACAAAAAACCTGTGTCGCGCGCACATTGGGTCTGCAAAATGTGTTGCCCGCGAAACGCGCCAAAAAAGAATTGCCGCACAAAATCATCGCGGCGGGCGTGATTTACAAACGCGGCAACATCTTGATTCAACAGCGTTTGAGTAAAGGACTGCTCGGCGGATTGTGGGAATTTCCCGGCGGCAAGTTGAAAGTGAACGAAAGTTTAGAACAATGCGTGGCGCGTGAAGTGCGCGAAGAATTGGGAATTGAGATTCGCGTCGGCGAAAAAATTATCGCGGTGGAACACGCGTACTCGCATTTTTCCATCACGCTGCACGCGTTTCGCTGTGAGTTTGTTTCGGGACGCGTCAAGTTATCGAGCGCACAAAGATTCAAGTGGGTGCGACCGCGCGAATTGGAACAGTACGCGTTTCCGGCGGCGAATAAAAAAGTTATAGCCGCGTTGGTGAAATAAAAAACCGTCCCGCGAAATCTTCGCGGGACGGTTTCTTTTTTCGAGCCATTGGCGCATCAATTCTTGACGAGGCGGAATTTGCTCCATACGCTGTTGATACAGCCGAACGCATTACATGCCTTGATTCGTGCAAAATAATCTTTGCCTTTTTTCATTTTGGGCGTTTGATATTCTGTCACGCGTAAATCTTGCGCATCAACCATAACCGGACCGTTTTTGTTATTTTGTTTGATGAGGATGCCAATCGTTTCGGCGCAATTTGAGCCGTTCCATTTCAGCGTGACTTGATTCGCCGTAATTTCGGAATTGGGCGCGGGTTGTGTGATGACGGGCTTGCTCGGCTTGGCAATGCAGTTCCCCGACATTGGCGCTTCAAAAGCGCCGAGGTCGCAGCGCGGTCCGTTCATACCATCGCTATCATTTGGGCTTGGCAGACCGCGTTGGTCGCTCAAGAGCTGCGCACCGTTTTGGTCGCGGCACCCCGTCGGGTCGCCTTTGTCAATCGCGGGACTGCCGGATTGGAGTGCGTGTGTTTGGGTCGCTCCTCCATTGTCGGCAAGGACCGCAATGTTTGCGTCCTGCCCCAAAACCAAGTTTCCAACATTTCCCACATATTGTCCGCCCGGCGCTTTGATGAGATTGTAGCTGCCTGCGCCGAAATCGAAATACCCTTGTGTGTCGTCGTCGCTGTTTCCGATGGCGCGTTTGTTGTTGGACAAGAGCGAGTTGTAGAGTTCCACACTGTTGCAGTTGTTGGCGCAGCTCGGGTTGTGAATGCCACCGCCAAAACCCGCATTGTCGCTGTTGAAATCGGCATAGTTCCGCGCGATGGTCACATTGTACAATTTTGCGGTTGCCGTGCCTTGATTGCTGATGGCACCGCCACTGCCATACGTGGTGTTGCCGCTCAAGGTGCTGTTGACCAGAACCATCGCATCGGAATTGTAGATCGCGCCGCCGTGACCATAGTTGTTGTTACCATAGAGCGTGCTGCCTATGAGCGTGAGCGGACCGCGATTCCAAATGCCGCCGCCGTTCCCTTTGGCATGATTGCTGCTCAGGGCGCTGTTGACGATTTTCAATTCACCGTCGTTGGTAATGCCGCCACCGGGCGTGTTGTTGCTCAAGGTACGATTGCGATAGAGCAGTGAATTGACGATGGTGGTCGTGTTGCCATTATAGATGCCGCCCGCGTGTCCTTCCGATTCGTTTTCTTCGAGTTTGCTATTCTTGAGGGTGAGAGAGCCATTTGGTGCCACAACCGCAATTCCGCCGCCCGCGCCGTTGGTTCGGTTTTCAAACACGTGCACCTTTTGCAGAGTCAACTTTTTGTAGGTCAAAATGCCGCCGCCGTTCGTATTGTACGCGCCCCCGGTGATTTTCATTTTGGAAATTTTCACACCGTCCGCGAATACCGTGAACACGCGGTCAAAACTATTCGCGTCAATGGTCGTCGCGGTCATGCCTTTGCCTACAATCACCATCGGCGTCAAAATATCGAGGTCGCCTTGTGCGTTCGCGTCTTCGTCGCCTGCGCGTTCGAAAACATACAACCCATCTTGCAAAACAATTTTGTCTTTGCCGCTCCCCGCCGGACAACCGCCGAATGCCTTGTCCGTGTTCGCCGCTTGAATCGCTTCGCGCAGTGAGCAGCCCGCGCCCGCACCGCTCGTATCGTATTCATCTTGATTCGTTGTGACGTTGATGGTCGCGTGCGTTTCCGCAAATGTTCGCGTTTCCGTACCAACGCTCGCGAGCGCGAGCAGAACGAACAAGATAATAAATATTTTGATACGCATACTGTGTCTCCTATTCTGGCGCATCGGGAACCTGCACTGCAAGCAGTGTCAAGTTCAACGTGCGTAATTTATCCAAAATGCCGTACAGCTGTGCTTGGTCACGCAGCGGACCTTGCAAAATCGTTTCGTCTCGCGCGTCATGGTACAAAAGAGTCATCCCATCGAACCATTCCGCCCAGTCCGCGTCGAGATGCCCGCGAATGTGAATTTGATACACGCGTTCACTCACACAAGGTCTCCTTTGTCGTGATAAAAAAAACGTCTGCCTAATACACATGCAGTGTATCCGACAGACGGCACCCGTGTCAGTGTCCAAAAGTACACCGCCGAGTACACACTTGCAGGCGCGACAAAAAAAAGTTTTGCGGTTTTGCGACCACAAAACTTTTTTGTCACAGTAATCCGAACTCGCGCGCCCGCATTACTGCTTCCGTTCGATTGTGCACATCCAATTTTTGAAAAATGAGACCGGAATGTTTTTTGATTGTCGAGAGCGAAAGGAAAAGCGCGTCGGCGATTTCTTGATTTGACTTGCCTTGCGCGATGAGCTGCAATACTTGCAGTTCGCGTTTGGTCAACGCGTCCGCGCGCAGAGCGTGCGGCGGCGCACAGCCACCCGGAAATGCGCCGAGAATTTTTTCGAGATACGCTAACCGGTGCGGGTTGGCTTGGCGGTCATCGCGCGCGCGCGTTTCGAGCGTGCGGCGAACATCAACCAGCAAATCGCGGATGACTGCGCCGCCATCTACAAAACTGCGCACAAAGCCATCCGGCGCCCCCAGCGCGAGGGCGCGTTCCAGATGGTCGCGCGCCGTCGCGCGTTCCCCGCGCGCATGGGCAAGCGCTGCCTCCAAGACGAGGACCGGAATCCACAACGAGACGCGCCCCGCTTGCGCTGCCTTTTCATGCAATTGACAAAGCAAACGGTCTGCCGCATCAAACTCTCCACGTGCAAGCAAAACATTTGCCTCGACCCATTCCAACCAGACGCGCGCGCCGGCGGGCGATAAATCAAAGAGGTGGCGGTTCGATTCCAGCCATTCCACTGCCGCGTCCGGACGATTTTCTTGCAGCCAAATATGCAGCTGCACCACATGCCCCGTCATGGAATAGTGCAGCGGAATTGCCCGGTCATGCGCCACCGCGCGGAATTTTGCGAGCAGCGCGTCGGTCTCGGCATAGTCGCCCATCACATACACCACCTGCGCGAGATGTCCCAAAAGCTGCGCAATGCCGCGCGGCGCGTTCAACAGCTCTGCCGCTGCCAAACCCTTGCGCGCGCATTCAGCCGCGCGTTCCAGGTCGTTCCACTCGTAAAACAATTCGGTTTGCGCCACGTACAACCCGGCAGCGTAAATTGTATTCCAGAGATGCTGCTCTTCCGCCAGTACCGCCGCCTGCTCGAACGTCTTGGCGGCACGGCGCAGCTTGCCTTGTTCCACTTGCGTCGCGCCGATATTGACCAGCGCGAAAAGTTGATTGGCGTAATCCTCCGCTTGCGCGAACAAACGCGCGGCGGCGTAATAATATTCGATGGCGCGTGTGTATTCGTGGTTCCAGACGTAATAAACGCCGTACCAAAAAGTCGCTTCCCCGCGCTCGCGCACATGCTCCGGCGGCAAATCGTCCAAAGCGCGCGCTGCCCACAACGCTGCCGCAGGATGGTCATTGCGATACAAACACGTTGTAATACGCAATGTCGCAATCTCGCCGCGCAGCGGGCGCTGCGCCGACGGGTCGGCGAGGGCGCGTTCCAAAACATCCGTCGCGCGCGTCAAGAGTTGTTCACATTCCTCGATTCGATTCATGGCCAAGAATGTGCGCGCCCGGACAATCAGCAAACGCGGATTGGTTTGCACCACGTCCGCCGGCAGTGCATCGAGCCACTGCGTCATCGTGACAATCTCGCCGCGTTTTAGAAATGTTGCTTGATATGTTTCGACGAGCGCGGCAGCGCGCGCAAAATCGTTTGCGGAAAACGCGTGTTCAATCGCTTCTTGAATGAACCCATTCTGTTCCAACCACTCGCTCGCGCGCCGGTGCAGGACGGCGACGGCGGTCGCGTCCATTTTATTCAAACGATGCCGCAGTAGCTCTGCCAACAAATGATGATAGCGAAACCATTCGCGCGTATTGTCGAGCGGGATGAGAAATAGATTTGCGCGTTCGATTTCGGCGAGCATCTCTGCGCTCGCGTCCGTTTGCAGTACGGCATCGCACAATGCCGCGTTAAAGCGCGCGAGCACCGCTGTTCGCAGTAAAAATTTTTGCACCGCGTCGCTCTGCCGCGCCAACACTTCGTCCACCAAATAATCCATCACGTAACGATGACTGCCCGTAAAGGCGCGGATAAAACCGTCTGCATCGTCAGCGCCGCGCAGTGACAGCGCAGCGAGCTGCAAACCCGCAATCCATCCTTCGGTGCGTTCTTCGAGCGCGACAATTTGAGACGGCGCGAGCGTCAGTCCCGTCGCACGATTCAAAAATTCGGCGGCTTCTTGATGGGTAAAGCGCAAATCGTGCGCGCGCAGTTCGTACAATTGTCCGCGCACGCGCCAGCGCGCCAACGGAAGCGCCGGGTCCGAGCGCGTGGCGATGACCAATTGCAGCGATGGCGGCAGATGCTCAATCAAAAACGCGAGCGCGTGGTGAATCGCCGCGGTGGTAATGTTGTAATAATCGTCGAGCACCAACACGTGCTGCCCGGCGCACGCGCCCAACTCATTGACCAACAAAGTCAAAAAAGCATCGGGCGGCGGCGGTTTGGACGCGTGAAGGAGCGCGAGTGCCGCAGCGCCCAAGTCGGGCACTGCGATTTGGAGCGCGGCAATGAAACAAGTCCAAAAACGCGTGGGGTCGTTATCCGCTTCGTCGAGCGCGAGCCACACGCACGGAACGCTTTGCGCGTGACACCATTCGCCCACAGTGGTCGTTTTGCCAAAACCCGCCGGCGCGGCAACCAGAATCAACGACGCGCCGCTCGAGCGCGCCGCATCGAGACAACGCGTCAAACGGGGACGCGCAATCCAATTGCCCCGCGCGCGCGGCAGATAAAGTTTTGTCTCGAGGAGGGCTGGGTCGGGGCGCATCATGCAATCGCGATGATTGGAAAGAAAAGAGAAAATTTATTCGGGCGATGGAGTTGGTTCAGTGCCGGAATCTTTCCATGCAGGCGGTTCGTCGGACAATTCCGGCGCTGCCGCCTCTTCGGTCGGAGGTTGTTCGGACTCGGCGGGCGCGCCGGGTGGATACTTGAAGAAATAGAGCGCGAGCTGGGCAGACGCATTTGCCAGCGCGGTGAAAATAAAGACGCCGAGAAACAAAAGGAACGCGGCGAGCGGCGGCTGTCCGCACGCGAGACTGCCTGCCGGTTCGCATGGCAGCGCGCGAATGAAAATGTGATACAACGCGTACAATAAAACGAACGCGAGCATCGGCACAAACCAACCGAGCGCGAACGCCCAACGCTCCAGAAAGCGTTCGGCGACAAACGTAACGCCCACCCCAACGACGGCGGGCACAAACAGCGCCAGCGCGCACAACAGAGTGACAACTAGATTCATGTTGCTTGGCGGAAAAAAATTTGGGTCGCGCGCGACCCAAATTTTTATTTCCGCACAGATTCAATTCCCGTCACCAAACGCGCAATGTCCTCTTCGGTGTTGAAAAAACCCGCTGCCGCGCGATTCAGCAATGGTTCGGGCACATGGCGAATGAAAATGTTTTGCTCGTACAATTTTGCCGTGAGGTCGGCGGGCGCGATACCGTCCACGGTGAAATGAACCAAGCCCGCAATTTGTTCACGCGGCATATAACACTTTAGGCCTTGGACGCGTGACAATTCATCATACGCGTACTGTCCAAGTTCGCGCGTGCGTTGGTACACCCAATCCCAACCCACCGCGTCGCGAATCCATTCCATGCCCGCGTTAAACCCCGCGACGGCGGGATAATAATTTGCCGCGTATTGGTAACGCTGTGCGGTTTCACCAAATTGAATTTCCGCGTTTTCCGAAATGACACGCCCCTTGATGCCATAGTACCCTGTGAACGTGTTTTGAATTTTCGGCAAAAGGTCGCGGCGAATAAATAACCCCCCGATGCCGTCGGGTCCGCATAACCATTTTTGCCCGGACAACGCGTACGCGTCCACGCCCAATTCGTACACGCGCGAGGGGACCATGCCCGCCGCTTGCGCCGCATCACAAATCACGAGCGCGCCGAACCGATGCGCCATATCACACATTTCGCGCAGCGGCAGTACCGCGCCCGTTGCCCACGAGACGTGCGAAATGACAATGGCTTTGGTGCGCGGCGTGAGCGCGCGGCGGAGCGAAAACACGGAGTCGCAATTGCATAAACCGATGTCCGTGTAAACGACCTTGACGCCGTAACGCGCTTTCAAGAGCGCGGCGGGATTGAGCCCGCCTTCGTGCTCGCTCGTCGCGGTGACCAATTCATCGCCCGCGCGCCAGTCCAAACCCATTAGCGCAATGTTCATGCCTTCGGTCGTGTTGTGCGTGAGCGCGACTTCTTCGACACTGCACGCGAGCAGTTCGGCAATAAGCGTGCGCGCTTGATTCATCACCCCCAACGAGCGGTCGTATGCCGCTTGCCCGATGCGTCCGTTTTCCAACTCTTGTTGGGCAAACGCGGTCATCGCTTGCGCCGCGCGGAGGGTGAGCGGACCATTCGTGCCGGTGTTGAGATACACCTCGCGCGTGACGGCAGGCATTTGCGCGCGAATCATTTCGATTTTTTGTGTGTCGTGGGAAGTGGGAACGCGATTCATCCGTTTGTAAAACGGATAGAAATGGAAGCGGGTTCCGTTTCTACCCGCGCAATTCTGTTACTCATTCACCTTACGCATGTCATTTCGAACCCCTCAATCCTTCGGGGTAAACTCTGTGAGAAATCTCAGTTTTTTCCACCGAGATTTCTCGCCAGACCGCTCGAAATGACAATTCTGCGTAACATCACTTACTCACACATCTCTGCGCGTAATCCATTTTTCCACAACGGGTGCGCGATAGCTTTGCATTTCGTCGAGCAGCGCGTTTGCATCCGATGCGACACGCAGCATCGCGCGATGGTCGGCGCGAATGAACCCTTCTTGGGTCGCATGGTCGAACATCGCAAGCAGCGCATCAAAAAAACCTGCCACGTTCAACATGCCGCACGGTTTTTTATGCAAGCCCAACTGCGCCCACGTGACGACTTCGCAAAATTCGTCGTACGTGCCAAAGCCGCCGGGCAGCGCGATGAATCCGTCGGACAAATCTGCCATCAACGCTTTGCGCTCGTGCATCGTTTTGACAATACGCAAATCGGTGAGCTGCTTGTGTTCGATTTCTTTGGCGACGAGATGTTCGGGCATGACGCCAATCGCTTCGCCGCGCGCCTCAAGAATCGCATCCGCAATCACGCCCATCAAGCCCACGTTGCCTCCGCCGTACACCAGTCCAATCGCGCGCCGCGCCATTTCGGTGCCCAACGCGCGTGCCGCATCACGATAAATTTCGCGCGTTCCAAAATTCGAGCCGCAAAACACACACAGTCGTTGCATAGTCATTCATCATTTGTCATTCGTCGTTCGTCGGATTTTTCGGTTTCTTGTTCCAAATTCGACATGGCTTCTTGGACCGCTTGCTGCATTTCTTGTTCCGTGTTTTTGCGCGCTTGCCATTCTTCGCGCAGAATGCTCATGCACACGGTATCCACATAATTGCCGTTGCTCCACGCGTGGCGCCGCAAGCGTCCTTCTTCAATGAAACCGCACGCGCGATACGAACGCAGCGCGCGTTCGTTGGTGGCAGTGACCTGCAAGCCCACGCGCTGCATGTTCCAATGGGTAAACGCGTAATCCACGAGCAGTCCAATCGCTTCGCGTCCGTACCCTTTGCCCCAATAGTCTTTATCGCCAATCGTGATGCCGAGCTCGCAGCGATGCGCGACCCCGCGAAAATCATCGAACGCGTACAAGCCGCATTGTCCGATAAATTTTCCGTCGGCTTCAATCGCAAACATTGTGCCGTCGCGTCCGCCCCGTTTCGCGTTTTCGTCGAACTCGGCTTCGAGCCGTTCAATGGACTGAGGAAGCGGCGGGTCGCCGCCGCCCGCGATTTCCACTTCGGGGTCGTTGTTGAATTCCCACAAGCGCATCAAATCTTCGCGCCGTATCCCGCGTAAAGTTATGCGTTCGCCTTTGAGCATAAGTGCAAAGATAAAAAAGTTAAAAGCACAAGGAAAAAATCGTCGTGATTCACTTGCCGCTTTTAGCTTTTTACTTTTTACTTTTAAACAACCCGTCCGGATATACTGCCAAATTGTTCCAAAACAAATAGCCCGCGCTGTTGGCATCTTGCGCGCCTTGTGACTGTTTCAGCATGTCCGCCAAATTCATTTGATATGCTTGCAGCCACGGGCGCACGAGGGTCCACTTGTTGGTGGTGCGTTCTTGGGCTTTGAGCGTGCCGAATTTCATAATTTCGTACGGACACGCGTACGAGTCGCCGCAATTTTTGATGCCGAAACCGCTGCCCCACAAATTCGTCGCATAGCGCCACGTGGAAGGATACATCATCGGCGAAATATAATCGAACGGCGTGACGATGTGTTCCCACACTTGCCCGATGCCCTGTTCGTCCTCCGTCGCGGTGGTCAAACCAAAAACGTCGCCGGAGAAAAACGCGGTGGTGGGACGCAGAGCATCTGACGCGCGCTGCAAAAAATTGGCAATGGTGCTCACGCGATAATCAGCATCGCCGAATTCGCGTTCGAGAACATTGCGCGTGCCAGGAAAACGAATGTAATCGAATTGAATTTCGTCAAAGCCCATCGCCGCGAGCTCTTTAGCCAATGCGATGTGATAGTCTTCCACTTTGCTTGCGCCGGGATTAGTCCAATACGCGGCGTTTTCGTACAAGAGTCCGCCCGCCGCGTTGTGCAGTGCAAGGTCAGGGCGATTTTGCGCGAGCTTGGAATCTTTGAACACAGTGACCCGCGCAATACAGTACAGTTTGAACGCGCGGCATGTTTCCACCTGGTCGTTCGCGGTGTACGAACGTTCCGCGTATGCGCCAATTTGCTGTGCAAGCGGCGATTGCGAATTCCACAAAATATAACCGGGGTCCTCTTTGACATCAAAGACGACCGCGTTCATTTCCGTATTTTTGAATTGGGTCAACACGCGTTCGGCATCCTCGCGCTTGATGCCGTAATACAGATGAATGCCTTGTACCTGAAACGGCGTCAAGGCAAAATCTTGCGCGCCGCCTTTGTTCAATTCAAACGCGCCGAGCAAATAGCCGGGCTTTTTCACATACAACGTAGGCGCTTGCGTAAAATCTTCCAGTTTGAAATTGCCGTGCGCGTCGCTCGCCAAACTTTTGCCGGCGCCGAACAACACGAGCGCGTCCGTAATCGGCTGCTGCGTTGCGGCATCCAGTACGCGCCCCGTGAGCGTGGTCGGCTGCAATTCCAAAGTCAGCTGCGTTCGGCTGCCCGCGTTCGCGCGCGCTTGCGTATAACCGGGCGCTTGTGCGGAAATTTCCGCGTCGTGCGTCAACCCTTTCAACAACACCTGACCGTTCGCGTCGGTATTGACGCTTGTGCCGTTCACACTCACGCGCACGCCGGGCAAAGGTTTTTGATTCGAGCCGTCCAGCACTGTCACTGCGAGTTCGGTGGGCGCGAGCGCAATCGTCGCGGTTTGATTTTCATCGCTCGCCGTTTGTACCATTACATTCACCGTTCGATATCCGGAGCGGGACACTTGGATTTTGGTTCCGTTTTTCACACCGAACGCGACAAACTCGCCTTGTGCGTTCGTCGTCAACGTTTCGCCGTCCAATTCCACGCGTGCGTCGGCAAGCGGCGCCTGCGTTTCCACCGAGAGTACGCGCGCGCGCCACGCGCGCGGTTCCAGCGTGAGCGTGGTCGAAAATTTTTGCTGCCACCATTCATCCGCATTAATTTTTTGCGCGGTCTGTTTATAGCCATCGGCAAACGCAATCACATCCCACGTGCCGCGCGGAAATTGGATTTCAAAATATCCTTGCGCGTTGGAAAACGCGGAACGTCCGGCGATGGTGAGCGCGGCTTGGGCAATCGGCGCGCCGTTGCGGTCAAGCACCGTGCCTTGCAGTGTTTTTGTTTCGAGATACGCCGCGCCGAGACCGATGCCGCCGAGCGCCAGAGCGACAAGAACGAGGAGGATTAATAATAGGGCGAGTTTGGACATGGGAATTTGGGAAATAGCAGAGCGTAAGGGTATCGCGCGATTCACAATTTCAGATTTGCTATCGTTTGGCGGTAATTCACCGTCTGCGATTTGGCGATTATAACATGTGCGCCTCGCGCGCGCGAAAAAAAAAAGAACGCGCGCGCCCGCGCGCAGTGGAAATTTTTATCCACAGTTTGTGGACGCGCGGACGCCGGGTATCAGTTTTCCACAATTCCACACCGTCCATCCACAGATTTAGTGCGGTTTTCCACATTTTGCATTTCCTTCTAGTGTCTGACTCGGTTTGTGAATACAAGAAATAGTAGACGCGTCTGTTTTCCACATCGGCGAGGATATTTATCCACACTTCATTCTCGATTACACAATGTTAAAGATTGCGCGCGCGCGCGGGTATTTTAAGGTGAACATCTTGCGCGGGACGCCTCATGCTGCTAAGATACCGCACGCGTCGCAATTGGGGGAGAATGATTTTCCGAATGCGGCGTCTCCTTTTCCTTTTTCTTCATCGGACCAAACTATGATTTCAACTCAATCGCTCCGCACACCCATCGTATCAGACCCGCCGCGCAAACCGCTCGGTCCCAACGCGGCGCACGTATGGCAAGCGGCACTTGGGGAATTGCAATTGCAAATGACCAAAGCCACTTTTGATACATGGGTCAAACCGACCTTTGCGCTCTCTTTTGATGCCGAACGCAGTATTTTGCTTGTAGGTGTACGCAACGCCTACGCCAAGCAATGGCTCGAAAATCGGTTGTATGGTATGATTGAACGCACGCTCAATCATGTGCTGGGTCATCCCGTCGAAATTCGTTTCGTAATGAAATCACGCGACGATGGCGAGGATGCAAACGACCCGACCGCGCGACCCGACGTTGAGCGCGAAACTTCTAACGGCGCGCCCAATCAAAATTCCTCTGATGTCGCGCCGGCATCGCGGATGAATGACCAAGCCCAAACGCCCATGCTGACGGATAAAGCGCGCAGCGCATCTCAATATACGCCCTCGCGCGCCCAAACCTCCACGCTCAATCCCAAATACACCTTTGACGCGTATATCGTCGGCAACTCGAATCGTTTGGCGCACGCCGCATGTATGGCAGTCGCAGAACGTCCCGCCGAAGCGTACAATCCATTGTTTATTTATGGCGGCACCGGTCTGGGCAAAACGCATTTGCTTCACGCGCTCGGCTGGATTCCGCAACTGCGCGGCAAGCAAGTGGTGTACGTTTCATCAGAAACCTTCACCAACGAAATGGTCAATTCAATTCGCACGCAGACAACCGAAGAGTTTCGGCGCGCGTATCGTGAAGTGGATGTACTGTTGGTGGACGACATTCAATTCATCGCCGGCAAAGAATCAACGCAAGAAGAATTTTTTCATACCTTTAATTCACTGCACGCAGCAAACAAACAAATCGTCCTTTCGAGCGACCGTCACCCGCGCGCAATTGCAACACTGGAAGAGCGGTTGCGCTCGCGTTTTGAGGGTGGTTTGATCGCGGATATTCAACCGCCCGATTTTGAAACGCGCGCGGCGATTCTGCGGTTCAAAGCCGAAGCACAGCCAATGCCCGTTCCGACAGATGTGATTGATTTTCTTTCGCGCAAGATTCAATCCAACATTCGGGAATTGAACGGCGCACTAACTCGCGTGGTGGCATATGCGCAATTGATGCAAGCGCCTTTGACCGTAGACCTTGCCCAAACCGTTTTGCAGGATGTCTTGCAGCAAACGCCTTTGAGCACCGAGCAAGTGGTGAGCGCGGTGTGCGAATACTATCGCATCAGCGTCGAAGACTTGAAAGGACGCGGGCGCAACAAAGAAGTTGTGACGCCGCGCCAGATGGCAATGTACTTGCTGCGGGAAGCGACCGGCGCGTCCCTGCCTCAAATTGGCGATGTGTTGGGCGGACGCGACCATACGACCGTGATGTATTCGGTGGAAAAAATCGCGCAAGAGATTGAACAAGACGACCAGCGGCGGCGAGAAATGCTGGCAATCAAAGAACGCTTGTATAACGGGCAGCGCGCATAGCAGATAGCGAAACGGAAAAAAACTTTGAGGCATCCAAACCTCAAAGTTTTTTTTGTTTGGCAGGCAAGCGCACAAACGAGGCTTTTCAGCCATTTCGTTCGTTCAAGCCCATGAAAATTTGGTTACTTTTCGGTTACGACGAAATAGCATTATGACAACTGCTCTGTGGAAAACCCCCCCTTATCTGTGGATAAATGAACGTTTATGGGGATAACCCCCTCTCTATGCTATTTAGTGGCACGACATCTTGGGTATATATCTTTTGGTAACCCCTGTTTATAGTATGTTCAAAAAATAACTATTTTTTGGAGAATTGGTTATCTGGAGTTGTCGCGTCCACATTCGGGCATGTACCACAGCCCAGCGTGGAAAACTTGGCGGTTAGACCTTCTTTGTCGCGCTCGCCTGCACAAGTTGTCGCGTTGAAGGATTTTTCGAGACCTGCTATCTCGTCTCTGCTCACGCGTTCTACGCGACGGCTCGCGTAAAATTCGTTCACGCACACACGCGCGAACCCGCGTCCACTTTTCCCCAGCCCCTACTACCACTACTATATATATTGAAATTAAAAAAGAAAGAGGCAAGAGCTTTTGTACAAACTTGTCCACAAAAGAAAAAGGGCGAACTCACGTTCGCCCTTGATTTATTTTACCCATGACGCCACACGCTCGGCGCTGTAATTGTACTGAATGTTCACTGCATCGCTGAATTCTTTGAGCACCTGGCGCTCGTTTGAGCCGTCCGCGTTCACCGCAAAAAATTCCCACTTGCCCGTTCGATTCGAGAGAAACAAAATTTCATTTCCGTCCGGTGAAAACGTTGGCGCGACATTATCAAAGTGTTCAAACGAAAGCGGGGCGTTCCGCGTGAGCAGTGTGGGATTGGTGCCATCCCACACCGCGACCACAATTTGCCATGACGGCGGTTGTTTCAACATGTACGTCAAACGCGAACCGTCGCCCGACATGGTGGGCGTGTTGATGGAAAGGTCATCGTCAATCAAATTCGGTATCACATTGTCGGCAAAGGAAGTGAGCATCAATCCTTTTTCCGGATTCATGAACGCAATCTTTTGCAAAACTTGATTTACGCTGGGCACGGTGCCGCCCGTCGGCGGATTGATGACGTTGTGAATGGTGTAATCGCGCAAATCGTACACAAACAAATTCCAACGCGTTACACCGCTGCCGCCAAAACAGCGACCGAAAAAGCAAATGGGCGTGCCCTGAATTTCGCGCGCGACACTTGAATACACAATGCGATGGTTGTCTGCCCAAGACGGGGAACGAATTTCGGTGCCTCCGTACAAATTGCGCTCGTTCGTTCCGTCGGCATTGATAACATACAAACCGGGAATCGGACCTTGCCGCACAAATGCGATTTTTGTTCCGTCCGGTGAAAACGCGGGGTCAAGTCCAAACGTGACGCGCTGTAAATTTGTGCCGTCCGCGTTCACGGTATAGATATTTCCACCCGACGATTCTTGAAACACAATTTTTCCGCCGGTGTTCAATTTGCCAACCGGAATCGGAGTGGCAAATGGATTGGGCAGCGGGGTCGGCGTTGGCGGAAGATTGACGATGGTTGTCACACCGTCGCCCGAAACCTTCAAAACATAATCTACGGCGTACGGATTGGTGTTTTGGACGACGAGATAGTACGTGCCTTCAAACGTAAAACGACCTTGCCACACTTGGTCATGTCCGGGTGCACGACTGCTCGCGCCAACCGGATGCAGCCCGCGCTGCGCAATCCAATTCGCAATGGATTCGGGTGTATAAACGAGAAACGCAATTCCCGACACACCCTTCGCATCGAGCGTTGCCGTAACGAGCTTGCTGTTGCCGCTTTCGTGAAACTTGTACCATGTTTGTGAATTGGGCGGTGCGCTGACCGTTTCGCCGGTTGGAATGATCGCGTCGGCGGGACCTGTCCCTTGGGCAAAAAGACTGCCCGTCAAAACAAATGCAAGGAGCAGCGTGCTAAAAAAGGCGATGCCGACGAACAGGAGTTTCTTGTGAGTCATGGTGTGTTTCCTCTTGTCTTGTCTTTTGCCCTACGCAAACAGAATTGTTTGGTTTCTTGCCTCACGTCATTCTAAAGCAGTCAGCATTTTTTGCAATTCTGTGCGGAGACAAAAAACACACCGTTACGGCAGCTGCGCGTCGGCGGGCATCCCCGGTTTCAGTTCCAACGCCGCATTCGGAATTTGCAATTTCACCGCAAACACCGTATTGACGCGTTCGGATTTGGTTTGCACATTGCGCGGGGTAAATTCCGCCTGGTCGGAAATACGAAGGATGGTGCCTTGAAAAATTCGATTGGGAAACGAATCTACCTGCACGCCAATTTGCGAACCGAGTTGAATATCGCCGAGCCGCGTTTCGGGTACATAGATAGTGAGCTCAACGGGGTCGAGATGACTGATGGTCAACAGGACGGCGCCGGGTGAGGCGAGTTCGCCGGGGTTGACCGCGCGGTTTGTGACGATGCCCGCGCTCGGCGCGGTGATTTTTGTTTTACTCAATTGCACATTCAAAACGGCAAGCGCGGCTTGTGCTTGTCTCACTTGTGCTTGCGCGACGCCAATCGTTTCTACCGTCGGCGTCAAACGGTTCAGCGCGGCTTGTGCCTGGTCCACCTGCGCTTGCGCGGCGGCGAGCTGTGCGGCGTCGGGCGTCAGACGCTTGAGCACGGCTTGTGCCTGGTCCACTTGGGCTTTGGCTGCCGAAATCTGCGCTTGCTCGGGCGTGAGACGCGCGAGGGCAGCTTTGGCATTGTCAATTTGCGCTTGCGCGGCGGCGAGCTCTGCCGCAGTCGGATGCGAGAGCGCGTTATGGTACGCGGCGACAGCGGCGTTGTACAAATTGGTCGCCTGTTCGAGTTGTTTCGCCTGCGGCGTGAGCGCGATGTTGGGATTCGACGCGCCGCCAATTTTGTCATACGCGGCTTGGGCTTGTTTGACGGCAGCGTAGGCATTGTCCACTTGCGCTTTGAGCGCGGCGAGTTCGTCCGCCGTCGGACCCTTGCGAATTTTTTCGTACGCTTGTTGTGCCGCGTTCAGCGCGGCTTGCGCGGCGGCGAGGTCGCTCGCTTTGGGACCCGCAAGCAAGCGGTCATAATTTTCCTGCGCCGCATTGAGCGCGGCTTGTGCGGCGGCGAGGTCGCTCGCGGTTGCGCCGTTACGTACCTTGTCGAAATTTTCTTGCGCCGCTTTTAGTGCGGCTTGCGCGGCGGCGAGGTCGGAAGCGCGCGCGGGAGTTTGGAGAACTTGGAGCTGCGCTTGTGCGGTGTCTACGGCTGCTTGTGCCTGCGCGATTTGCGCGTCGAGCAGCGCGTGGTCGAGCTCAATCAGCGTTTCTCCGGCTTCAACGCGCGAACCTTCGTCAGCATTTACCGCGCTCACGCGCCCCGCGACTTCGGAGGCAACCTGATATTCTTTGCCTTCGATAAAACCAGAGACCACGCCCTCGTCGCTGCTTGGGGGAGTCACACCGGGCAGGAGCCCATTGCTCCACAAGTAATAGCCGCCGCCCAGCAAAAGAATGACGATGAGTACCGGAATGATTCGTCTGCGATGTTCCACGATAGATTCCTTTCCAAACACGCTGCAAGGTATCGCACGCCCGCGCCGTGCCCTGACATTCCGTTTTGGGTAGAGAGCTGCTGCCGCGTTACACGGCAGCAGCTGAATTTTGTCGGACCGTTATTGATTGTGCATGGGCAGCTGCGCGTCGCCCGTCAGCGAAACGTCGGCTCCCTGTACGGTCAGGACAAAATTTGTCGGATATGGATTTGTGTTGCGGATACGCACAAAGTACGTGCCGCTGGTGGCAAACGTGCCCACCCAGGTCAAGTCGTTCGAGACACAATCACCGTTCGCGCGGGGAATGTGATTGCTGCACGAATAACGTTGCGGTGTGCCGCGTCCGACCGGCTCTTCATTGCGCCAGTTTTCAATGCGGTCCATCAAGTCATCATTTACCTGGTCGAAGGTATACACACTCATTTCGACGCCGCTGTGATTACCGTTGACGAGCGTGAGATAAATCGGCGTGCGCTCGGATGCGCGTTTGCTCGCGTAATAGTTAAAGCGGTACCACAGCGATTGTTCGACGGGAACCGTGTGCATTTGATTGTCAATGAACACCGCGCCCGCCGGACTGTTGTTCGGCACGGTTGTGGCTGCCGCTGCGTGTAAAACACCCAACGACAACAACACGCCGACGACGGCAACTGCGCCGAGTGCTTTCCAAACGTTACCCATAGTTTCTCCTTGCGCCTCGCGCTGCAATGCCGAACGTTTGCGGCATTGGAACGCGATTTGCGAAACAACGATTGTGCGGAGCGAGAGGCGGCGAGAGCGTGCCGCGCCCCCATGTATAACGTCGGCAAGGCGCGACAAGAACGGCATTCCGGTTTTCTAGCAACGAATAAAGCAAACTTTTGTAACGCGCAAATTCATTTTGGATTCCCGTTCGCCGCGCGGTCCGCGCTGCGCAAGCGCGCAATAAACGCATCTTCCAGTGAAGGAATAATTTCCTCCGCGCGCATCACCTTTACATTGTTTGCACGCAGCAAGTTTTGCGCGGCGTCCATTTTTGCGCGCGCGTGTGCGTCAATCACATGCAGGGTCGAACCGTACAACGCCACTTCATCAAACATTTCCGCGTCGCGCAAAACGGTGAGCGCAATGTCCAACGGCTCGCATTCGATTTCGAATACCTGGGCGTGCACTTGGTCGCGTTTTATTTCTGTCGGCGTTCCTTCTGCCACAATTTTGCCTTGATAGATGAACGCGATGCGTTGACAATTTTCCGCTTCATCCATGTAATGCGTCGTGACCAAAATGCTCGTGCCGCGTTCGGCGAGTTCATAAATCAAATCCCACAACGCGCGCCGCGACAACGCGTCCACGCCCGCCGTCGGTTCATCCAAAAACAGAAATTCCGGTTGATGCGCCAGCGCACAGGCAAGCGCGAGCCGCTGGCGGGAACCGCCCGCCAGCGCGCCCACGCGTTCGCGCTCCAATCCGCTCAAGCCCACTTCGCGCAACAACTGCGCGCGGCGTTCCGTAATTTGCTTGCGCGGCACGTCATACACGCCCGCGTAAAAATCAAAATTTTCCGCGACGGTGAGGTCGGGATACAACGCGAATTTTTGCGAAACGTATCCCGCATGGGCGCGGATTGCTTCCGACTGTGTCACCACGTCATACCCCAACACACTCGCGTGTCCCGATGTCGGCGCGAGCAGTCCAAGCAAAATGCGAATGGTTGTCGTTTTCCCCGCGCCGTTCGGTCCCAGCAAACCAAAAATTTCACCGCGCGCCATCGCCAGTGAAATATGGTCCACCGCGACAAAGCTGTCGAATTGTTTGGTGAGGTCGTCAACGCGTAACGAAGGTTCCATCCTGTTGTTTCCACGTCACGCTTGCGCCGCGTGATGTTCCGCTTGAAGTTTTTCGATTGCCAACACGAACACATCTTCCAAACGCGGCGCCACTGGCTGTAAATGTTGTACCGCAACATTGCGCGTGTGCCATTCCTTTTCAATCGCCGGAATGCGCGCCGCGTCGTCGGCGATAATGCGAATCACATCTCCGTATGTGTTCACATTCAAAAGTCCGGGCAGGGTTTGGATTGCCTGTTCGGCGGCGCGGGCTTGGGCGGAATGTCCTTCAAACACGAATGCGCCGAGCTGCGCGCGCAAATGGTTCGGCGCATCGTTTGCAATCAATTTCCCGCGATGCATGAGCGCGACGCGTGTACAGCGTTCCGCCTCATCCAGATAGGGCGTACTCACCACAATCGTCACGCCGTCGAGATGCACATTCGTCACCAAGTCCCAAAATTCGCGGCGGCTCACCGGGTCCACACCCGTTGTCGGCTCGTCGAGCAGCAGCACGCGCGGTTGGTGCATCAACGTCGTCGCGAGCGCGAGTTTTTTTTGCATTCCGCCCGAAAGATTTTTGGCGTACCGCGTCCGAAATGGTTCAAGCCGCGCAAAGCCCAACAGTTTGTCAATCAAAGCGGCGCGTTCGCTTGGCGGCGAGCCGAAAATGTCCGCGAAAAAGTTCATGTTTTCGACGACGGTTAGGTCAGGATACAGCGCGAAACGCTGTGGCATATAACCGATTTCTTGTTTAATCGTTTCCGCCTCGCGCACCACATCGCGCCCATCCACCGTGACGCGCCCGTGCGTCGGCGCCATCGCGGTTGAAATGACGCGCAGGGTCGTCGTTTTCCCCGCGCCGTCGGGACCGATGAGTCCAAAAATTTCACCCGCGCCCACGTCAAACGAAACATCGTTGACCGCGATGGTTTCGGCAAATGTTTTGGTGAGGTGGGCTAACGAAATCATATGTGAGTGCGGTAGGGCGTTCGTGCAATAATTCAAAAAACGATTCGATGTTTGGACGATAAACTATTGCGCGATTACTCTAAAGTTTTTCGAAAGCGCAGTGACGCGCCAATCAAAATCAAACTGCCAAAAATCGCGAGCGCAACCACGGGCGAAAGAATCGGTTCGAGCCCTACGCCTTTCAGAACAATCCCGCGCAAAATGATGAGCATGTAGCGCAGTGGAATCAAGTACGAAAGAAATTGCAGTGCGGGCGGCATGGCTTCGATGGGAAAGAAAAAACCCGAAAGAAAAATGCCGGGCAGATTAATCATGAATGTAATCAACATCGCTTCTTGTTGACTGCGGGCGACGGTGGAAATGAAAATACCAAGTCCGAGTGTGGTAAGCAAAAAAAGAAACGACGTGGCGGCGAGCAGTCCTAAACTTCCGCGAATGGGCACGCCAAACAACAAAACGCCGAGCACCAAAATTTCCGCGAGATTGAAAAACGCAATGCCGATGTACGGAATCAATTTTCCGACGATGAGTTCCCACGAACGAATCGGCGTGACGACGAGCTGTTCGATGGTGCCTTGCTCGCGTTCGCGCACAATGGTTTGTGCGGTAAACAAAATGGTGAGGAATTGCAGAATCAAACCGATGAGCGCGGGAATCATGTAATTGGAGGATTTGAGCTCGGGGTTGTACCACACGCGCGGACGAATTTCGATGCCGCCGAGCCGTGTCACATCCACGCCCAGTTTTTGTTGAATGATTCGTGTGCGCTGTGCCTGTCCTACCGATTGCGCCGCCGCGTACGCGGTGCCGGCAACGGCGGGGTCCGAGCCATCCAACAGAAACGCGACTTGGGCGGTTTCACCGCGTGCGAGCTTGTCCGCATACCCCGCCGGAATAATCATTGCCGCGCGAATGTCACCACGGTCCAAGAGTTCTCCCAGCTCTTGTTCATTCGACGCAAAATGATTCAACGCGAAATAGTCCGATGCGCGATATGCTTCCATCAGCGCGCGACTCGCCGCCGTGTGGTCGGCGTCGTACACGCCGGTATTGAGATGTCGAATATCCGACGTGGCAGATAGCCCGAGCAGGACAAGCTGCACAATGGGGATGAGAAACATCACCGCGAGCGTGCGCGGGTCGCGCCAAATGTGAATAATTTCTTTGCGGGTGATGGCAATGAGACGTGAGTTCATAAAAAATTGACGAGTCTGTTTATTCTATTGCGACGGGCTGTTTCGCGCGTTTGCGCGAACGTCGCGCGATTTTCGTTTTCGCACTTGCCGCCACGTTTGGCGCGGCGGCTGGCGCGGGATTCATCACGCCGTGTAGAAAGACTTGAACGACATTTGGAACCACCGCGTCATATTCGAAACGCGGCATGTCGCCCGGATGCAAGACCTCTTGCACGAGCAAAAAGAACAACATCATGCCGGGGAGGGAACGCGCGGTAATAGCGGGGTCAATGTCGGCGCGAAACACGCCGGCGGCTTGCTGCGCGCGAATGTATCCTTCCAAAAATTCCAACGCGTACATCGGACCTTCTTGCACGTATGTTGCGCGTGTGGCTTGGTCCATCGTCGGAAGGGAGGTAAAGAGGACGCGCACCAATTCGCGATTTTGTAGAACGACTTGAGTGATGTTGCGCGCAATCGCGTTGAGCAATTCTTCGGGAGTGGGCGCCGCGTCGGACATGCTCGCGGCGCGCAAGGATTCAACGGGTGGCTGGATGAATTGACGCGGCAGGTGGACGAGCAGGTCTTGTTTGTTTTTGAAATAGAGATAGATGGAACCTTCCGCCATGCTCGCGGCGCGCGCGATGTCGCGGATGGTTGCCGCGTCGAACCCTTTTTGGGAAAACACGGTGGCGGCGGCTTGCAAAATTTGCGTGCGGCGTTCCTCATAGAGGGCGCGGCGGGCGTGGACGGTGAGACGGGGCATAATTTTGATTGAATGAATGCTCATTCATTATTATATGCCTCGAAAATGGGGTTGTCAATGGCTAACAGTTTTGATAGCGATACGGACAAGAAGGTCGTAGTTCCATTGGATCCAGCGACCACGCTGCAAAAACTTGTAGCACCAGTGACCAAAACATTACAATTTGATTACAATCCGCGAACTTGCTTTTGCTAAAATGAGGCGCTTACAGGCGATATTTTGGCGTGGTTGATTTCCCAGATTCGTCGCCGCCGTCGTTTGCGACAAAACTCTACCCGTCACTGTGTTGTATCAAGTTAAGCTAGAATGTGAGTCGGATTTTCGCGCGCACTGCGTTCCTCTATTTCTTTCGCCGTTAGGAGACGAGCCATGTCACATCGCGAAAAGATTCTCTTGTGGGGACGAACCATTGTATGTTTCATTTTGATTGCGTTAGGACCACTTGTTTTCTTTTGGGTTCTCTTGCGCTTTGGCGCATGGTATGTGCGAAATATTCCGGCGCGCAAGTTACCTTTGACCGGGTATATCCAGGGGTGGCCCCAGCGTTTTTATGAATGGTTGAGCGGGTTTCTGACGACATGGGCATTTTTGCCAATGCTTGTTTCTTTTCTTTTAGTAGTGTTGAATGCGGGTGTGTTCATCGCGGATGCAATCGGGTTCTTGGTGCTGCCCTTTCACATTTCGATTTTGTGGATAGTTCTAAATCTCGTTGCTGTATTAATTTATTATTGTGGATTCTACCTTGCCAAAGCGGAGCATTGGGAACAGTACATTTGGCAGGCGGAACCAACCGCAGAAATTTTGGTTGGAAGTTTTGAGGAATACAACAAATTGTCGGATGAGGACAAGGAAAAAATCAAACGGCATGTCGCGGATATCCAAATCGGCATCAACAAGGGTTCTTGGCTGGTGCGCGGTGGCAGGGCAAGTATGACCAACGCGCCGGCTGGGGTGTTGGCGCGTTTTGGCGGTCCCGGTGTACTGGTAACGCAAGAGGGACATGCAGTGATATTGGAACGCAGCGGAATGATTTCTCGAATTGTCGGACACCGGACAACTTTTCTCGAACCTTTCGAAACGGTCAGCCAAGTCGTTTATCTTGGAACTCAGATGGGGGCGTTCGAATTTGAACACTTGATTACCAAAGACCGTGTGGTGATTGAAAGAATGGAGGTGGTCGTCTTTTACAAAGTTGACCCGGGACGACGGACAAGTGCAAGTGGGATCTATTCGTTTGATAAAAGCATCATCATCGGAAAAATTTGGTCGGCGAAAAGCAGTGTAAAAGATGACAAAAGTGCTAACTTGGAAGGGAATGTGCGCGCCGTGACCAACTCTGCATTGCGCGACTTGATTGCCCAGTACAATCTCGAAGACGTGATTACTGCCACCGGCAAAGTTCGTCAAGAACTGCGCAGTGAACTCCGCAAGACAATCGAAGGTGTGACCAAAGATATTATGGGCATCCTGATTCTGGTTGTGGATATTGGCAAGGTTGTTTTCCCGTCCGCTGCGCGCGAGAAACTCTTGGAACGTTGGAATATAGATTGGCAGGCGCAGATAGACCAAATCAACACGAATCTACAAAATCAAGCCAAGATTAGTGATGCGGAAGCGAGACACAAAGCGGAAGAATGGGAATCTGCCATCGCGAAAATGCAAGCAGATACCAAAAAATATCAGGATGTGGTTGAAGCGCAAGCGAAACGCGACGCGGCATTGGCAAATGTCGAAGCCGAATATGAACAAATCATTGCGGTAGCGGAAGCAAAAAGAATGGCGCGCCTGAAAGCCGGCGAGGCAGAAGAAGAATATTTGAAACGCATTGGCAATGCGAAAGCGGCAGTCAAGCGCGCCGAGGCGGTGGCAGAGGCGGAAGGCGAAGCAGAAAAATTGCGCCATGCCGCGAGTGTGATGAGTTCTTTGGACCCAGCTATGGCAAAGCACTTGCTCGCGGTCTATGGGAATACTCTGTCGCGGTATACCGTCTCGCGGCTGATTCGTCAAATGGAGATGGCGGAAGCCATGCAGGATGATGTTGCAGCAACGAACGGGTCAGAGAGTGATGCGTAAGGCGCACCGCGCCGGATTGAATGGCGCGCGCGCAAAGGAGCGCGGAACAAATGACATCTACTTTTGCCCATCACGCGCACGGGAAATATTTGACGGGGCTGCTTGCGCGACGGCTCCCACTGTGGTCTCCTTTTCTCGAAATCGGATGCACGGCTCTAGAAAATGAAGAGCACGAGCGCGCGGCTGCAAGTTTTTCTCAGGCGCTTTTGACGGTCGAAGACTTGATGGCAACCGGCGACGAACCAAGTGCCTTGCGTTTGAAAAGCGCAACCTTGCTTTGCCTCGGCATACAGGCGCTCGCTCAAAAAAATTTGCCGCGCGCACTCGATTTTTTCCGTCGCTGTGAAGATACGTACATGCGCTGCCGCGAAAGTTATGGGCGCGCCATCGCGCTATTGGCAATCGCGACCATATATGAATTGCGCCAAGAGTGGCGCGAAGTGTTCCAGTTCTATGAACGGAGTGAAAGAGCCGTCGCGGTTATGGGGGAAGCGGAGGATGTTCTCTACCTTCGCCAATGTATCAAAGACAAAAGAAGCCTCGCCATCAAGGAGTGGCGTCGCAGTATGGGCGACGACCCTGATGGTGACAAAGCAGAAACGAATGTCTCTGGCAAGTCAGCATCCAAAACAAAAGACAAATCGGCGGACTCGCTCGCTGCAATCCCTCTAGAATTCCTTCCCGTCTTTGGAAGAATCCCCGCGGGCAATCCCTATCCGGTACCCAAAAGCATAGTCGGATATATTGAAACGGACCGTCTCTTCATCGAGGGCAAGCCGTATACGATTCGCGACGCGTCTCTTCCACGCGTCCGCCTCAGCTTTTCGCCTGAATTCATGTATGTTGCACTCCAAGTGGATGGCGATAGTATGAACAAGGCAAAGATATTCGATGGAGATTTTGTGTTATTGCAGATGCCGCGCCTTGCGGTTTCAAAACGTCCAGAAAATGGAGAAATTGTCGCCGTCGTTTTGCCCGACCAAGAACACATTACGCTCAAACGCTTTCGCCGCGTGAGCGAGGACCGAGTTGTTTTTGAACCCGAAAGTACCAACCCAAATCATCCCAGCTACGAACACAAGTGTCGTGGGGAGTACGACATTGGGTACAAAGTCGTCGGAACCGTTGTGGCTGTTCTGGCGCCCATGCCTTTGGACTGAAGAGGCGCGGCTTTGCTGTATGCACAGCTGGTTCAATTCCGCGTATACAATTCATCACTCTTTGCCGCCATCACAAAATCGTTGCGATGCAAACCTTTGATGGCATGTGTCCACCAGTGCACTGTCACTTTTCCATATTCGGTCAATAGCGCGGGATGATGGTCTTCTTGTTCCGCCAATTCGCCGACGCGATTTGTGAATGCGAGCGCCTCGACAAAATTCTTGAATTTGAACACGCGCTCCAAACGCGGAACGCCGTCGCGCTCGATGATGTGCCATGCAGGAATTTGCGCTGACCATTCTTGAATCTCTTGCTCTGTCACATGCGGCGAATCTGCGCGGCACGCCACGCAGCGTTCTTGGCGTAACGGACGATACATTTCATGGCTCATTCGTTCCCTCCCGGTAAACATTGAATCTCACTTGGCTTGAGTTCGAGAGAAATTTCTTGGTGCAATTTTATTCTGTCATCCCATTCAAATACGAAATTCCCCGCGCGCGTTTCCAGTACGAACCATTGATGTCCGCCGCGCCAAAACGTTTCCACAATTTTTCCGCGTAACACATTTTCCGCGCGTTCCGAATGTTCCACAATTCGTTCTGCCGCGCGCGGGCGCAGCAGCACAAATTCATCTTGGCTCTCTGTGCGTTTTTTGTCCGGTGCAAAAATTCCCACATCCGTTCTCGCGCACAGTCTCCCGTCTCCGGTCTCTAATCCTCTTAGCTCCAAAACATTCGTCAAGCCCACAAACCGCGCGACAAATTCATTCGCGGGGTCTTGATAGATTTCAATCGGCGCGCCCATTTGTTGAATGCGCCCCGCGTTCAAAATAATCAAGCGGTCTGCAATCGCGAATGCTTCGTCTTGGTCATGTGTCACGTACAACGCCGTCATGTCCAGGCGTTTCAACAACGCGCGCAATTCATTGCCCAGGTCCTCGCGCAAGATTCTGTCCAATGCGCCGAGCGGTTCATCAAACATCACCAGACGCGGACGCGGCGCGAGCGTGCGCGCCAACGCCACGCGCTGCTGTTCACCCCCTGACAATGTATTTACATCGCGTTGGGTAAATAGTTTTGCATCAAGCCCAACCAATTCAAGTGATTCATTCACGCGCACAGAAATTTCACGTGTCGCAACGTTTTTCATCCGCAAACCGAACGCGACATTATCGAAAACGTTTTTGTGCGGAAACAACGCAAGGTCTTGAAACATCAAGCCGAACCCGCGTTCGTGCGGCGGCACATTCCGCAAATCGTTTCCCTCGAACACGATGCGCCCCGCGTCCGCCTGTTCCAAACCCGCGATAATTCGCAGCAGCGTCGTTTTCCCCGTCCCACTCGGACCCAACACGCAAACAATCTCACCCGCCGCAACAGTGAACGAAATATCGCGCAAGAGTGCTGCATCGTTATAATCTTTCGAGAGGTTTTGAATTTGAAGCATATGGCAAATGGCAAATCGTCAAACGTCAATCGAAAATCGAAAATCGAAATTACCCAATCTCCAGTCTCCAGTCCCCAGTCTCCAGTCCCCAATCTCCGCACTTCAAAACTCTACATTCTCTCCAATCCTCACGCGCTCCATCAACACAATCGCGGCCGCGCTCACGACCATCAGAAGCGTACTCAACGCCATCGCCTGTCCATAGTTCGTCAAGCCCGGTTGTCCGAGCAAGCGGTAAATAGCGAGCGGAACGGTTGACCATTCGGGGCGCACAATCAACGTGGTCGCGCCAAATTCGCCGAGTGAAATCACGAACGCAAATATCGCGCCGACGAGCACCGCGCGCAGCACAATCGGCAAATCAATTTCGCGGAAAACGCGCGTCGGATTCGCGCCGAGCATTGCGGCGGCTTCGCGCACATTCGGTTTGATTTGATGTAACAGCGGCACAATGCTGCGAATGACCAGCGGCAGCGCGACGAGCGTGTGCGCTACCGGGACGAGCCACACCGCCGCCCGAAAATCGAACGGGGCGCGGCTAAAGGCGAGAATATAACCAAATCCGAGCGTTACCGCCGAAGTTGCGAGCGGCAGCAAAAAAAACGCGTCGAACCAGCCCCCCCCCCTGCGCGTGCGCGTAATCGCGTACGCGGCAAGCAAGCCGAGTGTGACCGCGAGCGCGACAGTAATACTTGCGAAAAAAAGCGAATTGCGAAGCGCGTCCGTCGGCGGAATAAAGGTGACGGAACCGCGCGTGTTTTCATTCAAGCGCAGATAATTTTCCAAGCCGAGTCCATTCGGCGTTTGCAGCGATTGCAAAAGTAACACTCCTAACGGCGCGAGCAGGAACAGCAGCATTCCCGCCACATTCACCGCCACCAAAATTTTTTCGCCCCATGTTTTTAACGTGCGTTTCGTCATGTTTTGCGAACGCACCCGCATCGTCACGGCGAGCCGCGTTTGCAGACGCGTGTACATCAAAATCAGAATGAATGTGAAACCAATTTGCGCGAGCGACAACGCGGCGGCGAGCGGCAGGTCAAACAAATTCGCCGCCGTACGATAAATTTCTACTTCCAACGTTGCCAAGCGCGCGCCGCCCAAAATCAAAATCACGCCGAACGAGGTGAAATCAAAAATGAACACCAGCAGCGCCGCCGCAAGAATGGACGGCATGAGCAGCGGCAGTGTGATTTCAAAAAAGACGCGCGCGCGCTGCGCGCCCAACAGGCGCGCAGCATTTCCCAATTGCGGGTCGAGATTCGCCCACGTCGTACTCACGATGCGCAAGACGATGGTGTAATTGTAAAAAATATGCGCGAGAAAAATAATCCAAATGGTGCCGACGAGTTGAATCGTCGGCGCGCCAACAAATAAATTCGTTGCCACATAATTCAAAATTCCGCGCGGTCCCAAGAGCGCGACGAACGCCGGCGCGACCACAATCGTCGGCATCAAGAATGGCAGAGTCGTCAACGCGCGCACAAGGGTCTGTCCGCGAAATTGAAAGCGCGCAAAAATGTACGCAGCGGGCAGCGCGACAAGAATCGTGAGAATCGTTGATACCGCCGCTTGCCAAGTCGTGAACCACAAAACGTTGCGATAGTACGGGTCAACCAAAATTTCCCGAAAGCCGGAAAGGTCGAGCGCACCATTTCCAAAAAACGAAAATGCGAGAATTGCCGCGAGCGGATAAAAATAAAAGAGCGCGAGGAATAAAAGCGGGAGACCGGAGATTAGAGACTGGAGAGTAGAGATTCGCGCGCGCATGTTTTGCTTGAAATTTTACCGCGAATCTGCGCGAAGGGTTTTTTATTCGCGTCGATTCGCGTCGATTCGCGGTCAAGTTTACCGCACTATCGCAGTACTGCCTGCGTCCACGCTTTAATCCACGCGTCGCGGTTCGCGTCAATCACCGCGTCGTCGAGTTGCGCCGCCGCTTTCGGTTTTTCCGCGAATTTGTAAAAATCGGGAAGTTTTGCGTTTGGATTCACAGGGTACACAAACATTTGCGTTGGAATGTCCTCTTGGAATTTTGTGGACAACATGAAATCAATAAATTTGCGCGCGAGCTCGGGATGTTTTGCATTTTTGAACACGCCCGCAAATTCGATTTGAATCCAACAGGCTCCGTCGCCCAAGACGTTGCCCGTTGGCGGCTCGGTCAATTTTCCGTCGCTGAAAAACACTTCGGCGGCAGGACTCGTCGCGTAGCTGACCACGAGCGGACGGTCGCCTTTGCCGCTCCACGTAGACTTGTTGTAATACGCGTCTTCCCACCCTTCGCTAATCGCCACATCATTCGCGCGCAGCGCTTTCCAAAAATCGAGATACTTGTCCGCGCCGAAATGCGAAATGCTGGCGAACAAGAAGGCAAGTCCGGGCGATGAGGTCGCGGGATTTTCGACGACGAGCAAACTCTTGTATTCCGCTTTCGTCAAATCGTCGAGCGTCTGCGGCGGCGCGAGATGTTTTTCCTTGAACCACGCTTTATCATAGTTCAAACACACATACCCGTAATCAATCGGCGTCAAACGAAATTCCGTATCGCGTTTGTAGCCCGCCGGAATTTCATCAAGCCCTTGCGCGCGATATGGCTCAAACAAATTTGCTTTCGTCGCGCGCGAGAGAAAGGTATTGTCCACGCCGAAAAATACATCGCCCAACGGATTCGCCGCGCCCGCCAGAATCGCTTTGTTCAATGCCGCGCCCGCGTCGCCCGATTTCAAAATTTGTACCTTGACGTTGTTGGCATTTTCAAATTCCTTTAATACGTCTTCGCTCACTGCGAACGAATCATGTGTGACGACGACGAGTTCGGCGGGGGAACCCTGCGGCGAGGGTTCCGTACTGGGCGCAGCGGTTGGTTGAATCGGCGTCGGCGTCGCGGCTTGACATGCAGCGAGCGCGGCGAGAACGATGATAATGAGAAATGTCAAAACTTTATTCATGTGACTCCTATCTTGCTGTGCGCAGCCGACATTCTCTAATGTCGTAAGAGCGCATAAGAGCACGCGCACTACGCGTAATGTATAAAAACAAAAACCGCCTCCGATTACGAGAGGCGGTCAATCATCAACAGCGCAAAACGATTGATTTTCAACAACGCGAACCAATGTTCCCTGCGCAGGCATTACCCTGATTCAGGTTCGATGGGTCGGCTGCTTCAAGCAGCCCTCTCAGCCCGATGCAATCGAGCTCCCCGGAGGAATTTATGATTTTGGATTTATGATTTCAGATTTTCGATTTGCCATCCCTCACCTATGTTCGGCAAAGTCTCTAATCTCTAGTCTCCAATCTCTATGTATAACTCGAAACGATGCGCCAAAGTTTCTGTGACGCGTCCATTTATGCAAACGAATGTACGATGAGCAATGTCCCGCGCGTCCAATTCACTTGCGCGCGTTCGCCGAGCATCACATTGCTAATGCCGCGCGTACTGCCGCGTTCCAATGTTTCGCCGCGCAATGGATATTCCAAATCGCTCGTCGTAATTCCTTCGACGCGCTCACCGAGCGGAATCAGCGACACGACATTTCCCGCATGCCCTTTTATTTCATCCTTTCCAATTCCCACCCACATTTCACTCGCGCCATTCACAATCCTTAAATTTTGCGCGCGTGTGAGCAAAAACACATTCGCCAAAAAATGGTCCACGCGTCCGCCGAACGCGCCGAGAATCGTAATCTCCTCCGCGCCGCGTTCTTGGGCGAGCGAAACCGCGAGTTCCAAATCCGTTTCATCTTTGGCGCGCGGGTGGCGAATGAATTCGCAACTACTTGTCTCCAACCACGCGCGCGTTTCCGTGTCCAGCGAATCCATGTCGCCAATGACGAGATGCGGCGCGCGTTCCAAAAACAATCTTGCATTCCGCGCGCCGCCATCTGCCGCGACCCGCAAATCCGCGCGCGACCAAATTTCCTGAAGCCGCGCCTCTGTTTGCATTTCACCGTTGGCGACGATAACTGCGTTCAAAAAAGACCAGAGACTGGAGC
This sequence comes from Chloroflexota bacterium, assembly GCA_029778615.1. Taxonomy (GTDB): domain Bacteria; phylum Chloroflexota; class Anaerolineae; order UBA4142; family SHND01; genus SHND01. The sequence continues at coordinate 76,791 of JAKOPZ010000296.1, read as the reverse complement.
TTAGAGACTGAATCTCAAGTCTCCAGTCTCTAGTCTCCTCTCACCGAACCATTTCCAAAAAGTATTTGTGAAACCGCGCGTCGTGCGTTAATTCGGGATGAAAACTTGTTGCCAGCAAATTTGCTTGGCGCGCGGCGACAATCGTTCCATCCTCCAACTTTGCCAGCACTTGAACATTATCGCCTACCGATTCGAGCAGCGGCGCGCGAATGAAAATCGCGTGAAACGGGGACTTGTCTCCATTCATGATTTCGGGAATATCCAAGTCCGTTTCAAACGAATCTACTTGGCGCCCGAACGCGTTGCGTTTCACCTTTACATCCATTACGCCAATCAATGGCTGACGCATCCCCACATCTTTTGCCAGCACAATCATCCCCGCGCACGTGCCCCACACGGGTTTGCCTTGTGCCACCATTTCACGAATCGGTTCGAGCAAGCCGTATTGCGTCGCAATTTTTCCAATCGTCGTACTTTCGCCGCCGGGAATAATCAAGCCGTCGAGGTCGCGCAATTGTTCGGGCAAACGCACTTCCACCGCATCCACATTCAGCGAGCGCAGCATTTGCACATGTTCGCGGAACGCGCCTTGTAGGGCGAGAACTCCGATTTTCATTTTTTGAGTAGCAGGTAGCAAGTAGCACGTAGTAGGTTTGCCATACTACCTGCTACTTGTTCCCTGATACCTACATCACCACCCGCGCACCGCGAGCTGTTCCGCTTCGCCAATCGAACGCGCGGCAATGCCGAGCATTGGTTCGCCGAGTCCGCGCGAAACATCCGCGATAATTTTCGGGTCGTTGTAATGCGTGGTCGCCATCACAATCGCTTTGGCGCGGACTGCCGGGTCGCTCGATTTGAAAATGCCGCTGCCCACGAATACGCCGTCCACGCCAATTTGCATCATCAACGCCGCGTCCGCCGGTGTCGCAATGCCGCCTGCTGCAAAATTCACCACCGGCAATTTTCCCGTTTCCGCCACTTCTTTGACCAATTCGTATGGCGCGCCCAAATCCTTTGCCGCGCGATACCATTCGTCGGGACGCATGTTTTGCAAGTGCCGAATTTCGCCCAGCACCGCGCGCGCGTGACGCACCGCTTCCACCACATCGCCCGTTCCCGCTTCGCCTTTGGTGCGAATCATTGCCGCGCCTTCGTTGATGCGGCGCAATGCTTCGCCGAGATTGCGGCAGCCGCATACGAACGGAATGTTGAATTGATTCTTGTCAATGTGATTTTCTTCGTCCGCAGGCGTGAGGACTTCGGATTCGTCCACATAGTCCACGCCGAGTGCTTCCAACACTTGCGCTTCGACGAAATGTCCGATGCGCGCTTTAGCCATCACGGGAATCGAGACGGCTTCCATGATTTCAATGATTTTCGTCGGGTCGCTCATGCGCGCGACGCCGCCCTGTTTGCGAATATCGGCAGGCACGCGTTCGAGCGCCATCACCGCGCACGCGCCTGCGTCTTCGGCGATTTTTGCCTGCTCCGCGTTCGTCACATCCATAATGACGCCGCCCTTGAGCATTTGCGCGAGCCCCACTTTGACTGCCCATGTTCCAACTTGCTTGTCCATCGAATGCCTCCTGTGATTTTCCCGCGCGGGAAATTGAAAATAAAAAACGCCGACCCAAATAGAGCCAGCGTGAGTGGAACGTTGCGGCGAACGTTCCTTACATTTTCCTACGCCGGCATTATCCGGATCAGGTGATAGGGTCAAAGATGGGCTTCCGCATATCGTAATGCGGCTTGCGGTTCTTTTTCTCAGCCGGACTCACTCCAGCTCCCCGAAAAGATTTTGATTGTTAATGTTGTCCGCCTGACAACGCGGGCGATATTAACATGAACGAATGCGCGTGTCAAAATGAAATGCAATTTATTTGAAAATCACGCGGATTGGAATGACACCTGTACTGGAAAGCGCCGCGCAGAATTTGCATTGCCCCGCGCGACGCCGCACACCAACGGTTGACAGCGGCGGCGAATCTTGGCGCGCGTTTTATAAACGCCACGGATGCCACGCGGCAATGACCAATGCCCACGACAGCAACGTGAACGTCCACATAAAAATCAAATGAATCGCAAAATTCACCGGCACGGCATCAAGCCGCGCGAGCCGCACCTCGCCAATGATAACATAAATCGTCAAGGCAAGCGATTCAACGGAAAGTAACCAAACCGCCAACATGCAGTAAATTGTACTTGGGAATTGGATACAGGTCAATGGATACGCGATTTCTACAAAATTTGATACAATGCGCCTGCTGAAGGATACAGGATAGGAGAATATTGCATGAAACAGCGAATTGTTTTTTGGTTTGTCTTGGCAGGAATGCTGCTCGTGACGGTCGCGATGGCGGCATGCAGCGGCACAGGCGATTCGAATCCACAAACCAAACCGACCGCAACCATCGCGCGGCGGACATCGGTACCCGCGCCCACGCGCGCCGCTGGCACCTCAGCCAATCCAACTACGGATGCTCTGGACGACAGCGCAAATGGCACACCCGAAGAGGATTCGGGCGATTCCGATAATGGTCCAAGTCCAACGCAAGATGCGTTGGATGACAGCAGCACGGCAGATACCGGCACACCTTCCGGTGGTCCGCAAACGCAAAATGGTAACGTGGTCTTGCCGGGCAGTGCGTGGGCGGTGAGTCAGGTAGACCAGGCGTATCGTTTCTGCCCAAACAACACGTGGGAAATTGTTCAGGGCGGCAACAAAGTTGTCCAAAAAGGAACGTTCAAGGTCACGGGACAAACGCTTTCGTTGACCGACAGCGCGGACAGCAAGGTCACCGAATATCAGATGCAGTGGAACGCCGACGCCAAGACGCTGGAATTGAAACAAGGCAATACAACACTGAAACTGGAATACGACGGAACAGCAGACTGCGGCGGATAAACAAAAAAAAAGTGCGAGAGAAAATTTCTCTCGCACTTTTTTTCTGTGCATTGTGTTGGGACGAGTTACGCCTCTTCGGGTAATCTTTTCGGAATCTGATAGCGGCACGCGTCCGCGCCGTTGTTCAAACACGTAATCTCTTTTACCTCAATCGGTTTATCGGTTAGCCACTTCATCGCTTCACTAAAGGTGCCGACGGTGACGAGACAGCACGGCTTGTCATGTTTCGGACGCCATTGGCACATGCACTTGTCAATCACCACCAGAAATGCTTCGTCATTTTCTTCCAGACGCGCCGGTTGATTCACCGTTTTGTTTGCCGCGCCCACAATTTGCTGCAAGAGAATTTTCATTTTCGCTTGCGTGGAAATGAGCGGCATATTTTTTAACGCGTTGCCCGCGATGCCCAACAGCGCGGACTGTTCACGCAAGCTGTAGCGAAACAATTCGCGTCCCACGCGAATCAAAATCGCGCGCGCGCCGCGCGGTCCCAAAAAGTCTTCGACCGCCTGTTCCACCTTGCCATATTCGCCAAAGGTCACGCCGTACTCGAGCGAATTTTCGGGATAATTGTTGATATAGTGCGAAAGTTTGGCGCCGTTCAAGACCGCTTTGATTCCATCCTTGCCCATCACTTCTTCAATCGAAAGAAAGAGCAAACGCAGCGCGCCGCTGGGCATTCCACGGTCAGGCATGGTTGTTGATTGAGCATCCATAGAGGTTTCGGGAAAAAGATTATTCCTGTGCGCGTTCCAGAATGGAATACAAGAGTTCGAGCAGTACGTACTTGACGCTTTCTTTTTGTGAAGCGATGCACGGCAATACTTTGATGCCGTCGTCGAGTCCGAGCGCGATTTTCAAATCTTCGGGCGACCACGCGTCGGGATGGTCTTGTTTGTTCGCGGCGACGACGAACGGCGTTTCGCTGTAACGGCGAAAGGTATCGAGAATCGAACGCGCTTCGCGGAACGTTTCGGGGCGCACCGAGTCTACCATGACGACGAAACCGAGCATCCCTTCGGACAAAATTTCCCACATGAAATCGAAACGGCGCTGTCCCGGCGTCCCGAACAGGTACAGCACCAAATCTTTGTCAATCGTAATCCGCCCGAAATCCATCGCCACCGTCGTTTGTGCTTTGACGGCGCGTGTTTCATCGCTGATGCGGCGTTCGGTGCGAACGACTGCAATTTCGCTGATACTGCCAATAAATTCCGTTTTGCCGGCGGAGAACGGACCGGTCACCACCATTTTGACGGTCTGCATAATAAATGCGGAGTACGGGAAAGATTTTGTGCAAGGCGCGAACGCGGGTTCGCATCCTGTTGAACGAAACAGTGTTCGTTCTCTACCGACGGCGAATGCCGTCAATGATACGCAGCAAAACGCCGCGCGATAATTTCACACCGGGCAGCGGCGCGCGGTTGACCAGCGGGTCCATGCGCACGGGCTGCGACATTTCAACCAAGCCGTTTTGCTTCAAGCCATACACAATGCGCCGCACCTGAAACTCGTCGAGCTGCAAGTATTCGCCAATCTGTTTAATCGTATTGCGCGAATTGATAAACGAAATCACTTGCCATTCTTCACGCGTCAAAGAAATGTTGCGCAAGTTGGTGCCGGGACGTTCGGAGAATCGCAGCGGCACTTCGAGGTCGGGAATCTCGTCGCGCAATTTTTCCCATTCGTGCTGCCGCCGATTCCCTTCCAAAATGACATTTTCGAGCGAGAGGGGAACGGTGATGCGTTCTTCGGGCGGCAGTTCATTCGGCTCGAAACGGAAATCGCCCGCCGACCACGTAAACAATTGGTACACCGTTTCGAGCAAATAACCGCGCACACCTTGAATAATATCGTTTTGCGAAAGATAGCCGTTGTGAATGAGCAGCAGCCCGAGCTCTTTATCCGTGTCCACGCGCGAACGCGCGCGCACCGTCTGCGCTTGTTCGGGCGTCAAGCGTCCGACTTGGACCAAAACATCGGTGAGTCGCGCGGGTCTGCCCTCGAACGCGGCGTGAATCAAACGCCCTTCTCGAAAAAACAACGAAGCAGGCGCGGCATGACCGTTCGCCGCGCTGTTCATCGGTGGTTCCGGTTTCAGATTCAGCGCGCCGGTCTTGTGCGCCAAATTTATCAGATTGAGCAGCTGGTGGAGAGAAAAATCGCGAAGATTGCCTTTGAGCGCCATACGTGTTCCGGCAACTGCAACAAGATTCGGGAATCCCCAACGGGCGGGCTTGCAATTGCTCGCGGTGATTATACCTTAAACGAAAATTCTACGTCAACAGTACTTTGGCGCGTGTCGCCACCGCAAGGTTGACAGCCGCGCCAAGCGGGCGATAATCGGCGCAATCTTTGCAAGGAGCGTTCACTGTGATGGCACCCAGCGCAGAATTGGCGCAGCGTTTGAGCCAAGCGAGCGCCGCGCACGCGGAATATGAAATGACCGCGCTGCATGGCGAGTACGACCGACAATGGGCGGAATGGTACGCGCGTTATCTGCTCGACCACGATTGGAATGAATTGTTTACGCAGCGATGGAGCGCAGAGGAATTAACGAACGCACTGCGTGACGCCGATGCAGTCCATCGTCTCGAAGCGCCGCACGCGCACTGGCAAGATTTTTATGCAGAACGCCTTTTGGCACTTGCGCGCAAGTCACAAGCCCAACTCGGTTAATGCTTGCGCGACAGGACGCAAGCGCGCGTTGTCCCGGATGCCCAAGTCCGCGCACGCGCGCGCGAGTTCGTCTTGCCAATCCGCGCGCGGCATCAGCGTTCGCGCCGCGCGTTCCGTATCGGCTTGCGCGGCGCGATGGATGGTCTCCTCGAAGGTGACGTTCGTGGGGCGCTGCCATGCGCGCAGGTACGAACGACTCACCGCGCGTTGTTCGATTACGCTCTGTAAAAAATCCGCGTACGCGCGCGCCGCAATTTCCAACGTATGCCCTTGTTCCACAAACGCGCGCGCGAATTTCCCCAAGAGCATCCCGCGTCGCGCGTTCCGCGCAAAAAACTCAAACACCTCGCGCAAATTTTTTTCTTCCTCTGCATCCGCGCGCAGCTTGATACAAACCTCATCCGGTAATTCCGAAAACGCGCCCGTGTCTGAGACCACGCACGCGCGCTCTGCCGCGAACAATCGCAATAGACTCGCGGAGGTTTCGCCCGCTGTCGGATACCGCAAATTCAAACACACATCCGCCGCCGCGATATACAACGGATATTCCTCGCGCGAAGCATAGCCCACGAAATGCACCGCGTTCGCAATGCCCAATGCGTTCGCCGCGCCGCGCACGTCGAACAACGGCGCGGCGCGTCCAATCAACACCAAACGCGAAGCTGGAAACTGCGCGTGAAAGTTTGCAAAGGCGCTCAGAGCGGGCAGGACGCGTTTGTACGGCTGCACGTCGCCAAACATCGCAATCAAAAATTCCTCGCGCAAAAGTTTCAAACTTGCGCGCGCCGCGTCACGTGCAATGACTTGCGGTAATGCAATGCCCATCGGAATGACCGCAAGCGGTGTGGTCGGCGCGACGCGTGAAATTTGTTTTGCCGCGTAGGCGCTGTGCACAATCAACGCGCGGGCGGCGCGCACGACATTTTCATTCAATGGAAATTCAAAACGGTCGGCGAGCGCGCGTCCGTTAATTTCACCCCACGCCGCTTGTTCGCCTGCCGCGCCATATTCGCTTTTCATCGCGTCGAGATATTCCGCGCGCTTGCCGCGTTCCAGCGTCAACCACGCGCGCAGGTGATGCAGCACCACATCGTGCATCACCACGACGCCGGGAACTTTCAACAGCGTTTCGTAAATCAACGCGTGCGCGGGCGAATTGCCCATGTGATATAAAACCACATCATATTCTGACGCGCGGCTCGAAAATTCATCCAACGTCAGCCGGGGAAAAATATTCAGCGCGGGATTGGTCGGCAAAGCTCCCACGACAACCAATTCAATGTCCGCGAACCGCGCGAGGTGCGGCAATAATTCTTCGGCATAATCGCTGATGCCGGTGGGCGCGGGATTGAGCGGGGAAATACAGGCGAGACGCATGAGTGAATGGACAATGCACAATGTTACGTTTTCGGACGTTGCCAAGCCGCGCGGAGAATTGCCTCGAGTTCGCGCAGGGCGGGAATAAAAGTGTGAATGCCGTTCGGCTGCCTCAACGGCAGCGACGCATAGACGATGCCGGCGGGCGTATTGCCAAATAAACTTGCGAGCGCGGCTTGCGCGAGGCGTTGATGATTTGGCGAATCGGGATTCAAATTCGCAAACGCGTGTTTGAGATAGCCCAAATCAATTCCCAATTCGGCCGCGACAATGGCTTGCGTCGCGTACGCGCGAATTTCTTGCTGTACCGAGTCAATCCAATATTTCTGTTCCACATGGCACGCTTCGTGCGCGAGCAGCGAGACCCAAAATTTAAAATCGAAATCACTTGGCTGCGTCCGCAGGGGCTGCAAAAAAATCGTGTTGACAAAATTCAGCGTCAAGCCGCCAACAATTTTTTTGGTAACCCGAACGCGTGTGCGGCGTTCGTCCAAAACAGCGGCGAGTTCGCGTGCACGCGGACCCGCGTTTTGCAAAGACTCGAACGCGCGTAGCGCGTCTGCATTGTCAATGCGCGCATTCACTGCGTCAATTGTTCCACAACGCGCGCCCACGAAATCTCGCGCACGCGTTCCCGCCCGCGCTCGCCCAACGCGCGACATGGTTCCACATTTTCAAACGCGCGATGCAATGCTTGCGCGATTTCATTTATCTCTGCGCGCGTCACCCAACCATCATTTTCGTTTTCGATAAATTCCAAAACGCCGCCCGCATCGTCTGTGGTAATTACGGGACGCGCGGACATTAACGCTTCGACGGCGGCGAAACCATAGTCCTCATCAATCGGCGCATAAAACACGGCGCGCGCGTGCGCGTACAATTCCAACACGCGCGCATCGTCCACGAATCCCAAAAATTCGACGCGAGCGGCAATGTTCAATGCGTGCGCGAGCTGCCACAAATTTTTTTCCTCCGCGCCCGTCCCGGCAATGAGGACGCGCCCGCGTTGGGTTTTGGCAAAGGCGCGCAATAACAAATCAATTCGTTTCGCGCGGTCCAAGCGTCCGACATACAAAACGTAATCGCCATATTCGCCCGCGAAAAATTTTCCCGTGAGACGCGGCGGCGGATAGAGCGGCGTAGCGTCCAGCGCGTTGAAGCGTTTCAAACGCGCGGCGACGTTTTTGGAAATCGCAAAGCGCGCGTGTGCTTCGCGCAAGGCGCGGTGGTCGAGCTCAAAAATCTGTTGTCGCGTTTTCTGGTCGTCCGGCGACGCGGTAAATTCGGAAAGCGGCGTGCCGTACCAATCGTACGCCTGACGATATTGGTGCACGAGCCAAACGATTTTGTGCGGATGCGCTGCCGCGTACGAAGGAAATTTTGTCGCGATGATGCGGTCAATTTTCACACCGTTCGCCATTTTCAAATCGAGCAGACGCCATGCCAGCGCCGATTTGAACAATTCCGCGTGCGGCTGCCATTGAAACGGCAGCGCGACGAGTTCGGCGCGATGTCCAGCCGCGTTTAATGCGTCGCACAGACCTTCCGCCAACATTTCCGCGCCGCCGCGAATGAATGGGACTTGGGCGGAACAAACGAGGATATTCATTAGAAATTAGAGACTGGAGACTAGAGACTGGAGATTGGAGATTGGAGATGGACGTTTCACGGTTCGCGTTTCGCGTTTGATGTTTCACGCTGCGCGCTTTGCTCCAAATCCGCGATTCTTTTTTCCAATTCGCCCAAACGCGTTTCTTGTTGGCCGAGTTCCGTCAATGCGCGCGCGACCTCGCGGTTGAACGCGTTTTGCTGCTGCACGAGCGTGTTCAAGAGTTCGACCATGACGCGCCGCGTCATGCGTTTTACAAAATACACGGCGCGCCATGTGAACGGCGCGCCGGGCGCGGGCGGCGGCAGCGTCGCAGAAATGTGCCACTGTGCGTTCACGCTCGCAATGGCTTTTTGTAACGCCGACAATTCATTTTCGGACGCGGGCGCGTGTTGCACCCGCGCGCGCAGTTCGGCGAGTTCGCGTTCAATATCCGCTTGCGAAACAGTTTCGCTCAAATGCGTTTCCCCCCTGCTTGTCCCGAGTGAAATCGCGGGAGCGGCACGAGCCGTTTCATGCGTTCCAGTCCGCTCGTCCGCGTCTGGGCGATGCTCTCCAATTCGCGCGCCCAATTTTGCACCGCGTCCAATTCTTGCTCTAACCTGCGCGCGTATCGCAGCACCGCGTCCGCGTCGGGACGCGCAAAACTCGGCAAGATGCGCGCGGCATTTGAATCCGACGCCGATATTTTCACATCGTGGATACTATGCAACAATGCTTCGGCGCGCACTGCCCACGACTGCTGCGTGAGAAATTGGTCGATGGCGCGCGTGTCGAGACGTGTACTTGCCGCGCGTTGAATCGCCTTTTCAAATTCCTCAGCTGAATGCGCGCCGTACACATACGGCAGCGTTTCCAATTGCGGCGCATAGGATGCGACGACGGGCATGTGCGCGGCGAGATATTCGTACACTTTGATAGGGTCGCGTCCGCGCGTGAAATCATTATCCGGAAACGGCGCGAGCGCGACGTCGAACGCGGCGGCATAACGCGGTAGTTCGTCATGCGGAACTGCGCCGTGAAAAAAAATGTTGGGAAAATTTTCCAGCCGCGCGCGAATGGAAGCGCGATGCGGTTCGGGGTCCACCGCGCCGAGCAAATGAATCATCCAACGCGGATGATTTTGCGCGATGCGCGCAATCAATTCCGCATCGAACATGGATTCCATAATCGTTCCCCAAAAGCCGAGCGTCAATTCGCCGCGCATCACATCGGGCGCGCGCGCGGTGCTGCGCTGCATTTCGAGCAAATCTATGCCATTGGGAATAACATGCGCGGGTTTGCCAAAACGTTCCAGCGATTGGGCGATAGACGGCGTGACGCCGATGACAACATCGCTTTCGCGCGCGAGAAATTCTTGTGCGCCCGCGACGAATTGCGTGTAGCCGAGCGCGGGCGCAGCGGCGAAATCGTCCATCGCATAATACACAATTTGAAAATGATTCGCGCGCAAGAGGGGAACCATTCGCACAAAGGGGTCGAACGGCGCGGAAAAAATGGCAACACGTGTCCCACCCTCTACAATGCGTGGCAATAAATTTTTCGCGACAGTCTCTAGTTCTCCAGTCTCTAGACCGTACCATGCGCGCCGCAATTCCATTTGCGTCATGCCGAGTTCTGTCAGCGCGACAATGTCAATCGGCAAGGGTTCCGCGCTGCGCGCTGCCGAGGGCTGCGGCTCGACAAAAACAATCGCATGTCCGTCCCGCGCCAACGCCCGCGCCATTTGCGTCGGGTTGTGCGCGCCGCCCGCTTCGTCCCAGGCGAGCGTGCTGAAATAGAGAAAATTCATTGTGGAGACTAGAGACTAGAGATTGGAGATTAGAAATTGTTACGTTTCACGTTTGACGCTTCACGAATCAACTTGTCATACAATGCGCGCACTTGAACATATTGCTGTTCCCACGTCATCGCGTCCAACACTTTTTTGTGTCCCTGTTCGCCCAGTTTTTTTGCCAGTGCGGGGTTGTCGAGCAATTGCGCAATGCGCGCGGCGAGCGCGTCCACGTCGCCGAATTTTACCAAAAATCCATTTTGTTGGTCGTCAATCACTTCGGGCACGCCGCCCGCGCGCGCGCCGATGACGGGCTTGTCGTACAGCCACGCTTCCAGATACACAATGCCAAACGAATCGGTGCGCGACGGCATCGCCAACACATCGCACGCGGCAAGCAAATCGCGTTTGGTTTCCGCCGAAATAAAGCCGAGTTGGCGGACGCGGCGTTTCACCGCGTCGGGCTGCGCGGCAAAAAATTTTTCAAATGCGGACATTTGCGAACCCGCGAGCACGAGCGTGACGTCGCGGGATTCCCAAATTTTTTCCATCGCTTGAACGAGATGCGTGGTGCCTTTGTCGAACGCGGCGGTGCCAATGTACGCCACAATCGGCGCATCAATTTGAAATTCTTTGCGAAAGCGCGTCGCGTCACCGCCCAGCAGCGCGTGCGGTTCAATCCCCGCGCCGATGCGGTGAATTTTTTCGCGCGCAATCCCGCGTTCGCGTAACGCATTTCCTTCGCGTTCGGTCATCACAATCACCGCGTCCGCGCGTTTCAACATTTCCAATTGATGCGGCATGGTGTAAAAACGGCGCACGTGCGCGTCGTCGTCTTCGCCCAAATGCAAAAATGGCGTGAGGACGAATGGAATTTTTTTGCGGCGCGCCAAACGGTATGCCGCGTACACCGCCGAGTCGAGCGAAATGTTCGCGGTATGCACGAGGTCAAAATGCTCCGAGGTCGTATCGAGCGCCGCGTCGAGCGAAGGCACGTACGGCGTAAAGCGCGCGAGTGAAAACAAGAGCGGCGTTGTATGGAATGGCAATTGCGCGAGCAGCGACATGCCGCGTTTGATTAACGGAAACGTTAGACGTGAAAACGGCAAGTATTCGATTTCGAACCGTTCGATGAAAACGTCGTTATATGTTTCGCTCACCAATTCCACCGCGCGCTTGTCGCCGCGCCAAAATCGTTCAAGGTCCCACGCGTCGGTAGTGTACACGGTGATGGCGTGTCCGTCGCGCGCGAGGCGTTCGGCAATTTCTTGGAACGTGAGTTCCGCGCCGCCGATGTAGGGATAATAACGTTGAATGACGTGGAGGATTTTCAAGAGAATGGTAGCAAGGAAACAGGTAGCAGGTAGACAAGCCAACACATATTTCCTCTGTAGGTCGGTCTACTTGCGCCGCTGCGTTCCCAAAACGCGTTTCAATTTGCTTTTCACACCGGATTGTTCCAGTGCGTGTTCCAAATCGTCAATGTGTTTTTCGCGGTCGCGCACGATGCGCTCAAGATGCTGCGCGTACGCGCGCCAACGCTCGATTTCGTTTGCCGCGTTCGGCATCGCGCCGCGCGGCGGTTGTGGTACTGTACGCGCGCGGCGCGGCAATTTTTCCAATTCATTCAAAAACGCGTCGGTGCGTTTCGCCCACGTTTGTTCTTGCAAGTACGCATCAAGTTCTGCGCGATTTATTTTTTCCTTTGCCGCGTGTTCTATATTTTGCGAAAATTCATTCGCATCACGCGCCAAGTACACGTGCGGCATGTCCGCGAGCTGTTCGAGATTCGTCGCGACGACAGGTTTGTAACACGCGAGATATTCGTACACTTTGAGCGGGTCACGCGCGAGATTGAACGGCGTGACGGGCGTTGGTATAACGCACACCTCAAAATTTTTTGCGTACTGCGCCAAAGTTTCACGCGGCACGCTCGGATGAAAAGAAACGTTCGGCGCGGCGAGCGCGTTTGTGATAGATGGACGCGCGGGGTCCAGGTCGTACGCGCCGACGAAATGCCACTGCCAATTCGGACGCGCGCGCGTGAGAGTTTGCAAAAGCGGAACGTCGAGATTGTATTCCCACATCGTTCCCCAAAAACCGAGCGTGATGTCCCCCCGCGTCAATTCGTAGAGACGTTCCGTTGGAACGTCTCCTCCTGCGCGAAACGGCGCAAGGTCAACCCCATCGCGCACCATCGCAACATTTCTATACGCGCGAAATTTTTCGCGCAGACGCGGCGAGAGCGTGACAATCAAATCGGAATGTTCCGCGAGATAATTTTCCGCGACGTCATCATAACAAAACACATTCAGCGCGCGCATTTCCGCAATGTCGTCCAACACGTCGTACACAATCGCATACCCGCGTTCCGCAAATATGGACAGCATTTCCAACGCGGGACGAAACGGCGCGGAACAAATCACGATGCCGCCCTCCCTATCGTACGGAACGAACGCCGCTTCGTTCCCGTTCTCCCTCGCCGCTTCGTTCCCGCGCGGCGCGGCATATTCAAATCCGTACCACGCGCGCACCAGATTCAACTCATCCCAACCCAATTGCTGAAAACTCAACACGCGCGGATTTTCGCTTGCAACGGGCGCGCGGCTCGCCTCGATTTCAATGTACGTCACGCGATGTCCGCGCCGCGCGAGCTCTTGCGCGAACTGCACGGGACGATGTGCGCCGTCGGAATTGTCCCACGCAATGGGGCTCATAAAAATGATGTTCATGCGACGTAAAACGTGAAACGTGAAGCGTCAAGTGTAAAACGTGAAAATTAGATAGCAGAGAACCTATTTATGTTGTATTACTGCAATATACGGGAAAAATAATCGCTACAAAAAGCGCATATTGAAAATAAATAAATTCATTTTCGCGCAAATAGATTTTTTATACTCCAAAATAAATTAGAAGATTGCAATTTGTTGATATATGCTTGTTTTGCTTTAATATCGCTCTCAAGTGAGTGAATATACTTTGTGCGTTCATCAAGCAGTATCTCCGACCGCGAGATGTATTCTTGGACATTCTTGCTCGTTCGCGCGTCCGCGTACCAATCTGCTGTATTTGGTTTGGCGGACTCGGCAGCGGGTGTGGTTTCGCGCAGCCACGCCAACAGCTGGTCGAGCCGCGCCGCCCACGTGCAATTGTCCAAGTACGCATCCACCACCGCGCGTTCCACAGGAATCGCCGCCGCGCGCTCAATTGTTTCCAAGAATTCTTGCGGCGTGGTAGCGAGGTACACATACGGCATGTTCGCCAACTGCGGCGTGTTGGACACGACGACAGGTTTGTAGCCGCTCAGATATTCAAACACTTTGAGCGGGTCGCGCGCGCGGTTGAACGCGTTGTCGGGAAACGGAATCAGCGCAACGTCGAACGCTTGCAAATAGCGCGGCAGTTCCTCATGCGCGACGCGTCCGAGCAACTGCACATTCGGCAACGCGCGCAAACGTTCTTGCACGCGCGGCAAATTCGGGTCGTGGTCAATGGGTCCGATGAGTTGAATCGTCCACTGCGGACGCGTGCGCGCAACGTGTTCAATCAACGCGACGTCTATGTTGAACGCGTTGACATGTCCCCAAAACCCCAGCGTGTAGGGAACGCTCGCCGCAGCGTTCCATCGCGCAGGGGAACGAAACGGCGGGGAACGCTGCGGTGAGCGTTCCGTACTTGTGCGAAAAAGTTTTGCGTCGAATCCTTGGCGCAAGAGTTGAATCGGCGCGCGATGTTCCCATTGCGATAATCTTTCCGCGAGCGTTGTCGAAACGGCAATCACAAGGTCGCACTGTGCGACGAGAAATTTTTCCGCGTGTTGATTCGCAAAATACAATCCGATTTCGGGAAACGCTTCAAAATCGTCGAGCGCATCATAAACGATTTTGTACCCGCGCGCGCGAAAAATTGAAAACCATTCTACAAACGGAACGAACGGGTCACCGTACACGACCGCGCGTTCGGCGTTGGGTGATTCAAACGCGTCGAGCGCGCGCGATAACGTTTCGCGTGAATCCAAGTGCGGTGCGAGTCCGAACCACGCGCGGCGCAGCGCGGTTTCGGTATAACCCAACGCGGAAAAATTCAACAGCGAAAAATTTTTGTCCGCCGCGCGTTTTTCACTGGCGACGAATTCGACAAACAAAACGCGATGTCCGCGCGTCAACAATTCGCGCGCGAGGAAATGCGTCGGACGTCCCGCGCCGCCCATCTCATCCCAACCTTGCGTCGAAAGAAAAACAAAATCCATGTAGCGAGTATCAAGTAGCAAGTAGCAGGTTTAGCGTTTCACAAGGCGCGTCAATTGATTCAACACGCGCATTACGCGCCCGTTCGCGTACGCGTCACGCGTTTCTGTAATTTCCATTTTTTCGCGCCACAATGCCGCGCGCGCATGTTCTTGCAAACGCGCGAATTCCGAGAACGCGAGCAGCGCGCGTTCCAAATCCTCGCGATAGGATTCGCCGTCGGTTGGATTGCCCAACGCGCGCGCGTGTTCATACGCCGCGCGCGTTTGTTCCGCCGTGTGCGCCCACGTATATTCGCTCAAGAGACGTTCACGCAATTGTGGCGGCGGACGCGTTTCGAGCGCCGCGCACACCGCGTCGCGTATTTCGTCGAGGTTTGCGGGGTCGAAATAGTGCGCGTCATTTTGCAAATAATCGCGCGCACCACATTCTCGACTCAATGCCAGCGAACACCCGGCGACGGCGGCTTCCAACGGCGTTAAACCAAAATTGTCATACCAACTCGCAAGCACGTGCGCACGCGCGGCGGCGTATGCGCTTGCCAAAAGCGGCGGCGCAAGGGAGGACAAAAAGAATACGCGCACCTGTCCGCCGCGTGCGGCGTTTTCACAGGCGGCGCGATACGCGGGCGCGAGGATTTCGCCTGCAAAGACAAGCGTCAATGGCTCGGCACGGAGCGCGCGAATCAAATTCAATTGATTTTTGCGAATTTCAACGCGCGCCGCGCACAACACAAAATCGTGCGCCTTGTCAAGGCGGTCGCCATATTCGCGCCAAAACGCGTCGGGCGTCCCGCGCGCAAAGAGCGGAATCACCCCATCCACTGCGATAGCAATCCGCGCGGGGTCTACGCCAAAGTCGCGCGCCAGCAATTCGGCTTCGCTCGGCGTGACCGCAATCAAGACGGCGGCGTGACGAAAAAGCACGCGCTGTGCCGCGCGTTCTGCCTCACGCGCGGCGTTCCGAATCTGCTGCTCCAATTCCGCACCGTCGCCGCGCGGAGGGTCGGCTTCGGGCAGACCTTGCTCGTAAAAGCGATCGGGATTCCAATAAATCGGATTGACGACGATTGGCGCGTCGACCTCGCGTGCTCGAATAAAACTCGGCAGCGCGCGGAAAATATCGGGCGCGTTAAAGAGCTGAATCACATCGGGCTTGAAATCGAAAGGGCGGTCCGTGGCAAAGGTAACGGACACTCCTTGGGCGGTGAGCGCGGCGGTCGTTTGGCGAAACTGTTCGCCCAAACCGCTGCCGTGCGTGGGCGGAAACAGCAAAACGTTCACGCGCGTTTTCCTTGCGCCGAATCCAGTACGCCGCGCAAGGCAGCGCGCAGAGAGGGCTGCGCCAAGCGTGCTTGCATCTCCAGCGCCCATGCTTCCAATTCTTGCTTGCCCGCGATGAGTTTCAAATGTTCGCGTTCGATGTGGTGATAGTGTTCGGCAAAGCGAATGGTGACGCGGCTCAACGCGTCGGGCGAAATGGTCGGCACATGTTTTGCCGCGAGAATTTCATCATACGCGTCGCGCGTCGCGGCGGCAGATTGTTCCCACGTGTACTGCGCGCGAATTTTTTCCGCAAGTTGTGTGGTGCGCGGACGTTCCCACGCGCGTTGAATGGCAATGCGAATCGAATTCACGTCGGCGGGGTCGCACACAAAACAATCGTCGCCAAAGTATTCGCGCCCCGGACCATTTTGGGTCATGACCAAATTGCAGCCCGCGAGTCCCGCTTCGAGCGCGGCTTGTCCCATCTCTTCCCACCAACTCGCCATCACATGCACGCGCGCGGCCGCGCCCGCATCGGCAATTTGCGCGGGCGTGAGCTCGCCGACGAAATGAACGTTCGAACTTGCTTCGCGTTTACACAATTCGAGATAACGCGGTTCGGGCGCGGGACCTGCCAACACGAGCGGAATGTTTTCCTCGCGCAATGCGCGAATGATGCCGATTTGATTTTTGCGGTGTTCAAAACGCGCGGCGCACAATACAAAATCGTGCACGCCAAACTCGCGTTCAAAGCGCGCGGCGTCACCGCGTTGATATTGCGGATTCACGCCATAGCGCGTAAGCTGAACTTTTTCGCGCGAGATGCCAAATTCCTTTTGAATGATTTCGCCTTCGCCGTTCGACAAGACCAAAACTTTGCCAACCGCGTCGAACACCAACTGTTGAACATCGTGTACTAATTCTGCATTCTCGCGGCGCGACGCGCGCAGGCGCGCTTGGTCTTGCGGCGCGGGCGCGTCGAGAAACAATTCAGGATAGGTTGCAGGTGATTCGTTTTCATACGCGGCGAGATATTGCGCGTGACTCCAATAAATCGGCGTGGCAACAGTCGGCTTGTGCGCGCGTGCCGCGCGCAAAATGTAATCGGTCGCGGAATACGGGTCGCACAAATTGTATAAATGCACAATATCGTACGGCGCGAGGTCATGTGTCGGGTCATCCGAGATGGTAGCGGTTACATTGAATTCGCGCAGCGCATCAATCGTCCATTCCAACGCGACCAAATCACCGCCGCGTCCATACGGGCGGCGGCGAAACCAAAATAAAATCGAGAGCGGTCTGTAATTCATCCTCGTCACACGCGTTTCCAAAAGCGCCGCGCTGCCTCGAATGGGCGCGGAAATTTTTTGCGCGCCGCGCGCCTGCTTTCCAAGTCGCGCATCCAGTCGTGTAACTCGCGCGCGTTTTGTTCCAATTTTTGATAATGTAATTCGCGCAGCGCGTATGCTTCGGCGCGCAATGCCGTCACCTCGCGCAAACGTTCGACATACGCATTGTCGAGCGGTGGCGCGGGATGTGACAACAATTCACGATACGCGTTCGCCAAAATTTTTCCTGTGCGTTCCCAATTAAAGCGTTCACGCAACTGCGCGGCGAGTTGGGTTTGACGCGGCGCGTCATACGCCGCGCGCATCGCGTCGTGAATGGACTGCGTGTCGGCAGGGTCGCAGAGCCAACACGCGTCGCCAAACGTTTCGCGCGCGGGGCTGTTTTGTGTGACGACGAGATTGCAGTGCGCGAGCGCGGCTTCGACAGCCGAGTGCGGCATGAGTTCCCACCAACTCGCGAGGGCGTGCACTCTGGCTGCTGCATACGCGTCCGCGAGTTCGGCGGGTGACATTTCGCCGAGAAAATGAACGTGCGCGCCGGCATGGGCGCGGCATTGTTGCATGTACGCGGGTTCCGTCGCGCGTCCGATAAAAACGAGCGGAATCGTCTCGTCGCGCCACGCGCGGATGACGTTGAGTGTATTTTTTTGCGCTTCGATGCGCGCGGCGGTCATTATAAAATCGCGCGCGCCACCGAGCTGCCGCGCGTATTTTGCCCAAAAACGATTCGCGTCGCCTTGCGCGAATTCTTCGTCCACACCGTCCGGTGCAGCACAAATTTTTTCGCGCGCGAGGTTGAAATCTTCCGCAAGCAGAGTTCCTTCGGTTTCGGAAAACGGAAAAATTTTCTCGCACGCGTCCAGAATCACGCGCATTGTCACGCGGTCCGCCTGTTCGTCGAGCCAATGCACCAACGCGCGGCGCGATGGTGCGTTCACGTCCATTCGCGCGGGGTCAAACTCAGGGCGCGTCTCGGCATTGCGTTCGCGCATTTCATCCCAATACACGCGCCGCCAATAAATCGGCGTCACGACAACGCGCTTGCTGTGACGGCGCGCATTCACAAAATCTTCGAGCATCGCCGTCATGTTTTCAAACGTGTACAAATGAACAATGTCAAAACGCGCGAGGTCGAGCGTAAGGTCGTTCGAAATCACACATTCCGCTCCCAATGCTTGCAAGGCGCGCGCGCTTTGTTCGAGCGAAACCAAATCGCCGCCGCGCCGCGTCGAATAATTTCGGCGCGGGCGAAAGAGGATTTTCAATGCGTCGCCGTTTCTCATTTTCGTTTTTCGCCGCGCAGCTCCGCTTGCAAGGTTTGTGCGCGCGCGGCGTCTTGTTCCAACTGCGGCGTGAGGGATTGGTAATAGTACGCATCGGCGAAATGCGTGAGCCAGCCGATTTCCACTGCCGCGTCTTCCGCGCAGGTCACCGCGCGTTCATTATCGTCAAACGCGTCTGTGGAATTTTGCGCGAGCGCGCGAAATGTTAGCGCGTAGGCGTCTGTTGAGGCGTCGAGAATTTTTTCGTGCGGCACCGAAAAATCCTGCGCGAGCGCGGCGCGTTCGTTCGCGTCCGTCACAAAACTTCGCGCGGCGTGATGCAAAACAAATTGCTGCGCGGCGCGTTCCAACGCGCGCATGTGAATTTGGACTTCAGCGGTCGGCGGGGGATTGCTCGCGCGCGGCGCGTCCGTTCGAGTGACGACAAACGGTTTGTGCTGCGCGAGCGCGTTCAAGGCACAGCGCAGCGCGAACACGGCTCCCTCGAACGCGAACAAATGAACAACGGAAAATAGCGCGAGGTCGGGCTGCGGTTGGTTCGACACCTCGCTTGCAATCTGCTGTGCGCGCAGTTCCTCGCGCAGCGGCGCGGAAGCATTCGCCTGCGCGAACGATTCGACCTGAAAGAGGACGCGTATCATTTTCCCACCAACGCTTTGACGCGCGCACCGAGTGAACGCGGTGCGCGCAATTGCGCGTTCAGTTCGTGTGCCCATTGTTCCACGTGGCGCGCGTTGGCGGACTGTTCGCCGAGCGCGCGCCACAACAGTTCAATCTGTTGTTGCAGCAATTCGTCCGCGCGCAGCAAGTTCGGAAACGCGTCATACGCGGTGCGCGGTTGTGACAACAGCCACTCGAAACTCTCGCGCAATTCTTGGGCGGCGCGCGTCCACGTCCACGTTTGCAACAGTTCTTGTCCCAACGCGTGTGTGCGCGGCACATTCCACAATGCTTGTACGCCGCGCAGCATCGCGTCCGGGTCGTCCGGGTCCACAAAAATTGTCGGCGCGCCCAAATAATTTTGCATACTGCATTCGGTGGTCACAACTTGCGGCACGCCCGCAACCGCCGCTTCGAGCGCGACGAGCGGACCGATTTCGTGAAGAGAGACGATGATATGGACCCGCGCGGCGGCATACGCGTCCGCGACAATGCTTTGGGATTGGCGCGGCACAAAATAAACGCGTGCGCGATTTTGCGCGGCGGCAGCGCGGCACATTTGCGCGTAGGGTTCATTTTCGACATCGCCCATGAGAACGAGGGGATGCGGAAAATCGCGCAGCGCGCGAATCAGCGTCAGTTGATTTTTGCGCGGACCGATTTGGGCGACGCACAAGACGAAATTTTCCGCGTCCACAACTTGGCGGAACCGCGCCGCGTTGCCTTGGGCAAACGCGGCGGTGGTGCCGTAATGACACACGCGCATTCGTTCACGCGACGCGCCGAAATCTTGATGCAAACGTTCGCCCTCGCTGTCGGAATTGGGGGTCAACAAATCCGCGCCGCAGACGAGAACCTCTTCGCGCAGTGTGTAAATCTCGCGCTGCAGACGTTCAAATTCGCGCATCGCGTCGGTGGCGTCCATGCCGCGCAGCGCCGCATCCGCATTCCACATGCGTTGGGGACTCCAATAAATCGGCATGAAAGCGACGCGTGTGTTTTGGCGCCACGCGTTAAACAAGTACGGCAGCGCGAGCTCTGGTTCGACCGCACTCCACATCATGCACAAATCAAAAGCGGCGAGCGATGCGCGGGGGTCTGTGGAAATTTCGGCGTGAACGCCCAGCGCGCGCAGCGGTTCAAGGACGGCTTGCAAATGCAACCAGTCGCCGCCTTGTTGGGTTGGCGCAATCGGACGGGGTTGAATGAGAACGCGCAGAGACATGAGAGATTGGAGACTAGAGCTTAGAGATTGGGTTCGCGGGATGGAAATATTCCCAGTCGAACCTGCGCGCGGAAAAGTGAATTTGATTCAAGCGTTTGCAAATAATGTTCGCGCGTGTCTGCTGCATGTTGCAAGATTTCTTTGTCGCGTTCAAGTTGGGCAATCCATGCGCGCTGTTGGGCTTCGCGTGTCAAGGCGCCCGCGCGTTCGCCGTTCACCGCATTGAATTGGACGCCAATTTCGAATAGCGCGTCGGCGACGCGCAGCGGAAATTGCGCGACGATTTTTTTTAGCACCGCGCGTTGTTGCTGTGCGAGACGCGCGCGGTCGTGACTCGCGCCGGCATCGTGCCGGCGATAATACGCGAGCGCTTCAGGCAAGAATTGCGCGGGATAGCCGTGCCCTGCAATTCGCAGCCACAAGTCATAATCTTCACACGGCGCGACCGTTTGGTCGAATTCGCCGACGCGTTCCAAAACTTGGCGCGGCAGCAGTACCGTGAGCGGCGGAAAAAAACCGTCGAGCAATAAAAGCGGAAACAAGTCACCGTCGAGAGCAACGCCGCGCTCGGCGAGTCTGCCGCGTTCGATGATTTTGCCGCGTTCATTCACGCGCACCATGTCGCAATACACAAAACCCAAGTGTGGATTCGCGCGCAGCGCGTCCACTTGTTTTTGAACAATGGTTGTGTCGAGCCAATCATCCGCGTCCAGAAATTTTAGCCAAGTCCCTTTTGACGCCGCGATGCCCGCATTGCGCGCGTGGGCGACGCCGCGATTTTCCTGACGCAAAAAAATAAAATTTTCGCGCGCGAAAAATTCTTGCAGCGCGCCGCGCGGGTCGTCCGTCGAGCCATCGTCAATGACAATGACTTGTACGTCCGCATACGTTTGCGCGAAACAACTCGCGACGGCTTGATGCACAAAGCGCGCTTGATTGTAACAAGGGATGATGATGCTGACGAGCATGTTGGGCGATTGAAATCGCCGCAACGCATCGCCAAGTCAACCTACGTTGACTTGCAATTCGACCGCCGTCGAATTGGCGATGCGTTGCGGGCGAACTCTGTTCGCTCGATAACAACCTCGTGAGGTTGGTGATTCAAAGACTAACCGACGGAGGTCGGTTTTGCGATGCGTTGCTGCGAGTTCTACTCGCCCGCCAACACTCTCTTGACGCGCGCGGCGATACTTGGTTGCTGCGCGCGCTGTGCCGTTTCCAATTCGCGCGCCCATTGCTGTACCGCTTTCAATTCGCGCGCGAGTTTTGGATGTTCACGCACGGCGTACATGACATCGCTCCATTCGCTCAGCTCGAGCGGACCGATGGGCTGTGTGCGTTCAAGGTCTTGCAGCGCGTGCGCGTCGAACGCGCCATGCTGTGCGCGCGGCTGCTGCAGCATAGCCTGGACAATTTGCAAAAGCGCTTCCGCGCGGGCGTGCCACGTATGCGGCTCGAGAAAATTATCCGTCACAGTTTTGTCAATCGTTTCACTGCGCGCCGAATCAATTGCGGCGATGAATTCACCGGCATTCGAGGCGACGCGTGTGTACGGCGCGTGTTGAATCTGCGGCATATGGGTTGCGACAACGGGTTTGTAACAGGCGAGATATTCGTACAACTTGATGGGGTCACGCCCGCGCGACATTTCATTGTCCGGCGCGGGGATGACGCACACGTCAAACGCGCGCGCGTAATTTTTCAATTCCGAATGGGCGACGAGACCATGAAAACGGATGTTGGGCAAATCGCGCAGCTGTTCGTACAACGAAGGATACTGCGGTGATGTTCCATAAGGTCCGAGCAAATTGATGCTCCAGTGTGGTTTCGCTTCCGCGACGGCGCGCAGCAGTCCCGCGTCCACCATCGGCGTCATGAGCGAGCCCCAAAAGCCGAGCGTACATTCGCCGCGCAAAACATTTGGCGCGTCAGCCAGCGCATTTTGAAATTCGCGCGGCTCGAACGCATCGGGGAGGATTTGAAAGACGCGTTCTGCGCGCGTTAATTTTTCCGCAACAACCGGCGCAAGCGCGAGATTCAAATCGGCGCGGGCGACGAGATATTCTTCCAGACGCGGATTGAATTGATGCATTCCCAATTCAAACATCGCCGCGTAATCGTCCTGCGCGTAATACGTGACGTAATAGCCGCGCGTCTGCAAAAGCGGAATCAAGCGCGCGAGCGGCGCGAACGGTGAATTGAGAACGAGGATGCGCGGTCCGTTTTTTGTTTCGTGTGCGTCGAGCCAATTTTCCAAACGCGGCGTAATTTCGTCGAGCGAACCGAGCGGGACGCCGCGCCACGCCAAAGAAATTGCGAGCGGCGGCAATCCGAGTTCATCCAAACTCGCAATCTGAATCGGCAAGCCGCGTGTCTCGCGCGTTGCACTTGCGCGATGTTCCAAAAATAACACGCGGTGCCCGCGCTGCGCGAGTTGGTGCGCCAAACGCGTCGGCGCAAAACTGCCGCCGAGTTCGTCCCACAGCATCGTGGACAAGAACAAAACGTTCACACTTGCCCTAACTTTTTTAATCCGCGCACGATGGGATGCGCTTCCAATTTTTCTAAATCGCTCATGCGCGCATTTGCCCATTCTTGCTGTTCACGAATAATTTGCGCGCGTTCCTCTGCCGTGTTTTGCCATGCGTCGCGCTGCGCGGCGTTTTCGTCACGTGCGCGCGCAAGGTCCGCGAGTTCCCGCGCTTGGTTCGCAAGGTACGTTTCCAACGCGGCGGGTTGTACGAGTCCGAGCAGGGCAAAGAGCAAGCCGCGCCGCGCGGCATTGTCCGCATGAGTGAGCGCGTTGGAAAAATGCGCGAGCGCTTCGAGTTCGAGCGAGGCGTCGGCGGGCGCAAAGGCGGGCGCGGGAAAATCGGCGTGTTGATTCAATTCTTGATACAACGCGTACGCGTCGGGATGAACGACTTGGAAAATTTTTTCTGTTGCGCGCGCCAGCGATGCGCGTTGTAATTCGTTCGGCTGATAGGACGCCTCGCGCGTCGCGGCATCCAAATTCAACCGCAGCCCAAAATGGTCTTGCAAACGCGCGTGGAACGCGTCAAGGTCATCCACCACCGCGTAACTGCTGCACAACAAAGTCTGTGCGGGGTGCTGCGCGCGAAAATTTGCGAGCGCGCGATTGTACGCATACCACGCTTCGAGCCCCTCCCACAAACCAAGCATGTACCATTCGTTGCGCCGCATCATCGAAAGCAGCACATCAAAGGGGTGACGATAGAGAAAGAGAAAAAACGCGTGGGGGATTTTTTCGCGCCAAAAATCCAAAAACAAACTCGTGCGCGGGTCTTTCCATCCCCAAAGGGGATATTGCGCGCGCGCGGCGAGCAGTGCGTCTGCGCGCGTGTGTTCCTCCGGTGTCGGTTCAAAGGTGAAGGTGCGCGACACCAAAATATTTTGCCCGCGCGCGTGCAGCGCGTTTTCGTGAAATTTGTAAAATTCCACATCCTCAAAAAAACCGCGCGGGTTTTGCGCATTGGGTGCGAGCAAACGCGTACCCAGATGCACGCCGGCGCGTTCAAGCAGCGACGCGACGAGCGAAGTCGCCGAGCGATGCATGCCGGTGAGGATGAGGACTTGGGACTGCATGGCTAGGGTGTGTACACGTATTTGTAAAGCACATCGCCCAGAAAATCCGCGACATAGACATTTCCGTCGGGACCGCTGCCAAAGGCGACGGGAAATCTTAGCCCTGTGTCAAAATTGTACCGATGTATGACGCGATTGGAATTGTCGAGCGTCAACACATGGACCCAGCCGTCTTCCCCATCCGCATACATGTAGCCATCTGCATATGGCGCAGGGTAATTGGAATTTTCCGCAAAGACGCCCCCGGCAATCACATCGCCTCTTTCCTTGCCGGTATGGTGATTGTACCAGTGAATGGGTTTGACCGTGCTGCCGTAATCTACGTTCTTGGGGTCGCACGCGAGATTGCTGGCGGGACATGGACCTTCATAGAGGGGCCAGCCATAATTCGCGCCGCTTACCAGCGAATCCACTTCTTCCCATGTCTCGCTGCCGACATCGGCAACCACGTACGATTGGTTGGACGCGCGGAGGGCGAGACGCCATGGATTTCGGAAACCAAACGCAAAGATTTCCCCGCGCGCGCCGGCGGTGTTGACAAATGGATTGTCGCCGGGAATCGTTCCCTTTTTGTTGATGCGTAAAATTTTGCCGCGCAGGGTGTTGAGATTTTGCGCGTCGTCGGCAGTCCCGTTTTCGCCCACCGTGATATAGAGCTTGCCGTCAAACCCGAAATGAATGTCCCCGCCGTTGTGAATGCTCCCTGCGGATGGAATGTGGTCAAGAATAATTTTTTCTTTTACGACGCCGCCCGAGGTTCGTTTGAGGCGCGAGACGCGGTTCTCGGGCGTGCCGCTATACTCTTTCGCGCCGGGACCGGTGGTGTAGTAAACGTAAATAAAACCATTCACCGCATACGCTGGGTCGAGCGCAATGCCCAACAAGCCGCATTCGCCGTCTGTCGTTACGGCGAGGGTGTGAAACGGTTTTGCGCCGAGTTTGCCGTTTGGACGAATCACGCGAATCGCCCCGGTCTTTTCCGTGACCAAGATGCGGTTCCCTGCAAATGCCATCGCCGTCGGTCTCGTCACACCTTTGCCGAGCGCGACGCGCGTAAAGCCGGCGGGCAAAGCCGACGGTGCGGCGCGCGTGACGTGTGGGGTAAAACTCGCGAGCGCGATTGTCGCGCAGAGAATGCTGATGAGAAAAATTCGTTTCATGGTTGGACTCGCTTGTACAGTCGGGACGGAATGTTTTGGCATTCGTTCTAAAATGTACGTTTCAAACAACCTTCGGCGCCTTTTGGAAAAAGTTTTTCCGCGAGGTCGGGGCGCACCAAAAATCTTCCCCCTGCGAGCGCGCGACACGGTTTGAAGACCGTGAACGATGTGGAAAGGTCCTGTATCAGTTTCCCGTTCGAGGGCTTGGCAAATTTCTGATTGGGCACGCGCGCGAGCACAATCAGCGCCGGACGCTGCGCGAGGGTTGTCTTGAGCATGTGCGGAAAGCCGCCCGGCTCGAACGCATCCACTGCCCCATCTACGCGTCCGAACAAATAAATATATTTGTTGAGATTGACACGCCGCATAAAAAACAACAAGTCCGCTTTGCCGACAATCCAGATGGGCGCGTCGGCGCCAAAGCGCGCGTTCAAGTCATCGGCGGCGAGCTGTTGCTCTTGCCATGTGCGACGCGTGTGTTCTCCTTTGATATTGGTCAGCGCGTAATAGCTGCTTGCCAAGAGTACGAGAACCGCAATCGTCGCAAACGCAACGCGCGCCCATGCCGGTGGCGCGTGGATGAATTTTAACAGACGCACAACAATCTTCCACAATAGCCACGCGGCAAAAATAGAGATGAATGGCAAGAGTGGAATCCAGTCCGGGTAACCTTGAAAATCTATGAATGAATAGAGTGCAAACCCGAACGTTGCGAGCAGCACGCCCGCCGTGTGCCGATTTTGCAAAAAGAAATGGACCACGCGGCGGATGAGCGCGCGCGGCTTGAGCGGTTGGAGAAAGACGGCGAGCCAGATGAACAGTCCTGCCAAGCCGAGCAAGCCAAAAATGCTGTGCGTGTTGTAGCCAATGTAAAATGTGCGCGCAAAGGTAAAGAGGCGGCGGTCAAGTGATTTGGAAACACTGTGCAAAAGCTCCGGCACCAGAAACGTCTGCTGCAGCATGTCCGCCAGGGCGTTATGCCAGACAAAATAAAGCGCATACAGTGCGATGACGCCGAGCGCGGGGACGAGCGCGAAAATGACCGCGCGCACGCGCTGCGACAGAGTGGTGCCGCCTTGCACGATTGCGAGCAAGAGCACGACGATGAGATAGCCCCACGCAATTTGCCACGCCAACCCTGCGGCGCCCGCCAATGCTCCAGCCGCCAACCAATTCTTTTTGTGCAGAAAATAAAGAGTGAGCAAACCCAAAACGAGCATTAACGATTTGGGTTCGAGCGTCGTCGCCGCGCGCATGTTGTAGCCGTGATAGCCCAACATAATCAATCCCGCGAGCAGTGCGATTGCGCGCGAACGCGTGAAAAATTTTCCGACGAGGTACGTCAGGACTACCGCACTCGCCATCAAGAGCATGGACGCGAGGCGAAACGAAATCAAATGCGGAATCCCGCCCACGTCTCCGAGACGCATTACTGCGCCGCCAACCAAAAACGCGAGCGACGCTTGTTCGTTATAGGCGTACTTGTGCGGCGCGAACCCATCGGCGACGAGCTGCGAAATGTATGCAAAGATGCCGGGGTCGTACGACAGCGCGCGATGCAGCGGGTCAAATTGCCAGAGAAGGGCGAACGAGGCGACGAATAAAAAGAGCGGCGGTGCGAGGTTTAACCACGTCGGGGCAGCCCGGTCAAAGAGTATACGGGCGCGGGGACGCGGCATAGGAGGGGCAATGTTCATACAATCGCTTACGGCGCGGGGCAATGGGTGCCGCGCTGTTTGAGTTTGACGATGAGCCGTTTGGACGCGGCATCATAGTACCAACCTTTTTTCGCGCGGGCAACTTGGTCGGCGCTGGAGAATTCCGGGAGTTTTTTGCCCCACTTGCCGTTCACGCTAATCGCGCCGTTCTGCGCGCGCACGTGGTTCGGTTTGTTGCGCACCTGCGCGATGCGGTACAACAACGGCTCGGAGGGAATTTGGTCCAGTGTGCACAAGGCGATGCGCTGTTTGATGGTTTGCACGTCAAACGTCAGCCAGCCGTTTTGTGGGTCATAATAGCGAAAGGTGGAATGCACGCTCGGGTACACATTCACCGTGAGCGCGCCGCGCGAGGCATCGCTGCCGTGTCCGGTCCAGGCGGAATCCACCGCCATCGGAATAATGGCACCGCGCAAAATGAAAATCGGTTCGTGACCGAGCGGCACGGGGTAGCGAATTTTGGTATCCCCTTTGAAAATCTGCGCTTCATCCCAATAGTTAATCCATTCGCCCGGCGGCAGTTTGATGCTCATTTCGCGCGTATAGTCGGTGACGTATTGGACAAAAAATTCATTGCCCAGACGCGCGGAAAAATGGATGGGGTCGGTGTCGCGCAAAATCGGTGTTTTCGTTTCGAACGCGGCTTGGTCGTACGAATGGAGGTACGGCGCGAGTTCGCGATGCAGGTACGCGTAATAACGATAAATTTCCATCACTTGCGGCGGATACATCGGATGCCACGGCTGTTCTTCTTTTGGCACATTTTCCATTACAGGTTGGAACGCGCCCCAGTGCATCCGCCGAATGTACGTTTCCGCGTCGGGCGCTTTGGCATTGAAACCGGAAAATTCATTGTACGGCAGCGGCATAAATTGCGCGGTGTCAAAGACGCGCAAGATGCCTGTTTTGAGCGCCGGGAACAAGGTGGGCAAATCGCCGACATACGCAACGTGCGCGTTGGCATAGAGCCAGGCATCACTCGGCGTATTTTTTCCATAGCGTTTGAAAACCACTTCGCCGTCGGGAATGTTGGCGCGTGTGTAATTTAACAAATCGAGCGCGTACGCTTCGCCGTAGGCGACTTCGCCATAATTGTTATCGGGACGCACGCTGTCCGTGTAAAAGCCGCCGATGAGATTACCCATGTGCGCGCGCACGCGGTCGAGCAAGCTGTGATAGTACGCAATCGCATCCGGATTGTTGTAATCAATCCAACTGCCGTGCCCGGTAAAATTTTTCGTGACAATGACGTTGCCATCCGCGTCTTTGACAAAATAATTATTTGCCAGCGCGGTTTGGTATTCGGGACAATTGAGCCCAATGAGCGGGACCGTCCAAAAGAGTCCGCGAATTTTATTTTGGCGCATTCGCTGCAAGACCGCATTGCTGTAGCGAAACTGTCCGTTGCCGCGACAGGTCTGCCAATCGGGCGCATCGAAATGAAACGCGGTGACGGGCAATTGCCATTTCTCAATCATTTCGAGATTTTGCATCACCTGCCCTTCGCGTCCGTCCGCGCCCTGAATCGGTCCCAAAATCCACGCGGGCGGCGAATAGGTCTGCCATTCGGGCGCGGCATCACTTTCCAGCGGCGCGCGCATCCAGACGACGAGCACGAGAGCAATCAATACTAGTGCAGAGCTCAAAAGACGCATGATGGATTCCTATGGTTTCAAAATCAAAATACGCATATTGGCGCGACTCGAATATTCGATTTGTTTGTAGCGTTTGTCGAGCCACACATAAAACGGCGCGGTCCATTCGGGTTTCGTTTCGCGCGCGAGAACAATCATTTTGGGCGGATTTTGGTCGAGCGTATCCAACAGTCCTTGAAAGCCCCCGGGTTCCGACGCGAGCACGCCCAAGCCCGATTTGGAACCGAGATGCAAAATTTTCGACGCGTTCGGGCGATGCAATTCAATCTGCACAATCGTGTTGCCAAAGGATAACACGCGGTCTTCGGGTTCCAGATATTTTTCTGCCGTTTGCGCCACTTGCAATTGGTCAAGAAAAGAGACACCCGTTACCTGATAGCCCCACGCGTCGAATCCGTAGAGCGCGACAAGCAAGAGCGCGATAAAAGAGAGAATCATCCACTGTGCGCGCGGCGCGTTGTCCACAGCGGAAACGCGCGATACGGCGGCGACGATGCCGCGCGTAAGCATGACCGCGAGCCAGCCCACGCCGAGCGCGAGCGCGGGAAACATGGGAATGAGGTCGGGACAAAAATCGAAATCAATCAATGTGAACGCGGCGAAACCGGCGGTGTATAAAAGCAGCGGCGTGGTGTCCAGATTGAGCGGGGATTGATTTTTACGCGCCGCGTTCACAAACAGCGCCGCAGCCATTCCGCCCAAGCCGAGCGCGCCCGCGCCAATCAACCAACCTTCATTGTACGAAAAACAATACAGCGAGCCATCATAAATAATTTCGGCGAGATTTTCATCCACCGTTTGCAGCAGCGGCACGCGCGCTTGATTGTTGTTGAAATGAAAAATGTTCGCGCCGATGGTGGCATTGAACGCGGCGAGCAGCGCACTGTTGACTGCCAGATACCACAGCACGAACGCAAACGGTACGGCAAAACCGAGCACGGCGCGCAGATTATTTTTCAATGCCGCGCGTACCGGTTCGGCGCGGGGCGCGCGATGCGTTTCCAGCCACGGCGCAGTCAAGGCGAACAACATCACAATCGCTTGCACCATCAGCGCGGGCTGCCATGCGAGCGCGCTCAACGCCGCGCACGCGCCCGCCCAGCCCCAACGTTTTTGCGCGAGCGCGGTCAGCGCCAAAAGCGCAAACAAAATGACGAACGCTTTGGGTTCGGGACCCGTCACCGCGCGCATCCCGTAAAAGTTCCAACTCGCCATCACAATGCCGGCGAGCAGCCCGACTGCGCGCGAGCGAAACAACACGCGTCCCGCGAGATACGTCGCGCTTACCGTCGCGGTGACCACGGCGAGCGACATGAGCCGCGTGCCCATAATGTCGGAAATGTGAATCGCGCGCGCCACCAAAATCGCGAACGCGCTGGCAAAATCCGCAAGCGGCGCTTTGATGATTGCCACGTCGCGGTAAATCGGATGTCCCTCCAACATTTGCTGCGCGGCGTAAATGTGAAAAGTCGTGTCGTGCGGAATCGGCTGACGCAAAATATCGTACTGGAGGGAATACGCGGCAGCAAAAAGCGCCAGCGCAATCATCCACAACACGTCAGCGTAGCGTACGAGCAAGATGCGGAGGTCTTGAAAACGGGCGGCGGCGGGGCTCCGGGCGAGGGATTTTATTTCGGCGGTCACAATAGAACAGTTATAATTGCGAGTAATGCAATTTACCAAATTTCTGTGCGTTGTCGTTTGCGTGGGCGCGCTGGTGGCATGTCAAACCGCGAACGGCAACCCGTCAACGAGTAATGCTGCCATCGCGCAAGGACCGCTTGCCGGCGGCGTTACGGACACATCCGCAAACCTTTGGGTGCGCACCACCCAAGCCGCGCAGGTGCAAATGGAATACAGCCCCGACGCGAATTTGCGCGACGCCAAATTGAGCGCGGCACAAACGACGGACGCAAGCAGCGATTTTACCACGATTGTACAAATTCCCAACCTTGCGCCGCAAACCACATATTTCTACAACGTGCGCGTGGACAATGTGCCGCAGCTCGCGCCGCCGTACCCGCAGTTTCAAACATTCGCGCCGCGCGGCGACGCGGCGCCGTTTCGTTTTGTTGTCCTCACCGATTTTCGCACGGTCTCGAAAATTTCACAGAATGTGGATACATTCAAAACGGCAGCGCAAGAAAATCCCGCGTTCGTGATTCTCGGCGGCGATATGGACCATCGCAATCCGACGACGTTGGACGACAAGCGCGAAATGTTTCGCGAAATCTATACGCCCGCGCAGGGCATGGAAGATTTTGTGAATTTAATTCAGCGAAAATTTTCGCTCATTCACTTTTGGGATGACCACGATTTTGGCGACAACAACGCGGACAAGACCTACAAAAACAAAGCCGACTCGCTGCGCGCGTTGCAAGAATATTTTCCGTTGTATCCCGTTTCGCAATTTGGCGATTGGCAATCCTTTGCCTACGGCGACGCGGATTTTTTCATTCTCGATTCGCGCAGTCAACGCGACCCGCACATCCCGAAAGATACGACGACCTCGATGCTCGACGGCGACCATTTGGGCGCGCAGGGACAGCGCGAGTGGTTACTGAACGGTTTGAAAAATTCGCGCGCGAGATGGAAATTTATTTTGTCGCCCGTAATTTTCAATCCGACGACCAAAGTGAATGACGGCTGGGGCGCGTATCCGGGTGAACGCAAATTGATTTTGGATTTTATCCGCGACAATAAAATCGCGAATGTGATTGTCTTGTCGGGTGATTTGCACGCCGGCGGGATTGACGACGGCACGAATTCCGGTTTGCCCGAACTCGTCGCGCCGACGGCGAACGACGGTTTCGACAAACGCTGTCTCACCGAACAAACCGGCAATGTGGGCAAATGGAGTGTGGGCGAATATGGGGACGCGAGCGGCGCGCCGTGCAACGGTTACGCGCTGATTGAGGTGTATCCCGACCGCGTAGAATTGCTGGTCAAAGATTCGCAAGGGCAAACCAAAATCTCATACACGGTCAAATAAAAAGGGACGCCATCGCGGCGTCCCTTCTACTTAGGGGTTTTTCAGTGTTGCGTCATGCGCGCCCACGTTACGAAGTAACAAGGCATCCGTTTCCATTTGAAATGTAATTCGAATCGAACGACTGGCGCGCGCTTCAAAAATGTCGCGTGTACCCTTGATTTTTTTTACGCGCAAACTGGGATGTCGCAAATCTGTAACCATCAAGCGCAATGCTTTTTCGACGCGTTTGCGGTCTTGGGGCGCCAACGTTTGGAAAGCAATTTTGAATCGCTCGGTGCGTCGAAGATTCATACACAGTTCATGAATTTAGGTCACGCACGAGCTCATCCACATCGCCAAATGTTACAACACGTCCCGCGTCAATATCTTCTTGCGCCGCGCGTTCTGCCGCTTGCCATTCTTCGCTCCAAAAATATGCTTGGTCTTGGTCAATCAGTTTTTGAGGCGTCAAAATCAAACTGTGTCCGACGACTTGGACGTGAAGATATTCTCCGTCACGCAAGCCCAAGACGCGACGTAATGCAGGCGACAACTTGACTTGACCGTCGCGCGAAAGTTTTACGACGTTCTCCATTATGCCTCCGTGCAAATGATTCTATCACAAATTCAGCGCGCTATTTCTCCAGCCACACTTGCACATTGTCAACCCAACTGGTCGGGGCGAACTGGAGCGCGTATTCGCGAAAGCCGAACTCGATACGCGCGGTCTGCGCGTCTTCGGGGACAATGCCTTCTTCCACCATTAGCACCCAACCCGTTTTGTCACTCGGCAAAACGGTGGCGAGTCGGGTGCGTTTGGGCGCGCTGTTGCCGGGCGCATAGAAATTTACAAACAATTGCGGCGATGCCGTGTAGAAACCGATGGTCGCATTTTTTACATTCGCGGTGACGCGGTACAGTTTGCCCGGCATGACCGGAAATTCGGCGGAACGCACTGCCGTATAGCGCGGTTCGCGTACGGTCACTTGCAGCGCGCGCGCGCCATCGAAAACTGTTTTGGTATCAATCGTCCAAATTGCGCGGTCGGTGGATTTTCCCCAACCCTCAAATTCATTTTCAAAGCTCGCGTTCGGCAGCGCAAACGGTTGCGGCGCGGCATGCTGCAATTCCTGCACCACAATCGAATCGAATTTCTTTTCCTCGCGCAACGTAGACGCATTCGACGCGGGCGCATCCGCTTGTTCGCTCACCCACCACACATGTCCCGATGGCGGCGCAGTGACCCACTTTTGCTGCAAGGCGACGTCAAAATACGGGACGACGGAACGCGCGGTGAGCGCGCGCGCTTCGCTTGGAAACAAAATCATATCGCCGGGCTGCGCGCGCGAAACAATACTTGTCGCCACATCGCGCCACGGACGCCACTCGTCCACCACTTGCCAACCTTTGCCCGTGAACACGGTTTGGCGTCCAAACCAATACGGCATGTTCGGGAGGGAAGCCGCGAGCAACAGCGCGAGCAGCGCGAGCGAGATTGCCAGCGCGCGCGGCTTTGATGTCAAAAAACGGCTGTCTGCCAAATCCGCAATCCCGACGACGCCGTTCCCCACAAACATCAAAAACGCGGGCAGTACATAAATCAAATATTTCGCGGGCAAACGGCGCGGCGCGAGCAAAAGCATAAACAAGAGCGGCAGCAATACCGCGATGCCGAACCAAAACAGCGCATCGCGTTTCTTGGGCACGCGCGCGCCTTGCCACCACGCGGCGGCGATGCCGACAACGGCGAGCGCAGAAAACAAATAAAGCCCCCACGAACCTGTGCCGCTGAAATCTTTTAACAAACGCGGCGCGTCATCCAAGGTCAGCGGTTCGGCGTTTTCTTCATTCGCGGCTTCGCGTGTGAGCTGGCGGTCGAGAAACGCAGAGCGCACGGTCGGCAGCCACGGCGCGTACAACACCACAATCATCACATTCGCAATCAAAAACGCGCGGATGCTGAGGAACGAAACGTGCTGCCACGCGCGCACTTTTCTCCAGTCGCTCGTTTGTGAAAACGCCTCACGCGCCAATTTGATTGCCGCTGCCAGGGCTGTTCCCGCGAGCGGCAGGACAAACAAATAATGCGTGTACAACCCTGCAATCGCCGCGCCGACGTACAGCAGCCACCAACGCGCGCGATATATTTCAAACGACAGACGGCGATGCCAGGGCAGCGCGTACCGTTCCAATTCCGCGCGGGTTGAAAGCGGCTGCGCGTCAATCCCGCGCCGCGCGCCGTAAATGAGCAGAATGACGAGAAAAACAAACAGCGCATAGTTGCGCGCGTTCTGTGAAAAAATCACGTCGAGCGGCGAACATGCCAACAATGCCGCGCCCAGCAGCGCCACACGCGTATCGAAAAAACGTTTGCCCAAAATGTACAGCGCGGGCACCGAGAGCACGCCCGCGAACGCGGCGGGGAGCCGCAAGAGCGTTTCATTCCACGCGTCGCCGATGGTGAGTTTGGTTATGGCGAACCATAACGGCGGATGCGCGCTGAACGTGCTGACGCTCTGGAAAAAAATACTCCAATCGTAACGCGTGAACAGCAGTGTAAAAATTTCGCCGTCCCACAAACTCGCGCTGCCGAGCGCATAGAGACGCAGTGCGAGCGCCGTCCACAAAATGAGCAGCAGCGCGAGCCAGACGGCAGCGCGTGATTTGAAAAAATTCATGGCGCGGTGAGGGAGAATGCGCGGGGAATGTACACGTCGGTGCCTTGCGTCGTACCGCCTTCTTGATTCGCAAACGATTCCTTGAGCATATAATTTGTTTCAATCCATTCGTACAAAGGGGCTGCCCAATCGCGTTCTTTGGCGCGGCTGAGAATAATGACGCGCGGATGCGCTTGCGCCAAACGCGCGGTCAATCCTTCGGGTGTTAATCCTTCAGCGCGCAAAATGCCCTGTCCCTGTTTGTCGCCAAGATGAATGAACGAGAGCGCGTTTTCACGATGCAAAAAAACCAGCACCACCGCGTCGCCGAATTCTTGAATGCTGTCGTGGGGCGCGAGGTACGTTTCGATTTTTGCCGCCATGTCTTGCTGTGCGCGCAGCGCGTTCACGCGGCGCACATTCAGTACGTCCCAAATGCCGTACAAGAATACCACAGCCGCGAGCAATCCGACGAACGCGCGCCCAAGCCATTTTTGATTCGCGCCGCGCGCCGCGAAAAAGTTTTCCAACGCGCGGGTACTGCACGCGAGCAGCCAGCCGCCGCCTAACGCGAGGAACGGAAAAAACGGCACGAGGTCCGCGCAGC
The DNA here is from genome assembly GCA_029778615.1 of Chloroflexota bacterium. GTDB lineage: Bacteria > Chloroflexota > Anaerolineae > UBA4142 > SHND01 > SHND01. The sequence continues at coordinate 42,041 of JAKOPZ010000296.1, read as the reverse complement.
TTTGAAAATCAATCAGCGAAAATGCGCCGAGCGCGCCGAACGCCAAAAGAAGCGGCACGCTCACGCGGAAAAATTTCCGGTCGCCGCGCCGCGCTCGCACGAGTGCCGCGCCGAGCCAAACGAGCCAACCCACAAACGCGAGCGGTAAAAACAATTCTTCCCGGTCAAAACAACCGGGTGTCACTTGGGCGAGCGTGTTGAGGTTTTCGCCGATGACGCTGATGAAATTGCGACTTGCCTTGGCTGCCCCGAAATAATTCGCCGTCGCGCCAAACGTCTGCCGCAGCGCGGGCGCGAGCGCATCATTCACAGCAAAATAATACGCAAGCACAAGCAGCGGCGCGGCGATGCCCGCGAGCGCCAACAAAAACGCGCGTCGCCATTCTTGACGCGGCAGTAAAAAAATCGCGAGCAGTGTCGCCCCAACGAACGCGAGTCCCGGCTGCCATGTCATAAAGGCGAGCGCGGCGCAGACGCCCGCCGCGAACCACGCGCGCCGCGTGATGAACCACAATGCCGCCGCGCCAAACAAAATGAACGGCACTTTGGGGGACGGACCTTCGGCGACGAGCTGATTGATGTTGTTCAAGCCCAACAACACCAACGCGGAAAAAATTCCCGCGCGCCATCCCCACATCTGCCTGCCGTACAAAAATGTCACTGCAATCAACGCGCCGCCGAGCAGAATAAAACCCAAGCGCGAGGCGAGCACATCGCTCCATCCGACCGCGCGTCCCACCGCCACCGCGCCTGCCGCCAAAAATCCCGCCATCGGTGTCTTCACAATCGTCACCGTCGCATAGGGCGGATTGCCGCGCAAAATTTGCTGCCCCACGTACAACATGATACTCGGGTCGGCGCGCAGTTTGCGATTCCACGGGTCATAGCGCAAACTCAACCACGCGAACGCGAGCAGGAACGCCAGCGCGACGAGCAGCAGCGCGATGCGTTTTCGTGTTGGGTGCGACAGCGAATTTACTTGCGCCACCATATATCCGTCTCTTTTAGGGTGCCGCCTTCCGACGCATTGTACGAAGCGCCCAGCGTGTAATTCATTTCAATCCAATCATACAACGGTTTCGCCCAGCCTTTGGTCTTGGCGCGACTGAGTGTAATCACGCGCGGATTCGCGGCGCGCAGCTGCGCCACCAAATCTTCCATGCTCACGCCTTCTGCCGTTAGAATGCCGAGTCCTTGTTTTTCGCCGAGATGGACAAAGCGCGTGGCATTCTCGCGCTGTGTGTCAATCAAGAAAAACGCGTCGCCGAATTGCTGAACGCGGTCCTGCGGCGCGAGCTGTGCGGCAAGCTCTTGCGCCAACGCGCGCTGCTGCGCGATTCCGTTTTGGGGTGGCTGTGTGAACGCGTCTCGCGCGCCGAAAAATAAAATGACCAGAATCAGGAAAACGCCAAGTGCGAAACCGAGAGGCGCGCGGTGCGCGAGAAAAACAGATACAAGGTAAATGAGGAAAATAAAAAACGCGGCGGCGCCCAACGCGAGATACGGAATCAGCGGAACAAAATCCGAACACTTTTGTAAATCGAGCAGCGAAAAACCAAACAAGCCCGCACCACTCAAGAGTAACGGAAACGCGGCGAGAAACAATTTTGTGTCGCGCGTTTTCCACAAACGGTACGCGAGAAACAGCGCGCCGCCGAGCATTCCCGCATAGCCCAAATACACAAAGGGCACTTCGGTCGCGGAACATTCGAGCGACACACTCCACACCTTGCTCGCGTTCGCAACGACGGTGCTGAGGATGCCTACCGCGACTTTTTTCTCTTCAAAATAATTTGCGTTCGCGCCGAACGCTTGGCGGAACATGGAACCGAGCGCGCCGTTCGCGACAAGATACGCGCCAACGAGCAACAGAGGCAGCGCGATTCCGGACAACGCTGCCGGCACTGCGCGTTTTCGTTCCGTGACCACGAACGCGCAGCCCAACGCGGCGGCAACAAACACGAGACCGGGCTGCCACGCCATAAACGCGATGACGCCCGCCACGCCCGCCCAAAAAAATTTTTCGCGCGCGAGCAAAACAAGGCACAGCATTCCGGCGCATACCATCGGCAGTTTCGCTTCCGGTCCTTCGGCAACCTGAATGCCGAGCGTTTGAAAGGACAAAAAAAACGCGGCGCTCGCGCTGCCATACAAGAATGCCCAGAGGCGAGCGGTTTTGGATGCGGTTGCGTTTGTTTCGCGTTCGCGGGGCACGGAACGATTCGTCAAGGACAGCGCGTGGTTTTGGAAACCTGTCAGCTCGTGCGCCAATGCCGCGCCTACAAGATACGCCGCGCCGACCGCGATGCCCGCGCACAACCAAAACGCAATGCGCCCCGCGAGAATATCGTCAAGCCCGAATGCGCGTCCGCTCGCAATCCCGAGCGCGGCGACGAGCGGCGAGACGGGCAATTTCACAATCGCCACGCCGACGTAGGGCGCGTGCCCGCGCAAAATTTGCTGTCCCGCGTACAACATGAAACTCGCGTCGGCGTCGAGTTTACGTTGTGCGGGCGCGTACTGCCACAAGACGACGAGCGCGAGCAGTGTCCAGAAAATAAAAAAATAACGCGAACGAAGGTCCACCATTCAACGCGTAAGCAGCAAAAACAATCCGAGCACGAGCGCCACCGAAAACGCGCGCCCGCGATGCTGTGAAATGATTTTCCAATTTGGCGCGCGCAGCCAATGGATACTTTCGACGACGGCGAACGCCGCATATGGCAGCAGCACGACTAACAACGGCAAACGAAAGCGCGGCAAGTAATGGGTCATCAGAAAAATGCCGAGCGAATACAAAATATACAACGCAATCAATAATTTTGGTGCATCATTGCGCGCAATCAAAATGCCAAACGTTCCCAAAAAAAGCAAAACAACTGCCGAATAGCTGACGACTTGCTGCAAAAAGCCGCGCCACGGCTGGGCGATATTTTCCAAGCGCACCACGCGCGCTTCGAGCGCGAACGGACGCCACAAAAGGCTCAGGCGCGAAAATTTGTCGCTCACCCATTCGCGCGGATACCGCGTCATTACTTGCAGCGCGCGCCCCAACACGAACACACTGCGCTCACTGCCCGGCACCTGCGCCAATGTTTTTCGCACGCGTTTCGCCATCGAAAGATTGTCCTGGCGTCCACCCAGTCCTTGCGCGCGCAATTCGATGCGCCAATTGTCGCGCAAGAGGTCAATCTCGCTGTGCGTTGTGGCGAGAATGAATCGGTGCTCGATGGCATAATTGCGCGCGACCCACGGCGCAAACACGAGCGCCAAACCGAACGCGAGCGCGACGAGATTCCGTCCGAGTTGGCGCGGCGTTTTGTACGTGGCGAGAACAAGCCACGCGGGCAAGACCAAAACCACAAAATACGAAAACAGTTCGCGCGTCAATGCCGCGAGCGCAAGCGCAATCCCTGCCGGGATAAACTCACGCGCGCGTTTGTGTTTCCACGCGTGAAATAACAGCGCGATGCCTATTACCGAAAGCACCATAAACAAGGTTTCGGACATGACAATGCGCGCGAGCGTGAGAAATTCAAAATACAACGCGGCAAAGAGCGCGGCAAGCAGCGCCACAGATTTGCGCGCAAACAACATTCTGGTCAGCGCAAAAATCGTCGCGACAAGAACTGTCGAAATGCCGGACTGGATGATGCCAACGGCAAAGCGCGTTTGTCCGACCGATTCAAAAATGACGGCGAGAAAAAACGGATACACGGGCGCGCGCAGGACATCACGATAGGCGAACACGTTTGCCAAAATATCGCGCGCGCGCTTGGCATACGCGAGTTCGTCCCACTTGAGGGGCATCTCGTATCCTTGCACCGTCATTGCCACACGCAGCGCAAATGCGAGCAAGAGGATGAGCCAGATACCGTACGCGCCCAAAAATTTTTTGATGGCGGTCATGCGCAAGTTGCTTACGGAACGCGAGAGACAACCAATGGAACAAAGCACAGCAGCACCCCTGCGGTCAAGAGCAAACGCCGCGCGCTCAGCCATGTGGGATGCAGGCGACGCGTCGCCACGAGGCGGCTGACGACCCACATGCCATAGGCGGCAAACGGCGTCATCATTACATAGAGGGGATACCGGTACCGCAGTTGATAATGTGTGAGAATAAACAACAAGAACGAGTAGAGCAAGAAAAGTGCAATGAGCAATTTCGCAGACGTGTCGGGCGCAGCAATCAAGCCCAGCGTAGCGAGAACGAGCAGCGCAAGCAAATAGCCGCTCACGGCGAACGACGTCGGTGCGCGCAAGGCAGGCGGCAGGCGCCTGATTCCAAGATTTTGCTTTTCAAACTGAAAGGGATTCCAAAATGCCCCGGTCACGGCGGATTTGTAACCGAGCCAATACAGCCCCGTTTCTTGAATGGCTTGCGCGCCGAGTTGAAACGCCAAGAGCGCGCGCTGCGACGCGGGCTGCGCTTTGAGCTGCCGTTGAATTTCAAAACGCGCCGGGCGTCCGTTCAATACCGCGCGTCCGTTTTGCAAAATCAACGCGGTGCGCACATTGTCGCGCGCGAAATTGTATTCGCCCGATGAGGAAAGCAAGAGAAACCGCTGTTCGACGTTGTAATTGCGGATGACCCACGGTGTCAGCACCAGCAACATGCCCGCCAGGAAAACAAATGCTTGAAGCGCGCGCGTGCGCAGGGGAACGTTGGCAAATAAAATGAACCACAACGGGATTGCAATCAGCGCGAAATATGCAATCACTTCGCGCGTCAACGACGCGAGCGCGAAAAAAATTCCTGCAAGAAGTATGCCGGATATTCCGCCGCGTTGGACGGCGCGGGCGACGAGCCAAAAGCCCGCCAGCATTCCACACACAAACAAAGGTTCCGAAAGCACCGTGCCCGTCAAGCCGAGCGCTTGCGGTGACACGACGAACAACAGCGCGGCGAGGAGCGCGAGGCCGCGTGGGCGAAAGAGGACGCGAGTCAATTTGTACAGAAAAGTGGCGCTCAACACTCCCAAGAGTGCCTGAAAAATTCCAATGCTAAAACGCGACGTGCCGCCGATTTGATACCAGACCGCGAGGGCGTACGGATAAAGCGGCGGACGGGAAGTGGAATGGTCTTGCCAGATATTCGCTGCGGCAAGCGCGGCGCGATTCAAATAGACCCGCTCATCGGCGGCGACCGGCGTGTTGAGATTGTTGGAAACCATCGCAACACCCAACGCGAAACCGACCAGCACGATGAGCCAAATGGCATACGCGCGCAAAAAAGTTTTCAATGCCGCCATAAAAAGTTTTCGAGAGATGCAGTCCTCTATTTGGATTTTTTGTGAATCCAGACTTGGACGTTCGGCGAGCGTCCCGAATACATTTCGTATGTGCCGAGCTCTTTGTAATTGGCGTTTAACCAAACTTGAAGGTCGCGGAACCACGGGGCGGCTTTCAGCCGCACATGCGAAAGCGCGACGAGGCGCGGAGGTCGGTCATCCAATTGTTGAATGATGGTATCTATGCCGCCGGGAATTTGCTGGAGGACGCCGGTGCCGGTTTTGGGTCCAAAAAAAATCAGCTTGGTGGTATTGCGCCGATGCAAAAACACAAGCAGTCCCGCGTCGCCGAGCTGTTGAATTTCGTCGTCGTCTTGCAGATACGGCGCGAGGTGAGCCGCCACCGCGACTTGTTTTTCCAGCGTCATTTTGCGCGCGGCAGGCGGCGGCAAGGTGAAAACGAGCAGCGCGACAAAAATCGCCAACAGCCCGCTGCCCGCATACCGCGCAAATTGCTGCGCGTGTGCCGCGCGAATTTTAGAAACGACGCGTTGTGCCACAAACACCAGTGCGCCCGCGCCCAACGCATAAATCGGCGCGAACGGCAACAAGTCATCACAAACTTGAAAATCCAAAAGGGTGAAACCAAAAAACAAAATTGTATAAGCGAGAATTGGAAAATACGCGCGCGACAGGAACGCGCGTTTGCGCGAAACAAGGGCGAGCGCGCCCGCGCCCAGCGCGCTTGCCAAACCCACCAGACTCCACGTTAACGTCAACGGATTGGCGTAGCAGTGCTGCCCGCGCTGCATGGTGATTCGCTGCAAGTTTGCCGTAAGGCGCGGCATCAGCCCCGCTTGTCCGGTGGTGTTTTGCAGATACGCGACGTTCGCGCCAAAGGTGTCTTGAAACGCGGCAACCAGCGCGCCTTGCGCGAGCAAATAGACCAACACGAGCACAAGCGGTAAGGCGACGCCGAGCGCGGCAAACAAAAATTCACGGCGGCGTTGCTTGAATGGGTCAAGCAAAGGAGCTGCCAACGCGATGGGCATGAGCAAGCCCGCGGGCTGCCACGCCAAAAACGCGAGCGCCGCGCAAATACCCGCCGCGAACCAACGCGCGCGCGCGAGGGAATACAAACAAAAAATCGCGGCGAGTACGACCAGCGTTTTGGGCTGCGGTCCGAGCACGGAGCTGCGTCCCACCACATCGAGCATCAAAAACGCGAGCGCGGCAACCATACCCGCGCTGCGCGATTGAAACAGATGCCGTACCCACAGATATATTCCGCCCGCGCCCACAGCCATCGCCAACCAAAACGCGTACCGCACCGCGAGCACGTCCCACAATCCAAGCGCGTTGCCCAGCAGAATCGCGAACGCGCTGTAAATGGGCGCGAGCGGCGTCTTCACCAGACCCAGCTTGACATACAGCGGCTGCCCCTGACTAATCAATTGTCCCCCGTACATTTGCAGCGACATGTCGTGGCTGAGCGGCGCATTGAGCAGGTCGTAGCGGGCAAACACGACCAGCGCGAGCAGAGTCAGCGCGCCAAAGCCAAGCCAGTCCACCACGCGCGGCGAAATGGCAAGACGCGGATTGGTAATGCTCCGGGCAGGGGAAAAATCCATGAGTGCTTTTGGAGAGTGCTTTCGAATTGGAAAACGCGCGGGGGCAAAACAGCGAGTGTGGTTAGCGATGCATCAGGTAGTGCGGATGGTCGAGCCGGGCGCGGAGGGGTCGTTCGTCGTTTTGGAAATATCCAGAATGCGGACGCCTTCGCGATTGAGAAAAAGATAACCGAGCAGGATTGGCACCAACTGCGCGACGCGCAAGAGGATGGGAAAGAGAACGGCGGTATTTTTGTCCACGCTGAAAAGACCCAATACAAACACGCTGAACAATTCGAGCGTGCCAAAACGTCCGGGGAGCGAGGGAATAAAACTCGCCATGTTGGTCACTGCCACAATCATCACATAACCGTACAGCGGAATATCGAGTCCGAGCGCTTGCCCAATCAACCAAAAATTCAGCGTCGTCATCAACCAAATCACGAGCGAGAGAATCAATACCATCACAATACTCGAACCGTGATACAACACGCTCAAACCGTCCACAAACGAATGCGTGATGCGCGCGACGCGTTCTTTCCACCACGGAAAAACAAATTGCAGGACGCGCACAAGCAGATTGGAAACGTGGCGTCCGCGCGCGGCGAGCAATAACATGCCGCCGATGACGACGACGAGAAAGACTGCCGCGAGCGGTTCGATATTTGCTACTTCGGCGGGCAGCGGCACCGCCCACAATGTCGCGAGCAAAATCACAAACAGAATCAGCGTGTCCATCGTTTTCTCGACGGCGATGCTGCCGAGAATCGCGCTCTTGCTCAGATTTTCGCGTTTGCCCAAAACGTACGCGCGCACGAGCTCACCCGTTTTCGCGGGCAGGACATAATTTCCAAAAAAGCCGATGAGCACAACCGAGAACAAGCCGCGCCAATTCAACAAACGCACGGGGCGCAGCAACCAACTCCAACGCATCGCGCGTACGCCGAACGCGGCAAGGATGACCAGCGCGGACAATGCGATGAACACGAAATTCGCGCCGCGCAGTGCCGCGCCTACTTGTCCCCAATCCAACCCGCGAAAGGTGAAAAAGAGGAGCACGAGCGAAATGACCAGACCGATAATTAAGCGCAGACGACTCATTCTCAAGTTGCAGGTAATAAGTAGCAAGTAACAAGGAAATTGCTTTCCCCACCACCTGCTACCTACTACTTTATTTCAAGACACGTAACCCAAATCCGCCAAACGTTGAATCACTTGCTCTTCTTCATCGTCCGAGTACGTGCCGCCGAAATCGGTACGCACAGCGTTCGCGGTGTCATAATTCAACGCGGTTTGATTCACAAAATCGGGCGTGAACGCTTCCGTTAACACGCGCCCGTCCATATCCGGTGGAATCGGCAAACCGAGCGCGTACAAAATCGTCGGCGCCAAATCAACGAGCGATGCGTCATGAATCTGCGCGCCCACTTGTACGTGCGGACCCGCCAGCGCGCCGATGCCTTCGAGCCGATGATGCCCCGTGTGTCCGAGCGACGGACCGACCAATTTGTTGGACGCGAATTCCGATTCGCCGAATGCGAGATATTTGAAATCGGCGGGGAGCAAAAGCAAATCGGGCGTATTGTCCAAAAGTTCGCCGTGATAAATTTCTTCGCGGTTCAACACGCGCGCAATCAGTTGTTCGTTCGTTTCGGGATGTTTGAGTTTCAACAATTGATTGCGAATTTCATCGCGCAAATTTTCATATTCTGCGCCCGGCGCGACGATGCCGCTCGGCTGACGTCCTTTGAGGTTGATGTAAATTTGTCCGATATGTCCGAGCGCGAACGCGCGCGTGCGCGTCCAGTCCACATCGTCGAATGATAAAAAGAAGCGCCGCAGCATTCCGTACGCGCGTCCGCGATTCACGCGACGGCGCAAATCAAGCTTCAACGCCTTGAGCGTGAGATGCACGTTTTGCGGCGTGACGCCCGCATTGAACATCAAGCGTTTCAACGAGCTCATCGCGCCGCTTTTCAAAACCAAATAGCCCTTGTCAAGCAAAAAGTTGTTGACGTGCATGAACCCCTTCATCGGTCCAAATCCGTGGTCGGACATGAGAACGATGGTGGTGTTTTCATCGGCATAGTTCAGCATTTCGCCGACGCCGTCATCCACTTGCTGAAAAATCGCAACCACTTTATCGCGAATCGCGCGGTCACTCTCGCTCAATGTGTTCGGGTCGGCTTCCAAGAGATACCAAAATTGATGTTGGAGAATGTCCACGATGCCGAACACGTACATGAAAAAATCATACGGTTCTTTTTTCAAAAGATACAGCGTGTAATCGGCGGATGCTTTTACATCGGCGCGCACTTTATCCAAATACGTCAACGGCTCGCTTGGATTTTCGCCTTCGCCCGGTGTGATGACAAAGGGACCCACATTGTCCAACAATTCTTGTTTGAGTTCAGGCGGATAGGTGTACTGCACGTTCGCGTTCGGTGTCATCATGTCCGTAACCATTACGCCGTTAACTTTTTCCGGCGGGTACGTCATGGGCACCGCGACGACGCCGACGCGCAGGTCGCGGTCGCTTAAAAGATTCCACAGCGTCGCGGCTTCGCGCGTGGTGCTGTTGGCAATGGTGACGCGGTAGCCGTGCTCGGGGAAATAAATAAAGTCCACGAGCCCGTGCTTGCCCGGATTTTTGCCGGTGGAAAAACAAGTCCACGCGGCGGCGGTGACGGGCGGAATCGAAGACATGAGCACGCCTTGCGCGCTGCGTTCCAATAATTTTTTCAAATGCGGCATTTTGCCGTCGCGCATCAGTGGATTCAAAATATCCCACGTCGCGCCGTCAAGACCGATAACGAGAACTCGTTTCTTCATGCCAAAATAGAGACTGGAGACGAGAGACTAGAGATCAAGACACAGAGTCTCCAGTCTCTAATCTCCCATCATCCCAAATACCCTAACGCGCGCAAACGTTCCTTGACTTCTTCCGATTCTTCTTCGGTGTAATCGGGAATCATTTGGTCGCGCGCACCCAACGCGTCGCCCTGCATCATTTGCTGCGACATGACAAATTCATCGCGCAAGGGCGCGGTCAAAACGTGTCCATCTAAATCGGCGGGAATGGGCAAACCCATCAAGTACAAAATCGTCGGGGCAACGTCCATGATGTTGGCGTTTTCGATTTTGAAATTTTCTTTGATTTCGTTGCCCAACATGCCGACAAAACCATCCATCCGATGGTCGCCCGAATTGCCGAACGCGGGTTCGATGACGCGGTTGGACGCAAATTCGAGCGTGCCGAGCGCTTTGTAATTTTCCGCGAGCGCAAAGACCACATCGGGCGCGTCGTCAATGAATTCGCCCCAGAACACTTCGGACTGTTTGTACACTTTGGAAACAACGGCGGCGCCCGTCTGCGGGTCGCGCAATTCCAAAAGCCGCGCGCCGATTTGTTCGACGACGTTTGGAAATTCGTTCGGCGGCACACTGCCGTATGGTTCGCGCCCTTGCAGGTTCACAAAAATTTGTCCATAGTTGCCGCTGGAAAACGCGCGCGTGCGCGACCAGTCCACATTGCGAAACGAAAGAAATCCGCGCCGCACCAAGTCGAGAATTTGATTGCGATTCGTCATGCCTTGCGACAAACGCAAATTCGCAAAACCGAAATTCATTGAAAGCTTGTAACCGAGCGACGGCGTGAAACCGAGATTGAACAGCGCGTGTTTGAGCTGCGTCGGAATATCCTTTTTGAGTTTCAAAAATCCTTCACGCAGCAGCCAGATGTTGAAATTCACAAATTTGTGAATCGCGCCGAACCCGTGGTCGCTCATCAAAATCACTTGGGTATCGGGGTCTTGCGCCTGCGCGAGTTCTACCAATTTACGCACGTCATTATCGAGGACGCGATAATAATTGCGCGTGCGTTCCGCGTACTGTGCCGCTTCGGCTTGGTCGTGCATCGGACTCGTCGGGTCAATCACGTGCCACAATTCATGCTGCAAGCGGTCAGTGCCTTCAAAGTACACCATCGCAAAATCCCACGCGTCGCGTTTCAATAAATATTCCGCGACGCGCTGGCGATATTCCGTGTGCTCTTCGAGCTCGGCGAGAACATTGCCCACATTGTCTTTGGTATAGACTTGTTTGTGATACAACAGATATTCGCCGAATTGGTCTTCCACTTCTTTTAACAGCTCGGGCGGGTACGATAAATCGCGCGCGCCTTTGGGGGCGAGGAAATCGCTCATCAAGGTGCCATTCACCGGAAACGGCGGATAGCACAGCGGCACGCTGACGACGACCATGCGTTTGCCCGCGTGGCTCATCATTTCCCAAAGCGTTTGACTGCCGAGCATTCCCGCGTTGACCGGAATTTGTTCGAGCGTCCCGCGCTTGCGATGCAAAAATTCGTACACGCCGTGCTTGCCCGGATTTTTTCCGGTCATGAACGAAGACCACGCGGGCGCGGTCACCGGCGGATAAATCGTTTCGAGTGTTCCCAGCGCGCCACGCTGTTCCACCTCGCACAAAAAAGGCATATAGCCGTTTTGCATCAACGGGCGCATCAAGCGAAACGTCGCGCCGTCTATACCGATAACGAGTACTCGCATGTAAAAACGAGACCGGAGACTAGAGACCGGAGACGATTGGCTCTGGTCTCCAAGCTCTAATCTCCAAGCTCCACTTTCTTTTCCTGATAATCGCCATTGGTCCGCGCGGTCTTGGCTGGCAGCACCTGCACCAAAATTTGCGGACCCGGTTTGCCGTGTGCGCCGAACCAACCCATACCTTCGGCGGCGACATCCAATTCCAATAAATAAGTGCCGGGAAGGGCGGGCGGTAAAATATGATTGGTGAGCGTAATGTCCTGCCCCGGTTCAAGATTGCGCGGCAAAATTTTACGCGGTCCCATGAATTGGTGCATGTTGCCGTGCTGGTCCAACCAATGATAGCTCGCCGAAACGAGGCGCGTGCCCGAACCTTGTTCGCCGTTCCATACTTCATGCGATTTGTTTTGAATCGTGACACTGAATTGCGCGCGTTCGCCCACGCGCATTTCTTCGGGCACCTGCCAACGCACGTACTCGACATTGTAAAAATCGGCAACGTCAGTGCGTTGGCGTTTGGTCAATTCCCTGTACTGCACCCCGGTCTCGGTGGGAGCGCCGTCGGCAATGATGCTGCCGTTCATAATCAACAGCGCGCGGTCGCAGTGGCGCTCCACCTCTGCCATTTGATGCGAAACGTACAATATCGTCGTGCCCTTTTCACGAATTTCCGCGATGCGCTCAAAACATTTGCGTTGGAAATTCGCGTCGCCCACAGCCAACACTTCGTCCACCAAAAGAATATCCGACTCGATAACCGTCGCAATGGCAAAACCGAGCCGCATGTGCATGCCCGACGAATAATGTTTAACGGGCGTGTCAATAAATTTTTCCAATTCGCTGAACGCGATAATTTCGTCCAAATGTTTTTTGATTTCGCTGCGCGTCAAGCCGAGCAGCGCCGCATTCAAATAGATATTTTCGCGACCCGAAAGTTCTTCGTGAAAGCCCGCGCTCAATTCGATTAACGCATTCAAACGTCCGTTGACATGCACTTTGCCGCGCGTCGGCTCAATCACGCGCGCCAGCAATTTCAACAGCGTGGATTTGCCCGCGCCATTGGGTCCAATCAAGCCGACCATTTGTCCGGGCGGCACCTCGAACGACATGTCGCGGATTGCCCAAAACTCTTCTGTCGCAGCAAAGGGTCCCTTTTCAATCCCGACAGGTTTTTCGTACGGCGCTTTTTTGCGCGACAATTTACGCACAAACAAATCTTGAAACGAGCGGGTGCGTTCGTGATGCAGCACGTAGCGTTTACTGACGTTTTCGAAACGGATGGCAGACATGATACGCCGTCATTCCCAACCAAAATCAACATTCAACAATTCATACAAGCGCGCGTTGTGCGGCGCAAAAAATTCGCCAAGCCGCGCGCGGGTTTCCGGATTCATCGGTTCGTACGCGCCTTCGTTGCTCACGCGATACGCCGGCGGTTCCCAGCGCGGCGCGCCCAAAAAATCCAACACGCGCGCAAAGCTGGACGCGGGGGCGCGATAAAACTGTTCACTCGCTACAATCAAAAACTGCTCGCGCGGAAAATAGCGAAACCAGCGTTCCAATTGGTCGGCGTACATGCCGCGCGCACAGTACGAATAATTTTGATAATTGAAACTGTACGCGTCCGGCTCGGCAATCAATTTTTCAAATTCGCCGACGAGCCGTTCGGCTTCCAAATCCAGCGCCTGTTCAAACGTCAATTCTTCCAGACCCAAACGCACTTGATGATGATAGTGCGAGTACGCGCGGTCAACCGGATTCCGCAGTAACACAATCAATTTCGCGTGCGGCACACATTGCGAGACGCGCCACGCCGCGTGCGGATAAAACAAATAGTACGGTGAACCTTCGCCGGTCAGTTGAAACGCGCCGCGCCATTTTTCAAACTGCGTGGGAAAATGCGCGCGATACCACGCTTCGCCCCGCGCATAGTTGTAATCAAAGAAATGAATTTCTTTAGCCAGCGCGGGCGCGATGCGCGGATGTTCTATCAAATAGCCGTGCAGCGAAGTCGTCCCCGCTTTTTGTGCACCGAGAATCAAAAAATCGGGCAGCACGCGCAGTGGACTCGTCCATACACGCGTGCGTTGTATATGTTCAACGGTCGGCGGTTGGAGAACGCGCGGGATTTCCAGACCGGACAGGTTTTCGGACGTGCGTTTCACTGGAACAGCTGCTTTGTTTTCCCGCGCATGTTCTACCTATACATCTCTTTGGAAACCTGTCACGTCTTGCGCGCGCTGCCACTCGTACTGCCGCCGCAATCCTTCTTCCAAATGCACTTGCGGTTCGTATGCCAAATCATGCCGCGCGCGCGTAATATCTGCCGCGCCGTGCCGATGGTCGCCTGCCGCGCGTGCCACATATTCCAAACGCGGCGTGGTGTTGGCAATTTCCGCGAGCGTTTCCAAAATCGCGTTGAGTGTGGAACGCGCGCCGCCGCCGATATTGTAAACACGCGGCGCGCCGTTTGGTGCGCGCAGCGCCAAAATGTTCGCGTTGACAATATCACTCACGTACGTCATTTCGCGCGTCTGTTCGCCATCGCCAAACACGCGAATTGGTTTGTCGCGCAGCAGCGCATCAATAAAGATGTGCATGCCCATATCGGGACGCTGGCGCGGACCAAACACGCTAAAGTAACGCAGCGCGACGACGGGCACGCCAAACTGTTTGGCGTACAAAAAACACAAATGCTCTGCTGCCAGTTTGGTCACGCCATAGGGCGAAATCGGGCGCGGCAAATCGTCTTCGCTGGTCGGCAATTTTTCCGCGTCGCCGTACACCGAAGACGACGAGGCGAAAACGAATTTTTCAATTTGTGCGGGCGCGGGCAAATTGACCATCGCTTCCAGCAGCGCCTGCGTTGCCAAAATATTGCGTTCGACATAGGGGAGAAAATCTTTGCCCCAACTTGGCCGAACGCCTGCTTGCCCCGCTTGGTGAAACACGTACCGCACGTGATAACGCGTCAGAATGGCGGGCAAATCCGCCGTGCGCAAATCCGCTTCCATGAAATCAAAATGGGGATGTTGTCGCGCGCGGTCCAGATTCGCTTCTTTGCGCGGACGCGCGTAAAAATCGGTGAAAGCGTCCAGACCGAGGACGAAATAATTTTCTTGCAAGAGGCGTTCGGTAAGGTGTGAACCGATAAAACCGGCGGCGCCCGTGACCAACGCGACTCCCCGATGGTCAGCGGACTCTATGCGATTGTGCGCGGAGGATTCAAGGCGTTGCGTTGCCAACGCAGTTTCTTGCGGCATAACGTTGACATTATAGAGGAGAACGCGGAAAAGCTGAAATAAAATGCGACGGGATAATTTGGAAAGCCTCTGCGCGCATGTTATAATCCCGCCTTGCGAAACCCCTCCGCTGGCGCGGCGTCACAAGTTATCTTTCGACAAGCAGTAAACGACGACGCGTCATTTTTTTGGAGGGGATGTTTTTGTAAAGGAATCGAAAATGGTTACCGTCATCAATATCGTCCAAATCATTATCTCGCTCACCCTCATTGCGATTTTGCTTTTGCAGATGAAAGGCGAAGGACTCGCCGGCGCGTTTGGCAGTGACAGTCCGGTCGCACACCAACGGCGCGGTCTGGAAGCCACACTTTACAATATCACGGTGGCGCTGGTGGTGGTTTTTCTCGTCCTCTCGCTTCTCAGCGCGCTTGCGCCGCGCTTGTTTCAATAAGCAGATAACAGAATACAGATAGCAGACGGAAACTTTGTCTGTCGTCTGTTGTCTGTTATCTGCTGTCTGTCCACATGGTCCACATCCGCTGGCAGGCGTTAATCGCCGTCCTCGGGATTATTTTTCTCGGCACGCTCCTCGCCTATTTTGCATTCGGTCTTTCTACGGTTGCCCAAGCCGATTACGGCGGCACGTACATTGAGGGCATCGCGGGCACGCCGAACATTGTCAATCCCCTTTTTAATCAATTCAATCCGGTTGACCGCGATTTATCCGCGCTGATTTTCAACGGACTGACGCGCGCGGACGAACGCGATGTGATTCGTCCCGACCTCGCGCGCAGCTGGGAAATTTCGCCCGACGGCTTGGTGTACACCTTTACGCTTCGCAATGACATTACGTGGTCGGACGGCGCGCCTTTTAGCTCTGCCGATGTGGTCTATACAATCGAAACGATTCAATCGTCCGATTATCCGGGCTTGACCGATATTGCGGCATTGTGGCGCAGTGTCGCGGTCACGGCGGTCAATCCGTTCACCGTGCGGATGCAATTGGCACAGCCGTTTGCGCCGTTCCTCGATTACACCACGATTGGGATTTTGCCTTCGCACCTTTTGCAAGATGTAAGCGCCGCCGATTTACCCACCGCGCAATTTTCGCGTCAGCCGATTGGCACGGGACCATTTGTGTTGGACGAATTGACGACCGAAGGCGCAACGCTTTCGCCCAACGCACGTTATTTCGGACAGCGTCCCTATCTCGGCACCTTGCAATTCAAATTTTATCGCGATTACGAATCCGTGCTCGCGGCGTATGAACGCGGCGAAGTGGAAGGCATCGCGCAAGTTACGCCGGAGCTGTTGACTGCCGCGCGCGGCTTGGAAAATTTGCATTTGCAGAGCGCGCAGCTCGCGGGCATGACGTTGGTCTTTTTCAACAACAGCAATCCGTTGTTTCAAGACAAACAAGTGCGGCAAGCGCTGGTCTTTGGCATGGACCGCCAAAAGATTATTGATACAATTTTGCAAGGACAAGCGATTCTCGGCGCGGGTCCGATTCTGCCCAATTCGTGGGCGTATGATGACGCGTTGAAAAAATATCCGTACGACCCGCAAATGGCCGCGCAGCTGTTGGACAACGCGGGCTGGCAAGATTTAAATAAAGACGGCGTCCGCGAAAAAGGCGACCAAACGTTGTCATTCACGCTGATTGCCAACACCGACGACCCTGCGCGCGCCCGGATGGCACAGCAGCTCGCCGACGATTGGAAAAAAATTGGCGCAGACGTACAAGTCCAGCTCGTCGCGCGCGCAGCGCTTGTCCAGGATGCACTGCGTCCGCGCAAGTTCGACGCAGTGTTGTTTGGCGTGGCAGATTTGCCCGCCGACCCCGACCCGTACGCGTTGTGGCACAGTACGCAAACGCCTGACAAATCGGACGCGGGACAAAATTACAGCGGCTGGGAAAATTCCGAAGCCGACGATTTGCTTCAGCAAGCGCGGCGTACCACTGACTCGGCACAGCGCGCGGAACTGTATCGCCAATTTCAAATGATTTTTATGGAGGATGTTCCGGCGGCGATTTTGTACTATCCGGTGTACACGTACGGCATTGATGAACGATTGCACGGTGTGCAGCTCGCGCCACTGCTCGACCCGAGCGACCGCTTTCGCAACATTTCGCAATGGTATATCAATACCCGCCGCGTCATCCTGAGCGAATCGCAAGCGCGTCCCGCGCCGACGCCGCCTTGATGCCGGGCGCGGAAACATTTTGCGCGCCGATATTTTGGTCAAAAAAAACCGTCCTTCTCTTTTCGGAGAGTGACGGTTTCTTTATTATTCCTCAAACGAGGCGCGCATTACCTGCACCATTTCGGGCAGCGCGATTTCAAACGCGTCAATTATCCGGGGGTCGAAATGCCTGCCCGCTTCGCGACGAATCAGCGCGCGGGCGTCTTGCGCGGACATGGGCATACGATACGGACGAAAAGTCGTCACCGCATCAAATACATCGGCAATGGCGAAAATGCGCGCGCCGAGGGGAATGCTTTCGCCGCGCAAGCCGCGCGGGTAACCCGTGCCGTCAAATTTTTCATGATGCGCCAAAACAATTTCGCGGGCGTCCTGCAAAAACTCGATGCGCTCCACAATCGCCGCGCCCCATTCGGGATGTTTGCGCATCTCTGCCCATTCGCTCGGCGTCAGCGTAGTAGTCTTGCGGAGAATCGAATCCGACACGCCAATTTTGCCAATGTCGTGCAGCAGCGCGCCGTGACGCAATGCTTCACGCTCGATTGGCGGAAACGGAAGCGCCTGGGCAATCAGTAATGTGTATGCCGTCACCCGTTGCGAATGTCCGAACGTTGCCTGGTCGCGTAAATCGAGCGCGGCGGTCAACGCTTCGAGCGTTGCTTGATAGTTCGCAAGCAGCCGCGCGTTAGAGGATTCGAGCTCTTGCTTTTCGCGCGTCAAGTCGGCGAGGCGCCGGGAATTCATCTCGCGCAAACGCGCACTCAAGACGCGCGCGGCATCCGTAAAGAGCGAAGGATGCTCGCGCACGAGTTCGAGTAAATCTTGTTTGCGAACTTGCAAGAGTACGGAATCTTGAAGCGTGCGCGCGCTGGCGCTGCGCGGTTCATCATCCAACAAAGCCATTTCGCCAAAGTATTCGCCCGCGTGAAACGTGGCAAGACGCACCGGCGCGCCGTCGAGGGTTTGAATGATTTCCACCTGTCCCGCAAGGATGACGTACAGCGCATCGCCCGTCTCGCCTTGCAAAAATAAATCGTGATGGGCGGGAATGTGCTGGAGGGGACAGCGTCTAACGAGACGCGTCAGGGTTGCATCCGATAATTTTGCCAGAAAAGGAACGGACCGCAAATATGCCAGTGTTTCGGCATCTTGGAGCGCAACGGCGCGGCGGAGGATAGACATACGTTGGTTAGTGGCAACGCCACAAGACAGTGCTTGGATTTGAAAATTATACACCGAGTTGCGGCAAACGGATGCCACAAAAATGCGTCGCGCCCAAGATTTGCTGCGGGCGTTCTCTTGGCGTTTTCATTTATCGCCTCTATAATCGCGCGCGATTCGGAATGACCCGTTTTTCAAATTGGTTTAAAACGCGTTCCCCGCGCGGACAGTGGGCAGCAGGGTGCGTTGGTGTTGTTACTATCGTGATGTCTTGTCTCTATTTTTTGGGACTTGCCAGCTATCTCGCGCGCCCGACTCTGTTGACCACACCTCCTGCCGCAACCATTGTGATTGTGATTCCCACAGTGCAGCGCCCTACCTTTGCCGCACCCACAGCGCCGCCAACGTTTGTGCTGCCGGGAGCCACACTGCCCGCAACGCCCACCCAAGCGCCAATTCCTACGCGCGCGCCGCCAACGGAAACCCCCGCCTTTATTTTGGACCCGAACGGAACTCCGATTACGGTGACGCCCATCGCCGACGAAACAGCCACGCCCGATGCCACGCTGTTTTTTCAATTGTCCCAAACGCGGCAACCTTGAGTGTTGCTGCGTTTTGCGTGGCGCGCAACCGCGCGCGGCACCGGATACGTAAGATATAATGAAGCAAACGAATCCAAGACATGCGCTGGCATGTTCGCAGGTCTGAAATGTTTTTCGTCACGTTCTTGTATCTCGTTCGCAAAGTGAATCTGCAATGATGCTTCCCAAACGGATTGCCATGTTGTCCATGCACACGTCGCCCGTCGCGCGCCTCGGCGGCAAAGAGACCGGCGGAATGAATGTGTATGTCCGCGAATTGACGCGCGCGCTCGCGATGCGCGGCATTCAGGTGGATATTTTCACGCGCGCGAATGAGGCGCACGCGCCGCGCGTGGACGCCAAATCGGTAGGCGTGAAAAATGCGCGCGTTATCAATATTACGGCAGGACCGCGCGCACCCGTTTCCAAACACAAACTGCTTGAATACACGACGCCGTTCGCGGAAGGCATTCGCGAGTTTGCGGCGCAAGAAAATATCACGTATGACATTTTGCACGCACACTATTGGTTGAGCGGTGTGGCGGCGCAATGTTTGCAGGCGATGGGCATGCGCGCACCGATTGTGCAAATGTTTCACACGCTCGGCGCCATGAAAAATCGCGTGGCGCGCACCGCGAGCGAAGCGGAAACGGACGCGCGCATTCTTTCGGAATGCAACCTGATGCAAAGCGTCGCGCGTGTCGTCGCGTCCACGCCGCGTGACCGTGAACAAATGTTGGAATTGTGCGACGCGCCCGCGAACCGTATTGTGATTATTCCGCCCGGTGTGGACACGAATTTATTTCATCCCATTCCGAACGTGTGCGCGCGCGAGTGGATTGGTTCGTACGACGACAAAACGGTTTTGTTCGTCGGACGGATTGACCCCGTAAAAGGTTTGGACACGTGGTTCCGCGCGATGAAATTGGTAGTTGACGATGACCCCACGCTGCGCCAACGGATGTGCGTTTGTCTCATCGGCGGGGATTTGGACGACGACGTAGACCCCGATTCCGAACTCGCGCGTTTGCAAGCGTTGAAACAAGAACTCGGCATCGGCGACATTGTCACCTTTCTCGGCGGACGCGCGCAAGCGTCCTTGCCGTTTTATTATTCCGCTGCCGATGCCGTGGTGATGCCGTCGCGGTACGAGTCGTTCGGACTCGCCGCGCTCGAAGCGATGGCGTGCGGCACGCCCGTTGTCGCGTCCGACGTTGGCGGATTGTCCTACTTGGTGCGCGATGGGGAAACGGGTTTTCTCGTTCCGGAAGGGAACGCGGAATTGTTTGCGGAAAAAATTTCACTGTTATTGCACAATACCAAGTTGCGTAAAGAAATGGGACAGCGCGGGATTCAAGAAGCGCAAGAGTATTCGTGGTGGAATATCGGAGAGCGGATGATAGAGTTGTATGAGGATGTTTTAAGCTAAGTATCAACGCCAAAAAAAACGCCCGCACGCGGGCGTTTTTTTTGGCGTTTTTCGCGCGTTCCTTTGCGTCAATTCAACTTGCCGCGCGAAATTTTTTCAGTCGTTTCGGGGAGTGCGCCGCACATGCTCCGTACGCGCGCCAATTGGTTATTGCTCATCGCATATCCGAGTGTCTCACGCGGCTCTTGTGTCCGTCGTCGTTTGTTTCCACACAATTCGCAAAACAAGATTGATGACAAACACAATCGCGAAAATAATCGCGAGCGTTGGTTGTCCCGCGACGTACAACGCGACGAACGCTAAACCAAAAATCACACATTCGATGATTTGATGCAGCGGCGCGCGCAGTGGGCGCACCGCTTTTGGCGCCATAAAAATTCCCCACACGACAGCCGCGAGCAAGGGCACGCCAATGCCCAACCCAATTTTCATCAGCAAGCTATCGCCGGTGGTGAAACCCCAATAGCCGAACGCCGCGAGCAAACACAATTCCAGAATAAATGCCAGTGCGAGATTCGCTCCTTTGAGCATTGCATTGGTTCCTTTCAAACACATTCCAATTTACGATGCGGTCCGGGCGGCAATTCCACGCGGATTGTATCGCCGGGTTTCACATCGCCATCGGCAAGCACAATCCCCATCACACCGCCCTTGCGAATCAAATTGCCTTGCGCGTCGTGTTCCAGCACCGCGTTCATCAGTCCTTGCTGCAAACCATCCAACTGCGCGCACGGATTTCGCAGCCCGGTGATTTGAACAATTGCGGTTTCGCCAATGTGCAAACGTGTATCCGTTGGCAGCGCGAGTAACTCGATGCCGCGTGTGGTAATGTTTTCGCCCATGTCGCCGCCGTGAACGTGAAATCCTTTGGCGCGCAGTTCATCATGCAGCTCGCCGTGAATCAAATGCACTTGGCGCAAATTCGGCTGATGCGGATTTTGTTTTACCCGCGAACGATGCTTGACCAATTCGCCGCAGTGCGCGTCGCCTTGTACGCCGCGTCCTGCCAAGAGCCGAATCGCCTTTACGTTCGGTTTGCTGAAGGTGTGCGCGGGACTCGAACTCACTGCTTGCACGGTTCCATTCCGTGCGCTTTTTTGATTTGCCATCGTACCCCTCCATTTTTTAGATTCGCGCAGATTCGTCAAGATTCGCGTAGATTCGCGTTTTCGGCACTTGCAACTGCAATCCCATGACGCTCCAGTTCACGCGCCAATTGTTCGGGTGATTGAAAATGAATCGTTTGAAAATTCAATTCACGCGCGACGACGATATTTTTTTCGGCATCGTCAATGAACAAACATTCCTCCGCGCGCAGTCCAATTTTTTCCAACAGCAATGTAAAAATGCGCGGGTCGGGTTTAATCAAGCCGACGCGTCCCGAAACGACGATTTCGTCGAACCACTGCAAAAACGGAAACTCGGTTTCCACCAGCGCGAACTTTTCCGCCGACCAATTGCTCAACCCGTACAAACGATACCCCGCGTGTTTGAGCGCGCGCAAAATTTCAACCGTTCCCGAAATTTCGCTGCCTACCGACTCGCGCCAGCGTGTATCGAACGCGCGCAGATATTCTTCATATTGCGGGTATTTTGCGACATGTTGTGCCACGCCTGCCGCAAAGGGGTTGCCCCGGTCTTGTTCCAAATTCCATTCGGCAAATTGCACATCGGCGAGGAATTGTTCCATCGCGTTTTCATCCGCAAACAGCTTGCGATACAAAAAACGCGGATTCCAATCAATCAACACCCCGCCAAAATCGAAAATGATGCCGCGCACGCTCATTCCGCTTCGCCTCCTTCCGCACCCCAAAACACCACCCACGTTACAAAATCGTCGGAAAAATTTTCAAAGCGATGCGGTTTTCCCGCCGGAACAAACAGCGCGTCCCCTGCTTGAAAATTTATCCGTTTATTTTCCAAAACAAATTCGCCGTGTCCGCGCGCGACAAAATACAATTCGTCTTGCGTGTGCGGCGTTTGTTCATCGCGGTTACGCGGCGCAAACACTTCCAACAACATCGTGCCGTGTTTGAACGCCTCAATATCCCAAACGCCCTCGCGCCATTTTTCGTTCGCGGGCAGCGGCATTTGATTCAAAAAATCTTGGTACGAAAATTTCATTGCTCCTCTTCAATCAATACGCGCAACAATTCCATACTCACTGCGCGCGTTTTTCCATCCGCGTCCATTTCCGGGTTCCACGCGCACATCGAAACTGCGACGATATTTTTCGATTGCGCGAGCGCGCGGAAAATTTCGCGCAGTTCGTTCGCAAAAGGTCCGCCTGCCGTCGCGTAACTTTGCGCGGGCGCGTCGAGTGGATTCACAATATCCGTGTCAAAATGAATGTACAGTGGGGCGTTCAACACATCACTGTTCAATACTTTGCGCACATCCGAAATGTGATGCACGCGCGAATGTTGCAGCGCAATTTTTTCGCCGGGGTCCAAATCGCGCGCATCGCACAACACAACACGTGCTTCATCCACCGTCTGCAAATTCACCGCACGCGTCATCGTTGCTTCGCCGCGTCCGACGAGCATCGCCAACGGCATCCCGCCAAGAAAACCGCTCGGCGTCGTTTCCCATGTGTTGAAATCGCCGTGCGCGTCGAGCCACAACAAAACAAAATCTTGCCCCGCGCGCTGCAAGCCCGCCACAACCCCAATCGTCGCACAGCAATCGCCCATAATCGAAATCGGACGCGCGCCATTACGAATCGTTTGCGCGATGTGCTGCGCGAGCGATTCATGAATTTGTGACATGCGATTTTGTACGTCGCTTTCCGTTAATGTGGGAGTGTTGACAAGCCAGTCGTCTTGCGCGCGAGAATCAAATGTGCGGGGTTGGTCGAGGAAAAAGGGGGTGAGGAGGAATTGATTGGGCATTCGCCAATGATACAACAAAATGTTTCACCGCGCGCGTATCGGCACTTGCATTTCCACAAGCGGCGCGTCCGCCGTGCGGTCAACCAAATGAATTTCGCGCGCGGGTCCAATCACTTCGTAATTGTTCACGCTGACCCACGTCAGCAATGCTTGAATGAGTTTGGGTATCTCGCGCATTTCGTCGCGATGCAACCCACTCGCCACCAATTTTTCGCCTTGCAATTCGCGCACCGTGTACGGCGCGTCTTGTTTTTTGCGCGTTTTTTGTGGTGGTGAAATCAACACTGCCGCTTCCAAATCCAAATCCGTTTCAGTGTATTCACTGTTATAGTACAAATTCACCAATTGCGGCGCGGGCGGCGCGAGCGGATGCAAATTGTGTTCAACGCTCCATGCGCGTAACTGTCCGTGCAAATTCCAACACAATTCGCCCATCTCGTCCGCGTGCGCGACGTTTTGCCGCGTCGAAACAATCCACTGCGGCGCGACGCTTTTCGTCACAATATCGTACTGGGACGGTTTGCCTTCCTCTTCGATCTCGCGCAAACGCGCGGCGACGCGCGCAAGCCGCGCTTGTTCTTCCAACACTTGGCGTTCCGCGTCCGCTTGCCGCATGAGCAACATCCCGCGCAATTCTTGGACGGAAACATTTTCGTTCACCAAGCGTTCGATTTGTTCGAGCGAGAACCCCAAATCTTTGAGCGCGAGAATGCGATTCAAGCGCGGCAATTGTTCCACCGTGTAATACCGATACTCGGTGAACTTGTCCACGTGCGCGGGCTTCAAGAGTCCGAGTTGGTCATAATAACGCAAGGTCGGCACTGCCACTTGCGCGAGTTTTGAAAAATCGCCGATGCGAAGCATGAAAATTTTTGCGTCATTTCGAGCGGAGCGAGAAATCTCTCAACGCGCGCGAAAAGATTTCTCACTGCGTTCGAAATGACAATTCTCAAACCGTTGCCAATTGCGGCGCGTTTGTTTCGTGCGTCGCGTGTTGTGAGCGATGCCATGCGAGCGTTTCGCGCACTGATTCGCGCAAGGGCGTCGGTTCCATTCCAAACGTTCGTGTAAATTTGCGGCTGTCCATGACGAACGGTTGCTCAAATTCGTAATACATTTCCACAATCTCGCGCACGTTGCGTACGAAAATGCCGAGCGCGCGCAACATGAATTTGTTTGCGCGCATCACTTGTACGGGTTTGTTCACTTGCGCGGAAATTAAATCAAGCAGCTGTTGTTGGGTAATGGCTTTATCGCTCGGCACATGCCACACTTGTCCCATCGCTTCCTCGCGCGTTCCGACAATGGCTAATGCTTTGCCGAAATCGGGCGCATAGGTCCACGTGTGCGGAACGTCGAGGCGTCCGAGCATTTGCACGCGCTTGCCGTTCAACGCGGGTTCAAAAAACAATTCCGCATAAATCGGGTCTTCGGGTCCGAAAAAATCCGAACCGCGCACGACTGCCGTGCGTAATGTACCATGACGCACCGCGTCAAAAATTTGTTCGCTCATCGCCGCGCGCACGCGTCCTTTTTTCGTCTGTGCGTGGTGCGGCGTAGTTTCATTCATCACCGCGCCGCGCGTGTCGCCGTACATGTAAATGTTTTCGGCGGCGACGAATTTCGCATCATTCGCAATCGCCGCGTCGAGAATCGCTTTTTGCAACGGCGGAAATTTTTCTGCCCATTCGTGATACGCGGGCTGCGCGCATTGGTAAATTGTCGTCGCGCCGCGCGTCAATTCGATATTTTTTTGCGTATCGTACGCGTCGCTTTGTACGAGTTCTACTTCGACAGGCAAATCCTTTGCTTTGCCGCTGCGATTAATCATTCGCACGCGTTTGCCCATTTTCA
The DNA here is from genome assembly GCA_029778615.1 of Chloroflexota bacterium. Classification (GTDB taxonomy): domain Bacteria; phylum Chloroflexota; class Anaerolineae; order UBA4142; family SHND01; genus SHND01. Next base: position 17,272 of record JAKOPZ010000296.1, on the reverse strand, counting down.
CGAGTTCGCGCGCGGTCCATTTGCCCAACGGTCCTGTGCCGAAAATAACGTGCAGTTCTGTGCTGTCCATTTTTTCCTCTGTTGTAGGACAAATTTGAAATTTGCCCTACCCTTTCTGCGGACAGCATAAACCCTCACGTCGCTAGAGAGTCAAGACCCAATTTTCAAAAAAACGCGACGAGGTTCAAACTCCCGTCGCGTTTTCGATTTCCATTTTTTCAATCTCTTGCATTGTCGGAATAAATTTCGGGTCCAAATCCATGTCGCGCAATTTTGGCGCGAGCACGGATGTCGCCGCGACGACGAGCAAGGTGACGACGCCGCCAATCCATACCGCAGGCACGGTGCCGAGCAGACTCGCCGCGACGCCGCTTTCAAACGCGCCGATTTCGTTGGATGAGCTGATGAAAATCCAATTCACCGACGCGATGCGCCCGCGCAATGCTTCGGGCGAATACAAACGCAGAATCGTTTCCCGAATCACCACGCTCACGCCGTCACACATTCCGCTCATCGCGAGCGCGAACATGGACAAGTAAAAATTGCGCGACAACGCGAACACGATAATGGAAATGCCAAAGCCCGCGACGACGCCGAGAAAAATTTTCCCCGAATTTTTTGTCGGCGGATGCCGCGTGGACCACAACATCGAAAGCAATGCGCCAACGGAAGGCGCGGCGACGAGCAAGCCCAATCCTTGCGGACCCACTTGCAAAATATCGCTCGCGAAAATTGGCAGCAGCGCAATCGCGCCGCCGAACAAGACCGCAAACAAATCGAGCGCCATCGAGCCGACAAAAATTTGACTGCGAAACACGTAACGCACGCCGAGCGTGATGCTTGTCCAAATGGACTCGCCTTCTTCGGGCGGCGGCATCGGTTTCTTTTTGATGAGCGACATAAAGCCCAACGCGAGCGCAAACAAAATCGCGATGAGAATGTACGTATTCGTCACGCCCAAAAACGCGTACGCGAATCCGCCGACGGTGGGTCCGATAATCGAAGTCGCTTGCCACATCGTTCCCGACCACGTGGACGCGTTCACGTACAATTCGCGCGGAATCACTTGCGCTTCAAACGCGGAATTGGCAGGGTCGGCAAAACCGCGCGCAATCCCCGCGACAAACACCACCGCATACAACGCGCCGAGTCCGTACGCGTGAAAATTTAGCGAGAGAAACGCAAACACCAGCGCGGCAATGACCGACACACTGCGCGTAATTAAAACAATCGAACGGCGGTCATAACGGTCGGCAACGTGTCCGCCGAACAGTGCGAGTCCAATCGCCGGAATCGCCTCGACCAAACCGAGAATGCCCAGCGCGAGCGGGTCGCGCGACAATTCATAAATTTGAAAACCGAGTGCGACGGCGAGCGCGCGACTCGCCAACGTGGCAAACGCCGCCGCGCCCATCCAATACCGAAATTCGGGCAAGCGCAGCGACGCGTAGGGGTCAACGCGGGTTGAGGTTTGGCTCATTCATCCGAATCGTCATTCCGAACGGAGTGAGGAATCTCTATGCGTGAAAGGAGATTCCTCGCAGAGTTTATCCCGCAGCATGCGGGACTCGAAATGACCTACAAATTTATCCGCTCACATTCTGCAATTGATTTCGCAATTCCAACAAACGCACGCGCAATTCTTGAATTTCACTGTCGCGCAGGGCGAGCCACGGCGCGTAAAAATACGCGTCCGTTAATTGTTCCACCGCGTCGCGCAATTTTTTGCCGATGGGTGTAATTTGCGCGTCCTCGTGAATCCACCCGCGCGCCATCAATTCCGCCAACGCGCGTTCGTAATCGCGCGCAGCGTACCCGCGAAACCACGCCTGTTCCGCCATCTGTTCGGGAGAAAAGGCGGTGTTACTCCAAATCATGCCGAACGCATTCCACGCAATGCCGGAAACGGGATAGTCGTACCATGCCGCGCGATGGGAATCATCGCGATAGGCAAACAAATCCATCAATCCTTCGCGAATCTGCGCGAGCTGCGGACCGGCAGCGGCGGCGACGCGAAAACGGTGAATGCTTGCCCAGTGCGTCGGCGGCTCGGACGCGCGCAGACTCGCCGCGACAAGACGCTGCAGCAAGCTGTTTACCAATTCCGCGTCGGCAGCGGACATGACTTCGAGTGTGGCGAGATAGTCATCGCCCACGCGAATTATTTCGCGCGCCGCCTCGCGCGCGCGTTCCGTCACGCGATATTCGGTGTCGTTCTGCGCCGCAATCCAGCCCGCCGTTTCGAGTTTTTGAAATGCCTGTTGGAACGTGGCGGGATTCGAGAACGGGTCGCGTTTTTGAAAATTCGCGAGCGAAAAAATTTCCAGACCGAGCTCGCCGTAATAATACAATTCGGTTGGCACATTGTTTTCGCGCGCGGCTTGTTCGATGCGCGGTTCGGTCAATGCCCAGAATGCGCGAATCGTTTCGTACACCAAATTCCACATGCCCGCATAGGGCGAATCCAGATTATCCAAAGGTCAACACCGTAATGAGAAACAAAATGAACAGGATGAGGGGCCAGTAGGATACTTCAACCCACGAATTATCTTGCTGAAACAAACGCAGGTCCGGGAACGCGACGAGCGCGACCGAATTGAGCGCGACGGCGAGAATGACAAAATACGTCAAAATATACACCGTCTCCAAATACACAATGCCGTACCATTTTACTTCATCGCGCAGCCCGTTTTGGGCGACGAGCATCGCAAAGAAAAATGCCGCGCACGTAAAAATGACCGCGCCGGGACGCACGCCGAATTGTTCCAGCCGCTTGGTATCGGTCCCTATCACCATCACGATTACAAACAACTGAATCAAAATCACCAATGGCGCAATCCCGCGCGCAATCAACGGACTGAGAATATAGCGTTTGATGGAAATATTGAAATACATTTCGGGCTGTGGAATTTCCGGCGCGTAATTCTGAATGCCAAAATTCGATTCGTATGGCACAAGCCGATAACTGAAGTAACTGCGGTCGAGCGCCCAGTTTTCCAACACGAGTCCGGGGTCCAAACCGGGCAGCGTGTCGGCGCTGAGCGAAGAATATCCGCGCACATCGGGTTCCAGAAACACATCTTTTTCAAATTCGACATGCCACATCCGCAGCCACAACTGTTGGCGGTCCAACGGATATTTTGTGTAATCGAGTTGTTCGCGCAGTGTCGTTTTGAAACTCCAACCAATCAGCGTTTCATCACCCTGCTGTGTTTCATAAATTTTGGTAAACGTCGTCGTATCGGCTTCGGGAAAGACAACGCCTTTGTCCAATGCGGGCAAAGTGTTGGCATAGTGCTGCCACACGTACCCCGCGACTTGGAGCGTGTATGGTCCTTTGAATTCCAGTGATTGAATCACGACGCCCGTCGGAATAAAAATCGGCGACTCGCCGGACTGCGGCGATTTTATTTTTTCGCGTAAATACGCGTCCACTTGTTCTTGGGTGGTGACAATGGTTTCGGCAGGATGTGCGCGGAACGGCGCGTTGTATGTGCGATACCAAATGAACGCGATGCCCACCAGACAAGCTAACGCGAACGCGGTCGAGAGAAAATAATATTTGCGCGCCGAAGGTTGTGGGCGCGGGGAAGGTTCGTCTGCGCTCATGTGCATTATTCTTTCGCGAATACAATAAACATTCCGACGCCGATGAGCCGAATGATGCCCGCCACAATCAACGCGAACGGAATGCTGGTGGTCGTGGCGAGAGTGGTGGCGACGAACGGCGCGATAAATGTGCCGAGGTACACCGTGAACTGCTGCATGCCGACAAAGGTCGCGGCTTCGTCATGCGGATAACTAGAAACGACGACATCGAAAAACACCAAATCAATCCCCGCCGCGAACGTTGCCGCAATCCCGCTCAACAAAATGACCAACGGAATCGCCTGCGTGAACGCAAGAATAATCGGATAAAACGCGACGGCAAGCGTGGTCACCAACAAGGCAAAACGCACGCCGCGCTTTTTGGTCACGCGCGCCCACACATAATACGCGACCAACAACACCGCGCCCTGCACCGTCGTAATGAGCCCGATGGATTCATCACTCGCGTTCAGCACACGCACATAGTACAATGGAAACAGCGGAATCGCATACGCCAAACCGAAACGATACACAAATTGACTGCCGATGACGCGCATGAATTTTTTTTCTGCGCGCAGTTTCGTGAGCCATACTTGGATGCGCGCGCGCGGGGACTGCCCGCGCGGCGCGGCAGACGGGATTTGGTCGGGAATATAGATGCGGCTCGAAAACGCGAAACTCAACACGCCGCCCATAGAGAGCGCAATAAAAACAAGTTGATAGTTGAACGGAAACGGCAAACTTTCCAAAACAAAACCCGCGAACGCGACGACAATCGCCGTCGTAATGCCGAGCGAGGACCAGCGGCGGCTCATCAAAGACATACGCCCTTCGGGTCCTGCCACACTGCCCATCACAATCGTGAAACCGAGATTCACAATCGTTTGCGGAATGGTGGCGATTGCCCAAATCAACAAAATCGCCAGCACGCGTTGGTCGGCAACCAGAAAAGGCACGAGCCCCGTGAACGCATAACAGAGAATTACAAAAAAACGCGCGCGCGAATACCACGGCACAATATTTTTTTGTCGCTGTAAAAATTGTCCGAGCGCCACCGCAAAAATCAGTCCCGCCAGCGCGGGCATCGAAGTCAACAAACCGACTGCGAAATTATCCGCGCCGAGACGCGCCAAAAAGACCGGCAAGTACGGCGCGGCGGCAGCGGCAATCCCGACGCCGATGCCGTCAATGAGCACGCGGCGAACGTTTTGCGAAGGAATATCTTTGCCGAGCGGCATCCACTGCGCGAGCACGCGCTGCGGTGCCAAGTTTCGCCGCAGCGCGCGCCAAGAGATGCCCGGTGTTTTGCCCGGAGGAGTCATCCAATTACAATCCACATATGAAAAGTGTGCCTATTCTACTGCTATTTCTCGTTCTCGGCGCGTGCACGGTGCCCGGACCTTCGGAACCCCTCGCGCAAATCCAAACCAAACAAGACCAATGGCACGCCAAAAATATCCGCAGCTATCGCATTTCGGTACTAAAGGTGCAAGCCATCTTTCACGCGCAAACCAACACGGTCACCGTGCGCGACGGGGTGGTAACAGACCAATTTGCGGCGTGCACGCCCGCGCCGTTTGAAGGACGCGAATGCCGCGTGCAAGAGTTTGAAGCGAATGAATTTACACCGGATGGTTTATTTCAGACCGCGCTGGCGTACGCGCCCGAAAGCGCCAAGTATCAACTGCGCGTCACGTTTGACGAACAATATTTTTTCCCTGCCACCATTTCGAGCGACCAAAAAGAGGTGGTGGATGACGAAACATTTTGGCGCGTAGTAGCGTTTGAGCCGCTGCCTTAAATTTGAGACGGGTAGGCACAGAACCTGGTTCTGTGCCCGGGTAGCAACGGAACCCGGTTCCGTTGCTACCCAGCCGCTGCCATCCAGCCGCCATCGTAAAAAAAGAGCGTCCGTTGGGACGCTCGATTTTTTATAACGGTGGAATTTCATCCTCCAGAACACCGTGTTTGTGTTCCTCGCCAAATTTTACATGCCGATAGGTCCAGACGCGATTGATGCCAAAATTCCAAAACAACACGACGCCAATCGCGCACAGCTTGGCAAAGTTGTAGGCGAGCGTAAAGTGATTCGGCATGAGCGGCAGGAAAATAAGATTGTCCGTCGCAATAAAAACGATTTGATTGATTGCCAACCCCACCAGATTGACCAGCGCAAATTTGCCGAGCTGGGAATGCACTGCGTGCTCGCGCGATTCGGGAAACGTCCACAAGCGGTTCCACGTAAAATTGGAAACAATGGCACAGCACACCGAAATAATGTTGGCGATTTCTTTCGGGACGCCGAACACCAGAACCAAAACGTTCAACACCGTCACATCCAACACCGCGCCGATGCCGCCGACAATTGCGAATTTGATAAAGCGTTTCAATTCGGGATGTGCTTTGCGCACGCGCTGCGGCGCCAGCGAATTTACACGCTCAAAAAATGCCGTCATCAAGCCAATGCCTCCGAAAGGTGAACTACCGCGCACGATGTTGGGAGCGGACAAAAAGTTTAGCGTATGGGCAAGCCGCACGCCCAAACCATCTAACCGTTATCCTTTAGTGCCTGGACCATTCCTAACGTCAAACCCACTTGAATATACATCGCGTGGACAAACAGATTATCAAAGAAATTATGAATTGACAAAGTAACCAGCGCGCCCAACGCGCCTGCGAGGATGCCGCGTTTGAACGCCGAACTCTCGTGCAGTGCCGCGCGTCCCACGACCCAAAACATCGCGCTCCACAATATCAGATACGCGACAAAACCCATACCGCCCGCCTCTGCCAGCACATTCAAATAATAATTGTGTGCGTGTCCCAAAGGGTCATCCCATTTCGGCAGCGCGTACTGCGGATATGCCGCCGCGTAATTGCCAAAGCCCACACCGACCCACGGCGAATCCTCAAACATGCCGAGCGCCGCTTGCCAATGCGCGCGCCGTTCCACCAAAGCGAAATTTTCGTCGTTCGCGCGCACCCCGCGCACATCTTCAAAATTAAAATAATCGCCGACCGTCGCAAAGCGTTCGGCGACGATATTTGGCACGAGATTGATTTCGCCCAGACCTATTCCAATCAACACGACCAATCCCGAAACGATTGCCAACGTTGCCGCGCGTTTGGAACGCACCAACACGAGCAGCGTCGTCACCCCCAATGCCGCCGCCACCCCAATCCACGCGCCGCGCGAATACGAAAAAAATAATGCGGCGAGCATGGCGCCGAGCGCAAGACTCGCCAGGCAAAAAACAAAAATCGCGTACGGAACGCTCGCCGCAGCGTTCCCTTCCACGCGCGCGGAACGAACCGGCATGGAACGAAACGCCGTGGAACGAAACGCCGTGGAACGAAACGCCGTGGAACGAAACGCCGTGGAACGCAACGCCGTGGAACGCAACGCCGTGGAACGCAACGCCGTGGAACGCAACGCCGTGGAACGCAACGCCGTGGAACGCAACGGCATGGAACGAAACGCCGTGGAACGCAACGGCATGGAACGAAACGGCGTTCGTTCCCTACGCAAAAACATCACCAGCAGCCCCAATCCCGTACCCAAAGCCAATGGGAGAATCAGCCCCAGATAGCCCGCATACGGATTCGGCTGCTCGAACGTACCATACGCGCGCAGGTTCGCGCCGCCAAACAATAAAAATCCTTCCGGTCCCACACGGAAATAATATTGGTACGCGCCGAGCAGCGCTTCCGCCAGTCCCGCGCAAAACATCACCGCCAACAAGCGTTCCACATCGGCTCTATCAAAATATAAAGCGATGAGCCAGTACGCTGCCAACATTTCAATCCATTTGGTCAATTCGCTGATGCTGTCAGGCAAAGAACGCGCGACGGTGATGGAAACGGCGGCAGCAAAAAGAAACAGAACGAACGGCAAAGTAAGCGGGGGAAAACGCAGGGCGATTTTGCGGCGCGCAATCCCGCGCATGAGATACAACGCCCATGCGCCGAGCAACAGCGCGTCCGCCGCCGTCACCTTTGCGCCGCCCACGTTCAACGGCAGCAGCGAGCCGAACGGTACGGCAAACACCAATAAATAAACAGCGACCTGCGGATAAAGCAACAGCGCGCCGAAAAGCAGCGCGCCGAATGTGACGAACAGTGCGTTTGACAATGGCAAGAACGCCAATGCCAAGGCAGCCAAGACTATAAAGCCATAACCAAACAAAAGCTGTTTTGGTACTGCGCGAATCACAAAAAAAACACCGGCACATTTGCCAAACAAAATCGTGCGCGATTTCGCTTGGCAAATTCAGCTAGACCTTTTGCATCTTGCCCGCAAAGTACGCAATCGTTTCTTCCAATCCCGCGTCGAGCGAAACGCGCGGCTCCCAACCCAAAAGCGCCCGCGCTTTGGTAATGTCGGGATTGCGGCGCGACGGGTCATCCACCGGACGATTCGTGTAAATGATTCCGCCTTGGTTGCCCGTCAGCGCATTGATGCGTTCGGCAAACGTTTTGATGCTCATCTCATTCGGATTGCCAATGTTGACCGGCAGTCTCTCATCCGAGAGCAACAGCCGCGCAATGCCTTCCACCAAATCACTCACATACGTGAACGAGCGCGTTTGCGAACCATCGCCGTGCACCGTCAACGGTTCGCCGCGCAGCGCCTGCCCGATAAAATTCGGCACCACGCGTCCATCGTCCAACGCGTTGCGCGGACCGTAGGTGTTGAAAATCCGCACGATGCGCGTTTCCATATTGTGCTCGCGTTGATACGCCAGCGTCAGCGCTTCGGCAAACCGTTTCGCTTCGTCATACACGCCGCGCGGTCCAATCGGATTTACATTGCCCCAATAGTCTTCGCGCTGTGGATGCACCAACGGGTCGCCATAAACTTCGGACGTCGAAGCCAACAAGAACCGCGCGCCTTTGGCGCGGGCGACGCCCAACGCATTGTGTGTGCCCAACGCGCCCACCTTCATTGTTTGAATCGGATAATCCAGATACGCTTTCGGGCTCGCGGGCGAAGCGAAATGCAGCACCGCGTCGATTTCACCGGGCACGTCAATGAATTTCGTCACATCTTGTTGAATAAATTCAAAATGCGGCTCATTCGCCAAATGCGCGATATTGTCGGGACTGCCCGTTATGAAATTGTCCATCGCGACGACGTGATGGTCGCGCGCCAAAAAATAGTCGCACAAATGCGAACCGATAAAGCCCGCGCCGCCGGTGACAAAAATTCGCATAAAAAAATTCCTCCGAGAGGATGAATACGCTGCGAGTATAACAGAGGAAATGTGAAACGAGAAACGTCATTCGGGACGGATAGAAACGGAACACGGTTCCGTTTCTACCCGTGTTCCGTTTCTATCCGTGCTGCAACCAACGCCAGCGTCAACAGAAACACGTACGCCAAATCCACGACAAAAAACGACGCGTCAATCAGACCGTGCGCGAGCATATTCACCACGCTCGCCATCAAACCCAACATTAACGCGCGGTTGTAGGTCTGGGTAGAGACGGAACCCGGTTCCGTCTCTACCCAGACCGCCGCCGTAAAATTTTTCCACGCGCTTTTGAAAAACGCGACGAGCATCCAAATAAAAATGGCGAGTCCGCCAATGCCCAAGCGCACCCAAAAATCCAAAATGAAATTGTGCGGGTGTGAAAGATTCGGCTCGCGCCACGCGTCGGGCAAAATGTATTTCGGATACTCGTACAAAAAGTTGTCCAACCCCACGCCGAGCAGCGGATGGTCACGAATCATGTTCACCGCGCTCGTCCACACCGCAACGCGAAAAAAGCCCGTCCCCGTTCCGGTTTGAAACAAGGAATCAAAGCGCGCGGTCGTGAGGAACGGCGCCAGCGCAATCCCTGCAACCATCACCGTTCCGATCATCACCAACCACGCGCGGCGCGACAAATGATGCGAACGCAAATACAACACGCCGAACAAAACCAAGACACTCGCGGGCACGCCGACAAAAATTGCCCCGCGCGAATACGTCAACAAAATCGTCACGCCGAACAATGCAACCAAGCCCGCATAAATCCATCGCGTATAATCATGCAAGGGCGTACCCTTTTGGTTGCCTCCTCCGCCGCGCAGCATCAACGCGAACGCCAACGCAATCGGCAGCAAGCGTCCCAAGTACAAACCGACATTGTTCGGCGAACCCCAGACCGCCGTCAAACGCGCGACGCCGTCCGCCAAAATCACGTCGCCGGAAAAATATTGATAGATGCCAATCGCACACACCGCGACGCCCGACGCGAGCAGCGCGTTCACAAACCGGCGCGTCTGTTTCAAATCGAACGCGCTCAAGCGAAGTATGGCATAGAGCAAGATGGGGTCGAGGACGATGATGCGAAATTCGCGGCTCGCCACGCCGAAATTGCCCGCCCAACGCGTCGAGAGGAGCGCGAGCGCGAGGAACGCGAGAACGGCGTAATCGAGAGATTGGAGCTTGGAGAGGAGAGATTGAAGATTGAGAGTGCGACGCGAGAAGGTTCGATTCAAAAGCGCGTCTGCCACAAACGCCGCCGTCGCAATCCACGTCAACGCTTCGACCGGCGACAATTGAAATCCGCCGAACAAGGTTTTGGGAAAATTCCAGAACGGAATCGCGAAAATAGTGAACGCAATGCCATAATCCAAACGCAGGGCGAACAACAAAATCAACGCGCCCAACAAAACAAAATTCAAAATCACATTGGGCGAAAAATAAAACGCGGCGACGCAAAAGAGAATCGCAAAGAACTGCGCGCGTTCGGGAAACGCATGAACGCGCGTTTTCAAATCGCGCCAACGTTCATCCAGTTTCAAAACAAAAACGAAATGCCATGCGCGCCAAGCGGACACGAGCGCGACGCCGCCGAGCAACGCGACGGGCAGGAAAGGCGCGTCGCGCGGCGGAACACTGCGCGTGGGTATGGTGATAAATTGTTTGAGCGTTTCATAAAACGCGCGCGGTTGAAAATCGCGCGTGAACATTGAGAAACCCCAGCGCGGATTTTCGGGTGCGACGTTCGGTTGGAGATACAACGGAAATTCGCCCGTCAACCAACTCCATTCGTTTTGCGCGCGCACCAACGCGCGCTGCAAACGGTCTGCTTGTTTTTCCTCCGTGTCCGTTCCCCACGGTGAAGGTTCGCCTTGCCAATCTGCGGGCAGCGCGTTCCAGCCCATCTCGACTGCCCACATCGGTTTTCGCGCGTCGCCATACTGACGCATTTCATCGCGCAATAAAATCACGCGCGAAAAATTCAACACGCCGGAATTGACCGTGCGGTCTTCGGGTCCTGTCCACATCCCGTACGGTTTCGCCGCGACAATATCAAAATAGTTTTGCGCGCCGATTTCGTACAAACCGCGCAAAAATAAAATTTCCGAATAGTTTGGATGCGGGCGATGCAATTCCAAATTCATCGCCAGCCCCGCGAGCACAATCACCGCGTTCGCATCGTTCGCGCGAATCGCCTTTGCCGCAGGAATCAGTAATTGCGCGTATTCCACCGGGTCTGCATTGCGCTTGCCCCAATTCGGTTCGACATTCGGTTCATCCCAAATTTGATAAAAGCGAATTGAATCGCCGTAGCGTTTTGCAAACTCGCCGACGAAACGCGCGTATTCCGCAAAATCATCGGGCGGCGCGTTCGGCATGTCGCGTTCGTTCGGGCGCTGACTCCATGCGGGCGCAGTGGTCAACACCGCAACGAGTTGAATCCCGTTCGCCCGCGCCGCGTTCACCACCTTGTCCCATTTTTCCCAGTCGTACACACCGCGCGTGGTTTCGATTTCGCGCCACGGAAAATACTGCCGCGCATATTCAATGCGCGCGTTTTTCAACATATCGAACGCGCGCGGCAATTCTGCCGCGCTCGAATATTTTTCGAGCGCCACATTCGTGCCGATAATTTTTTGCGTGACGGGAAAATCCGTTTCAACACCGCGCGTCAACGTCAAATGATTCGTCACCGCAAACGCCGCGACGCCGAGCGAGACGAGGAGGAGAAAAAAATAAGCGAGCAGAGCAAAGAGACGAGACATGCACAGAGACTAGAGACTGGAGACTAGAGCTTGGGGTTCAGTCTCCAGTCTCTGGTCTCCAATTTCTACTTCCACCTTGCCAATTTACTATCGCCATTCGCGGTGAGCGGGGACCATTTTTTTGATGCGAGGTCATACAGCCACAAATCGCCGTCGCGCAGCGCAATCAATTGTTTCACATCGGGCGACCACGCGAACTGCACCACGCGTACGCCTTGAAGCGCGTTTTCGATTTCGGGAAAAATGCGTTCGCGGTTACTGCCGTCGCGGTCCATGATATAGAGCGAGTACAATGAACGTTCGCTGTTGACTTGATTTTGCGCGACGCCGAACGCGAGTTTGCTTTCGCGCTGCGCGTCGAGCGGCGACCACGCGGGAAACGCCCACATGCCGGTATTGCGCGCAATCGGCTGTGAAAAATTTCCATCGCGCGCGAGCAGCCACAAATCGAAACCGGTCGCGTCTTGGGCGCGTTCCGCGCCGTTCGGCGGCGCATGAATCGTCGCGGCAAAAAAGCGTCCGTCAGGTGACCACACCAATTGCGGAATCCAAACCCAATCGCCGCGCGTGTTATAGTACGAAAATTCCTCCAGCGCGCGGCGTTCGCCCGTTTGGATTGTCACCAAACCCACTTGGTTCGACAACGCATAGGCAAACGTTTTCGCGTCGGGCGACCACGCCACATTCCAACCCCACCAACTGAGCGGCGCGGGCGCACTGCGCGGAATGACCACTTGATTCGTCAACGTAATCGGCGTTTTCGCCGTTTGCGAAAGCGTGGTGACGCGCGTGCTGGTAATGTAAATCGTCCGCGTGATGGGTCTGCCAAACGGACGCGGCGTATAGGTCGGGAGCGGAAGCGCGGTGGGAACGTTTGGGTCGGGCGTCACATTGGGGTCAGGCGTTTTGGTCGGCGGCGGCGTATCGCTGGGCAAAGGGGTTGGCGTGACGCGCACTGTTTGCGTTTGAATATCCGTATCGCTCACTTGAAGCGTTTCGGTGATGCCGTACAGTGTCGCGATATTCAAATCGTTGTACGCTTTCCAACCCGGCGCGCCGATCGTTTTTTCGCCGCGCGTATAGGCGACTTGCGCGGAACCATCAGGCGCCCACTGCGCGTAGAGTGCGTTGTCAATCGGCACGCGGCGCGGTTCGGCATTGAACGGCACGGTATCAATCACCCACAACGTATTGATATCCGACGCGGCGGCGTTCGCGCCTGCCGCGCGCGAATACAAGAGATATTTTCCATCGGGCGACAAATCAAAGACGCGTCCATCCAAATCGCCGTTCGTGGTGAGCGGTCGGCGCTCTGCTGTTGACCCGCGCACGAGCCACGCATTCCCTTTGCCAATGTACGCGAGCGTGCCGGTGATTTCAACAGAGGGCACCGTGCCTTGTGTGCCAATCAACAGCAATTCATTGACGGGTTCTTGAATCACGCGCCGCGCGATTTCGCGTCGGGAAACTTCGCGCCCATCTTCGAGCGTGACTTGATAATCAATTTCCGCTTCGCCGTTCGCGCCAAAGCGCGAGACGCGCACCTGTCCGTCCGGCAAATTTTCTTCGCGCGTATAGATACGTTCAAATTCCAACGGCTCGCGCGTGGTCTCGGTTTTGATTTGCACGCGCACAATTTGAATGGTCGCGGTGCGTTCAATCGGCGTGTAATCGGGCGGCTCGACGCGGTCTTGGTCGCCCAGCACAATGTTTTGTTCGCGCAAGAGTTCGCCGACGGTGGGCGCTTGCGTTTCAATCACGCGCCGTTCGCCGTCCACAAGCAGGACGACGCGTTTGTTGGAGGAACAGGCGGTGAGAAGCGTAAAAAGTAAAACGTGAAACGTCAAGAGAGCCAAGAGAGGACGCGCAGTGGGACTCACGCGCCGATTGTAGCATGAAGGGAATGGGAATGCGAAAGAGGTTGGAACGCGAAAGGCGCGAAAAAAACCTCGAAACCCGCGAAAAGGAGGAAAACCGCGAAAAAAACCTCGAAACTCGCGAAAGGGAGGAAAACCGCGAAAAAAACCTCGAAACTCGCGAAAGGGAGGAAAACCGCGAAAAAAACCTCGAAACTCGCGAAAGGGAGGAAAACCGCGAAAAAAAACCTCGAAACCCGCGAAAGGGAGGAAAACCGCGAAAAAAACCTCGAAACTCGCGAAAGGGAGGAAAACCGCGAAAAAAAACCTCGAAACCCGCGAAAAGGAGGAAAACCGCGAAAGAAAACGCGCTTGTCAAACAAAATAGCGAAACATATAATCGCTACAGTCTTGCAACATTATTGGGTGGGAGAATGAAAATTGAATCCTCATCGGCTTGCTTCCGGGCTGCGTGATAATCTCACACGCGGCACAGTCGGGAATTTTCTACAACAAAACATTGCGCCCGATTCTGACCTCTCTTTCGTTTCCGCGTATTTCACAATCTATGCGTACGAGAAGTTAAAAACGCAGCTCGATGCGATCGCGCGGCTGCGTTTTTTGTTCGGCGAGCCGAGTTATCTCGACCTTGACCCGTCGCATCGCGCGCACAAGGCATTTGATTTAGACCAAGATGGTTTGCGCGTGCGCGATACGTTGACGCTGCGGCGCACGGCGCGCGTGTGTGCAGAGTGGATTGCCGACAAAGTGGAAATTCGTTCGGTGAAACGCGCAGGGTTGCTGCACGGTAAATTGTACCACATTGACAATCACGGCGTTCACGAAGCGATTTTGGGCAGCAGTAATTTTACCGTGCGCGGTTTGGGTTTGGCGGACGAAGGGAAAAACAATATCGAATTGAATTTGATTGTGAATGACCGCCGCGACCGTGATGATTTGAAAGCGTGGTTTGATGAATTGTGGAACAATACAGAGTTGACGCAAGATGTGAAAGCAGAGGTATTGGAATATCTCGCGCAACTCTATCAAAATCACGCGCCCGAATTTATTTATTTCAAGACGCTCTATCACATCTTTGGCAAATTCGTGGATGAACAAACGCGCGGCGGCTTGGATGACGCGCAGCATCAGATTACCGAGAGCGAGATTTGGAAAACGCTGTTTGAATTTCAACGCGACGGCGTCAAGGGCGCCATCAACAAAATTCTCAAACACAACGGCTGCATCATTGCCGACAGCGTGGGGCTGGGCAAAACCTACACCGCGCTCGCCATCATCAAGTATTTTGAATTACGGAATGACCGCGTGCTTGTGCTGTGTCCGAAAAAATTGCGCGAGAATTGGACGGTGTATCGGCACAATGACACGCTCAATCCGTTCGTGCGCGACCGTTTTCGCTATGACGTTTTGTCGCACACCGATTTATCGCGCGACGGCGGCAAGAGCGGTGATATAGATTTGTCCACCATCAATTGGGGCAATTACGATTTGGTGGTGATTGACGAATCGCACAATTTTCGCAACAACACCAAAGGCAAGCGCGATGAAGAGGGACAAATCATCAAGCAGAGTCGTTACGAACGCTTGATGCGCGAGATTATTCAAAAAGGCGTCAAGACCAAGGTGTTGATGCTTTCGGCAACGCCCGTCAACACGAGTCTCGTTGACCTGCGCAATCAAATCTATTTCATCAGCGAAGGACGCGAGGACGCGTTCAAGGACAGCATCGGCATTGCGAATCTGAAAAGCGCGCTCGACGTGGCGCAAAAACAATTTAACGAATGGGCAAAAGAATCGGGCGAACGCGACGCGCGCGTCTTGCTCCAAAAACTTTCGTCCGCGTTTTTCAAACTGCTCGATGAATTGACCATCGCGCGTTCGCGCAAACACATTCACCGTTACTATGCGGACAGTGTTGCCGCGCTCGGCGGTTTTCCGCGCCGCGCCAAACCCCTTTCGCTGTATGCCGAAATTGACCGCGACGGCGAATTTTTGCCGTATGACCGCTTGAACGACGAGATTGAAAAATATCAACTCGCGTTGTTCAGCCCCGCCAACTATTTGCGTCCCGAAGTGCGCGCCAAATATCTCACGCGCGTCGGCACGCGTTTTACGCAGCAGCAAATTGAAAATTATTTGATTGGGATGATGAAGGTGAATTTTCTCAAGCGGCTCGAAAGTTCCATCGAGGCGTTCGAGATCACGATGGAGCGCACGCTCGAGAAAATTCACGATTTGCAAGGACGGCTTACGCGCTTTCAACAACTCCAAGAGACGAATCCGAATTTCGACCCCGAAGATTTGGACGAATTGTTGGAAGATGACGAAGAACCCGAAGCCATTCTACAAGTGGGCGAAAAATTGGTGTATCCGTTCGCGGATTTGGATGTGGCGCGTTGGCTGGACGATTTGAAAAAAGATGAAGAGCAAATCGCGTTTCTATATCTCGAAGCGCAAAAGGTCAATCCCGCGCGCGACGCGAAACTCGCGCGGCTCAAGGAATTGATTCGCGCCAAAGCGCAGCAGCCGACCACCAACCGCGACGGTGAACCGAATCGCAAGGTGTTGGTGTTCACCGCGTTCGCCGACACCGCGCATTATTTGTACGACCAACTCGCCGCGTGGGCGAAACAAGAATTGCGCATTCACACCGCCGTCGTCACGGGCGGAAACGAAAACAGAACCACGTTCGACAAGACCGAGTTCAATCGCATCCTCACCAATTTTTCCCCGCGCGCCAAACAGCGCGCCAAAATTTCCGACCTGCCGCAAACGGGCGAAATTGATTTGCTGATTGCGACGGATTGCATTTCCGAAGGACAAAATTTGCAGGACTGTGATTACTTGGTCAATTACGATATTCACTGGAACCCCGTGCGCGTGATTCAACGCTTTGGGCGCATTGACCGCATCGGCAGCAAAAATAACACGGTGCAGCTCGTCAATTTTTGGCCCACGCCCGACTTGGAAAATTACATCGCGCTCAAGGAACGCGTCGAAGCGCGCATGGCGCTCGTGGACATTGCGGCGACGAACGAAGACAATGTATTGGACACGGCGCAGTTGGAAGAATTGGTGCGCGACGATTTGAAATATCGCGACCGCCAACTGTTGAAACTCAAGGACGAAATTCTCGACCTCGAAGATTTCAACGAATCCGTTTCGCTCACCGATTTCACGCTCGACGATTTTCGGATTGACCTTGCAAATTATATTGCGAGCAAACGTCAAGAATTGGAGGACGCGCCGTTCGGGTTGTACGCGGTTGTGCCGCCCGCCCCCGCGTATCCGCTCATTCAACCCGGCGTCATTTTTTGTTTGCAGCAGCGCGACGCGGAGGCGACAAGTAACACCATCAATCCCTTGCAGCCGTTTTTCCTTGTCTATGTTTGGCGCGACAAGACGGTGCGTTTCACGTTCGCGCAGCCAAAGCAAATTTTGGAAATGTATCGCGCGTTGTGCGCGGGCAAAAAGACGCCGTATGAAGAATTGTGCGCGCTGTTTGATGCCGAAACGCAAAACGGCGCGGACATGACGCTGTACAATACGCTGCTCGACGCGGCGGTGCGTTCCATCGCCGGCACATTCACCAAGCGCGCGCTCGCGTCGTTGAAACAATCGCGCGATGCCGTGCTGCCCGAAAAAAATCAGCAAGCCACAACCAAGACCGATTTTGAATTGGTCACGTGGTTGGTGATTCGCTGATTGCCATTGCCGTGGGGTTTGTCGTTGCGATGGGGTTTGTCATTGCGAGGAACGTCCTGTGTGACGACGCAATCTCTACGCGCAT